>CAYFWY010000046.1:0-12448 GCA_964346895.1 uncultured Candidatus Bathyarchaeia archaeon | reverse complement strand
CCAGATCGCGCAGAATTAGATTCCGCATCCATGAGGCAGGTAGGAGCATACGCAGCCGATCAGAAGCTTGTTGAGGAAGTTCTCAGAAA
This sequence comes from uncultured Candidatus Bathyarchaeia archaeon, assembly GCA_964346895.1. Lineage (GTDB taxonomy): Archaea > Thermoproteota > Bathyarchaeia > Bathyarchaeales > Bathyarchaeaceae > CAYFWY01. Next base: position 12,359 of record CAYFWY010000046.1, on the reverse strand, counting down.
AAAAGTGACTTCGTTTGACAGAGTGATGGAAATCTTCTCCACTCACCCCAACATAGTGAAGAGGTTGAAGGCCCTTCAACAGCTGTCATGAAAACCTATAATTCCTTTTCAAGTGCTTTTCCCACTCCTTTCTAGTGGTATCTATGCTGGCTTCAACTACTATTCAAACCGTATCTTCCATTTCCTGAACCATTTGAGTTTGCAGTTTTTCATAAGTTAAATAAGCGAATCCTTCCAACTGGTTAAATGTTGGTGAATGGCGTATGGGAATGACCATTCTAAAGAAAAAGACAGGTTACGCCTTAGGTCTTTTGCTTTTTATCATAGGAGGAATATTCTTACTCGTCTTAGTGTGGAAATGGTGGGACACGGGAGTCTTCTCCTCCTCAGATGTACTCTCCGAATTGAGCGCAAGTTTTTGGGCGGAATACCCTGATATAGATTTGGGGATCGGATTAAGACTCATACACTACCTTATATCTGGTGTTGCATTTCTTGTTCTCGGCTCTGCAATCTTGGTGGCTAGAAGAGAAATAGTTACCGTGACCGAGGAAGTAACCGTGATGCTCGAATGTCCTCACTGTAAAAATCAGTGGCAGGAATCCATGTCCAAGTCTCATTTAAAATCCATGGGTTATCCTAAGGTTCGAACACTTTCCCGACATAAATGTGCAAAGTGCGCCAAATTCATCCGCCCAAAAATAGTGGCGACAGATGTGTGAGATTGATCTTATTAGAAGCAGCGACAAGGTTAAATCACAAATTATCCATTCTTGCTTTTCCGAGGGAAAAACGTGGCTTCAGAATTGGAGTTTGAGGTGCCGTCGTGGGATCAAATCTACGACTTCCTCTTGAATATTGCAAAAAGGATCCGTAGGAATGGCTTTGAACCCGACATAATCCTAGGCGTTTCCAGAGGCGGATGGCCCCCTGCTAGAGTGATGTCGGATCTACTAGAAAACCCTAATGTAGTAAATGTAGCAGCAGAATTTTATGTGGGAGTCGCCGAAACTAGGGATAAACCGGTAATTACGCAGCCAGTTTCCGTTTCAGTGAAAGATAAAAAGGTTCTTGTTGTAGATGATATCGCAGACACTGGTCAAAGCCTCAAACTCGTACTATCGCATCTAGAAGAAGAGGGCGCAAGTGAAGTTAAAACTACGACGATTTACTACAAACCTTGGAGTGCTCTAATTCCAGACTATTATGAAAAAGAAACCACCTCATGGATCATTTTTCCCTGGGAGAGAAAAGAAACAGTGAAAAAAATTGTTGAAAGATACAAATGCCAAGGAAGCCCCATAGATATGGCTAAAGAAAAGTTGGTGAGTTCTGGATTAGACCGAAAACTCGTAGAGAGATTCATTCAAGAGATCTTTGGGTAAAGACATTGACCAGAAAACTGGAAAAGTTCAACGGAAATAACGGACATATCACTATAGTTGGTTTCAAAAACGTCAAAATCAAAGACATCAAAGGTTTTCTTGAAGATGTTCGAGGAGAAGTTAAAGAAGCCCATGTTCAGTTTCTTGACGCTAAACTGATAGCGGGTCAGCAGCACCTGTATTTTGCCGCCTTGAACGCCTTGAAGGCTTTCAAAAGAAAGTCAAACATATCAAGCAGTTTGGCTATTGAGGCTATCCTTTACGCTTCAGCTCAAAGACAGATTAGTAAAGCAGTGAATCTGCTTGGGGTCAAAAAAGATTCTTCGAGAGTCGCTGTTCTTATCATAGCTGAAAACAGGCAGAGAATGGATGATTGTTTAGAGGTGGTTTCTAGGATGGTGCCCGGGGAACGCGATGACATGGTTCTCGAGTTGACTGACGAAAAAATTGGGGGCATCAAGAGATTGTTCGAAATTTCCGACCTTGAAATCGAGGCTAAGTTGAGGAGGAAAGGTCTAGAATTGGAAGCGTTAATTGATTTGGTAATTGAACATGTGGCTTTGTTGGCGACTCAAAGCTAGAGTTTCGATAGACTTGCGTTTTTACATTTTATAATTCGAGGTGCTTTTCTTTTTCCGCAAGATTATGTCAGAGATTTCTTCTAGGCTTACGGGGCCCTCACGAAGGATTCTTGGTTTTTTTGAGGTCAAGTCAGCTACGGTTGATGGCCTGCCTAGAAAAGTTGGTCCGCCATCGAGGAATACGTCCACTTTTTCTTTCAATTTTTGAGCTGCTTCATGAACGGTTCGTGGAGGTTCTTCTCCGGTTTTGTTTGCACTTGTTCCTATGAGCAGGCCATTAGACAAGCTGATGAGTTGAAGTGCTATTTTGTGCTTTGGGATTCTCACCCCGACAGTATCTCCATTGCATGTAACAACATCTGGAAGAACGGGTTTCTTAGGAAAGATTAGTGTGAGAGAGCCGGGCCAAAACTTTTCAGCGATCTTTATTCCATCCTGTGACATGTAAGCTATTCTTTCAATTTGATTGAGGCTTGACGCCAATACGGGTAGAGGCTTTCTTCTTTTTCCCTTCACCTCAAAAACGCGTTTAACCGCCTCAACGTTAAAGGGGTCGCAACCCAGCCCGTACACAGTTTCGGTTGGATATACCACTAAGCCTCCCTTGTTCACAATCCGTGAAGCGGCTAAAATGTTGCTTCTCGTGGCCTTCAAAATTCTCATTTTGTCGCCAAAACACCTTTTTAATGATTACAAAATTTCAATGATTGAATGGCGTAAAAATGTTTGTGAATATTTCGATGCGGTAATATAGTTTCTATCAACTTCGCGTGCGTCAAAACACATAAAGGGTTGATCATAAAATGGTTTGACACGGTTTGGAGGAAAAAGTAAGGTGGCAGGAATAGTTCTCGTTAGAGATATTATGTCAAAAGATGTGAAAGTGGTGCGACCTGATTCCAGCGTCAAAGAGGTGGTAGCTACTATGAACAAATTCGATATAGGTTCCATAGTAGTTGTGCAAGGCGACAGACCTGTAGGCATAATAACCGAACGCGATATTCTTAGAAGAATCGTGCAACCGTGCTTGGCGCCAGAAACCCTGACTGCAAGGCAAGTAATGACTAGCCCATTATTAACAATAAGCGAAACAGCCAGTATCGATGAAGCAGCCAAACTCATGGCGAAGAAAAAGGTCAAAAAACTTCCCGTCCTGAACAAACAGAAACTTATCGGTATAGTGACACTCACAGACATCGTAACTAAGGTGCCTACAATGCTCTCTATACTAGAAGAACTCTTAAGACCATATCACCGTTCTCACTGAAAAGATTGCGCGTTCGTCCTCATATTTTCTCTATTAAAATGTTTTTCCACATTTTTATATGCGTAAAGTTATAGATGCTATTGAAGTCCATGCTCACCTACAACAAGCATAAGCTTCTATGCAAGGTCTGGCTTGAACACAAAGGAAAACCTCTCTTAGGGAAAGGTGGAGCACAAATCCTAGAAGCCATAAAAGAAGTGAACTCCATCTCAAAGGCAGCAAAAAAAGTTGGAATGTCATACCGATATGTATGGAACTACCTGGCAAAAATTGAAAAGAGCCTGCAGGAGCCAGTAGTGCAAACCTACAAGGGCGGAAGAAGAGGCGGAGGTGGCGCCCACCTGACCAAGCTTGGAGAAAGCCTGTTGAAAGAGTACAAGAGAGTTGAAGATTACGTGGGTGAGCTTATTGGAGACGAAACATATTGGGAGGCGGTTGGATTGAAAATTAGTGCACGGAATCGACTGAAGGGAATAGTTCAAGAAGTTGAAAAAGGAGCAGTCACAGCGAAAGTTAAAATCAAAATAGACAAGCCTATCGTCGTAACTGCACTTATATCCAAAGAAGCTGTTGAAGAATTAGATATAAAGGCTGGAGACAAAGTGGAAGCAGTAATCAAAGCAACAGAAGTCATGGTTGCAAAAGAAAAGCAAGAATGACACTAGCCCTCAACGATTGAATGCCTAATTACCTCTACAAATTTGTTCTTTTTCTATTTGTGAAGAGCTTTCATTGTGTAACACTTTGTTTCATTTATCATAAGGACGCAGCATGATTAATTTTGATCCGTAAGATTGCCAATATTTAGAGAACTGAGTGAGTTGTCTTTCGCAAATGATCCAATGGGGCTACTCGAGAGTGTGTAAAAAGGTTTCAAGAATTTTATATGTCAATCCCCAAATTACGTTGTTCCCAACAATATAGGAAGGCCACTCTACGCCACCCAATTTGACGGTGCCTCTGTGTTGAACAACCTGTTTTAACGAAATCCAAACAAACCTTTCCAGTTCATAATTCAGTTTAATTGTTGGCTTATGTTCAAGAAGAACCACAAATGGAAGAACCTTCATTTCAGGTCTTCGCGTAGAGGTTGTAATTTCCATTGCTCCAAGAAAGCGACAGCGGTCAAGAAGATTTATGTTGGTCTCTTCTAAGGTTTCCCTGATAACAGTTTGCTTCAAACTTTTGTCTTTCGCATCATATTTTCCTCCAGGAAAAGCTATCTGTCCTGACCAAGGATCATCAAGATTTTCAGCTCTCTTTACGAACAAGATTTTGAGGTCCTTGTCGGTGGTTTTCAGCAGCAAGGCGACTGCGGCGCTCGCATCTTGCCTTTCTGATACTGGTTTCAGTATTTTTGGCAGCCTTTCGATAATGTGAACATAATCCAACTTGGGTCACTCTAAGCGGGCACACTATTATTGGCGAAGTACTAATGTTTTCCTATGAAAGTGCTTCTTTTTGGGGATAAAAAGTCTTTTCAAAAATCTATGCACGTTAATTTGGGAGCTATTTAGGTGTACCGACGAGTTCTCTGAGCTTCATTATCGTTTTTTTGTCAACCTCTAGGCTCAGTTTTTCAATGTCTTCTTCCCAGAAGATCTCTTGAGCTGATTTGCAAGCGGGCTTTCCTTCATAATTTGTAACGAGGAAACAATACGCGTTTTGTTTTTCACCGTTGCTTGCGATGTAAAAATTTTTGCATACAAATTTTGATTCCTTCACTTCAATATCCAACTCTTCTCGCAGTTCTCTCTTCAGCGCTTCCTCCATGCTTTCGTTGGTTCTAACATGGCCTCCAGGTAAGCACAGGATATCTGGATCAATTTTTTCATCCAACCGGCGGCGTTCAACTAAAAATTCGTTTTTGTTCAAGATTATTCCAACAACAACATCGACGTCTTCCAACAATATCCTCTCTATGAATCCATTAGAAAACAGAAGTCAAGGGATATATGATTTAAACGTATTGATAACTCGCATTCATCAATAATAATCAGTTTTCGCGGTCTTTAATTCCGAGGCATGCAGATAAAAATACTCAGTAAAGGGCAACTTACGTGCGTATGTATTACAAACGAAAAACACTTAAACAAAAAACAATACACTACGTAATCGCCTCATGAATTGAGGAAGGAAAAAGAAAATGAGAAAAATATCAAAGACCAACATAGCTGCAATCGCTTTAATTCTGCTGATGATTTCGGTTATGGTAACGCTGTATATGCCAGTTCATGCTCAACTTGCTGCTGAACAACCAGTTAGTGGACCGCTACCAGCCGGAAAAACTCCCAGTATTACAATCACGACCGCCTCATACCTTGCCTTTAGTCCCAATCCTATAGGGGTTGGTCAGACCTTGCTGGTTAACATGTGGACTAAACCTGCAACTCATGTGGAACGAGGGTATATAGAAGCATTCCAGGTGACAATCACAGATCCCGATGGAAACGAAGACGTTGTCGGCCCAATAAGTTCGTATCAGGGAGACGCAACCGCATGGTTCCAATATGTTGTCGACCAGGTTGGCACATGGACACTCAAACTTGATTTTCTTGGGATGTATTTTCCAGCAGGATATTACGGTGATGGAGTAGTATACAATGCGTCGGGTCCAGGTCGAACCTATCTTGACTCAGCCTACTATAAGCAGTCTTCCACTGCCGAACTGGAACTTGTTGTACAGGAAGAGCAGGTGCTTTCTTGGCCTCCATCTCCACTACCAACTGACTATTGGACAAGACCCGTATCAGTAGAGAATAGAGAGTGGTGGCCGATTCTAGGATTCTACCCTGAGACTGGCGTGGTAGGAGGAGGCGAATACTGGCCAGATGACACGAACATATACATGAGCAACTATGAGTTCATTCCATATGTCCAAGGACCAAACAGTGCCCACATAATGTGGAAGCGGCCATTCATGGACGGAGGTCTCGTGGGAGGACCAGCAGGGCAAATCTCACTACGGCAGCCAGGACTATCTGGAACCGGTTTTCCGACTATAATCTATAATGGGAGAGCTTACGATACCTATGATAAACCAGGAACCGGGACGAGCACAGTAACCTATTGGCGATGCTACGATCTACGTACCGGAGAATTGTATTGGGAATATCCAGCACCGATGTATACGACTACATTTTGGTGGTGGACGATCCAGGCTCCTTTGCAACCTACATTCGTTGAATATGCGAAAGGAGGTCAGGAAGTTCCTGGTGCGACAGCATGGTCAGGAGTGACCCCATATCTTGTAGCGATAACTGGGCCATCAGGAGATGAGTCAGGGCGGCTGATAAAGTGGGACCCCTATACTGGAGAAATCGCCATAAACATAACAGGACCACCGCCAGGCGTATCGGCGGGTACTTTGTACGGTTACCCCTATGTCTTGAGTGTGCAGAATCTTGGCGGCGGAAATCGCCGTTTGATCAATTGGACTATAGAAAATAATGCGGGCAATTGGGTTTACGGGGGTGGTGGTGGCCAACCAGTGATAGACGACTTTGATGCGAGGGTAAAGGGCAACATTTCTTGGCCTTGGAGTAACTTAGGTGACAGACAAGATTTCGAAACTATGATAGCTGTTGACTACAGCACAATAAGTTCACCGGGTACAGGAGTAGGCATAGGAGTACGCTTACTGGGTGCCAGCTTAACGACAGGACAAATTCTGTGGAACGTTACAACCGATCTTAGCACCGGTTGGGAGACCTTTTTCAGCGGATCGACGGCATGCGCTGACCACGGAAAATTCGCAGTCCGCATGCAAAACGGGCAGATATATTGTTGGGATCTGTTCACCGGAAACATAGCATGGAAAAACGAGATTTCAAGTTGGCCTTGGGGAGTCTTCGGAGCGTATGATGTGCAGTCAGCCTACGGTCTTTACTTCACAATGGACTACGCTGGTGTCCGGGGCATTGACTGGGATACCGGTGACACAGTCTGGACGTACAAATCTCCAGCCACTCCTTTCGAAACTCCCTACTATTGGGATGAAACACCTACGCATGCGTGGCACAGTGGTGGAATAGTTGCTGATGGAAAGCTCTACTCGTTCAATACTGAGCACACGCCCAGCCAGCCCATCACCAGAGGATGGAAGCTCCACTGCATCAACGCGACCTCAGGCGAGGGCGTATGGAACATAACTCTAGGTCAAGGTGTACCTGGCTCTAGGTCATTCCAAGGCGCTGTCGCCGATGGCTACCTCATAATCACCAACGAATATGACGGGTACATGTATGTCTTCGGTAAGGGCAAGAGCACGACAACAGTTACAGCACCAAAGACTGCTATACCGTTAGGAGAAAGCGTAGTGATCGAGGGCACAGTCTTGGACATGTCTCCAGGTCAGCCAGGCACTCCATGTGTATCTAAGGAGTCTATGGCTGGGTGGATGGAGTACGTGCACATGCAGAAACCGATTCCCTCAGACGTAACTGGGGTTCCAGTTTCGTTAGATACCCTTGATCCGAACGGCAACTTCATCCACATCGGCGATGTTACTACTGACATGAGCGGCACATTCGGCCTCATGTGGACTCCTGAAGTTCCAGGCACGTACAAGGTCATGGCGACGTTTATGGGTGATGAATCGTACGGCAGCTCCTTCGCAGAAACCCATGTGGGCGTAGTGGAAGCACCGGAACCGCTGCCAGAGTATGGTACACCCGAGTGGCCAGCGTATCCAGAAGCGGAAAAACCAGCAGACTACACGCCAATGTTCTTAGGCATAACAGTGGCTGTTGCTGTAGCCATCGTAATTGGCTTAGTTAACCTTTGGGCGCTCAGGAAGCGACAATAAACCCTTTCAACCTCCCCCCTCTTTTTTTGGCGATCAGAGGCGGATGCGCTGAAGAAAAGTAAGAGTAATTGTGGCGTCAAGTTAAGGCTGAAAGGGCCTTCGGGATCTCCACGTGACTGGCGCATTGTACGGGATTTTTTGCAGCTGTCTTGTCCTCAAATCTTAAGGATTCCGGAGCCCGAGTAGACACTGCTACAACCAAATGCATGCACGAATAGTTGTTTGCGAAGCCTTTCCCACAGCTTCAAAAAAAGTTGGGTAAAAATTTTTCATTTAACAATACATCTCTACTGTGGATGAAAGTGACAGAAGGTACGTAGTTGTATTACTAGAAACATTCTCTAAGTTCTTGGTTTAACCTTCAACAACGTACCTGTAGGCGATGTATTTCCCAGCAGTTGGACTCTTCCTGATTATTCTAATTATGTCTCCAGGATTGGCGCCAATAGCTTTGACGGCGAGATCAGAGGCTTTAATCTCAGGTAGTTGATAGGGCTGCACCTTATATTTTGCAAGAAGTTTTTTCTTTTCCTCTACCGTAAGAACCTCGTGTTTCGGCACAAACTCATGGTCGAAGATGTTGAAGGATGGAAAGAGCCTTTCAATTAGCTCGATTCCCTTTTTCTTTGCGTTGAGCTTGGCGGATGGGGTGTACTTCCCACTGGTGACAATTATTCCGCTTTTGACTCCGGCGTCGTTCATGGCCTTTTTCAACTGGTTGGTGTATGCGACTCCCACAGTTTCTTCGGTGGGGACAACCCAGATAAACGCCTTCGCTCCATCTTTCGATTTAACCGTGAAGCTGATAGCGTTTTTCAGTTCCTCTCGTTTTAATAGCTTGTAACTTCGAAGTTTTATGAGAACCTCGGCTTTCCTTTCCGCCAACGTTCTTTCAGAGCTCAAATCGTCAACTCCCAATTCACAAATATTGATAGTGAGTTGAAATATCTATAAAACCCTTAAGCTTTACGCCAGTCTTTCTGAATCTACGTTTTTTCATGCATAATTTTCCGGTAATCCGTCTTCTTGTGTTTTTCGTTTTGGATGTCTTTTCATCGTTTTCTTGTTTTTTTCATTTGCCTGTGGGGCGAACCGGATAAGATGTATGCTCTAACTACTCCTGGGATTTCATCTATATCTTCGTTTAGGAAATCTAGGGCGTTATCTTCAGTATTTGTTTTGATTAAGAGACCTAGGTCCCAATCTCCAAGAATATCCATGGTGTAGCATAGCTTTACTCCGGGTCTAGGTTTATCTGGAAGATTTCTTAACCGTCCTATGGCTTCCCTTAGGCTCTTTGAATCCAGCTTCAGCAGAACCATATATTCTGGCATTTCTATTTACCATCTGCAGCGCGTAATTGTTTTTATCAAGCAAAAACGTTGTGAAACCAAAATCTATAGCTAGACTCTACAAGACACTTGCAGATCAAAGGAAATGCAGAGACTTCATATAAGTTAAGGCAATCCATACGTAATTCTTATCTAATTCATTGGGCAGACCTAAAGAAGAGGTGATGCAATTGAAAGCGGTGGAAGTCGCAATGATGGGTATCTGTGCTGCATCGTATGCGGTTATTGGTCGTTTAACAGATTTGGGAATCGTTGCTCCTGTTGTAGGTGTTGTTGCTTTTTGGCCGGCTGCTGTGATTCCTGCAATTTTTGCGGTTTTATTCGGACCTTGGGTTGGAGGAATTGGCGCTGGCATCGGAATATTCATGAGAGACATGCTATTTCATGGAGATGCTCTTCTCAGTCTTTCAGCAGGTGTTACCTCAAATTTTGTAGCTTTCTTTTTAATTGGCTACTTTTCTCGAAGAAAGCTAGATTGGCAAAAGATTGTCCTTGGCCTAGGTATAGGTTTTCTGATTGTAGGGCTCGGTACTTTTGTGTCAACAGTTTTTCTGCCCTCAGAATCAAGTGCATTCACTGGGCTGTCACCAACTAATAGCATGCTTCTATTCGTTGGAGTCAGCGCAGGAAGTCTCATTTTGATTGGGGTGATAGCGCGTTTTTGGCCTGAATGGAAAAATTACGGTATTGCTTCAGTGATTGGCTTGGGTGTAGGAAGCACAATCATAGGTTTTGTATTATGGTTGTTTAGCCAATTTTTGCCTTTGCCTGGGGGTTTCTCTGACGCGCCAACCTATTTTATTTTGTTATGGCTCGTTTGGACGTTCGCTACAGAGATTCCATTCCTTATGGTGATAGGGCCTCCCATATTGAAGGCATGCTACAAAGCCTTTCCTTCATTGGCTCCGCAACATGAAGAATAAGAGGCGACGGACGAATGTTCAAAAGGGCTATGGCATTCAGCCCAGCAGGGATCTCTAGCTTCTTTGAAATTTGTGACAGAACCCCCGATGGCGTTCCAATCTCTAATCCAGAAGAGATTGGCGCGCGTGGTGGAGGATTTGGGATCAGCAAGGGAGTTACAACCGAAATTAGCCTGGCTGAGGCAAAAGAAAACCAGATTCGAGTGCACATTAATGGAAAGCTTTGGCTGGAGGCTGAGACAACCAGAACCGTGGCTGAAGCGTTGTTAGAAAAGGTTCCTGAAACATACCGTGTTACTGTGAGACATCGCGTAGAGGTGCCTATTGGAGCCGGGTTTGGATCGAGTGCTGCTGGCGCCTTAGGTACGGCTCTTGCCCTTAGCGAAGCCTTAGGGATCAATCTTACATATAATCAGCTTGGTCAAATAGCCCACGTAGCCGAAATAAAGGCTCTTACAGGGTTAGGAACAGTTGGTCCGTTAATGTTGGGAGGCTGTATAGTAACGATCGAGCCAGGTGCACCCGGTATCGCCATTATAGATCGCATTCCCATTTCCTCTGATCACAGAATAGTTGCAGCCACCTACAAGCCATATCAAACCAAGGAGCTGCTCTCGTCTCAAGAAAAAAGAGGGTTAATCAATGAGTGGGGAAGAAAGACCTTAGAGAAGATCCTTGATGATCCTTCTCTTGAAAATTTCATGCGAGCATGCAAGGAGTTTGCGATAGGGGCTGGCCTTGTGACGAGTCGCGTTCGAAAGCTTATTGAAGTTGCAGAAAAGGCTGGAGCTGTTGGGGCTGCACAAAATATGGTTGGTGAAGCTGTTCACGCTCTCGTTACGTTAGATAAGGTAGACGGGGTTGTTAAAGCCTTAAAGAAAGTTGTGCCAACTGAAAAGATTATTATAGCTAAGATTGACCTTCAAGGTGCACGTAGGCTCGGGAGATAAAGAATCGTGAAAAAGAAATTTGCGACGGTGGCGGTAGGAGGTACTTTCGACGAATTCCATAAAGGTCACCGAGCCTTGTTGAAAATGGCTTTTAAAGTTGGAAATCATGTTCTTATCGGTTTATGTTCAGACGCTTTCGTGAAGAAGTTGAGGAAGCCGCATGAAATTGTACCCTACGAGACGCGTTTAGAGGATTTGAAGAGTTTCTTAAGAAAACTTGGGGTCTTGGAGAGGGGAGAGATTATCCCGTTAAATGATCCTTATGGTGTCACGGTGTCAAGAAACAGTCTTGACGCTATCGTGGTGAGTAAGGAAACAGAGCCGCGAGCCCATGAAATTAATGAAAAACGAAGAAGCAAGGGACTTCCTCCCTTAATGATAATTGTTATCGATATGATCCTCGCAGAGGATTATATTCCAATTTCATCCACCAGAATTTGCATGGGAGAAATCGACCATGAGGGACATTTGCTGTAGAACCATACTCTTCAGAAGGCATGTTTAAACGCTATTTCTATCTTTATTTTATGTGAAGAGTGAGATCTTGAAGAGAACTGGCGTTGCGAAGCTTCCGCTCCACTATGGGAAGGCACCGAGATGGCTCGTCCTCAGAATGCAGAGGCTCGCCAAGGAAATGGTTACTGTCATCGTGGATGAGTATGGTCAAGAAATGTTCCTGAATCGAATCTCAGATCCCTTCTGGTTTCAAGCTTTAGGGTGTGTCCTAGGATATGATTGGCATTCTTCTGGGGTGACTACAGTTTTGACAGGTGTTTTGAAGAACGCCATAAACTCAACAGAGCAGGGATTAGCTGTATGCGGTGGGAAGGGATGGGCATCTTCGAAGACGCCAGTGGAAATCAGCTGTCTAGAAGAGAAGTTTGGTTTTTCCACAGATAAGGTTGACCGTTTGCAATATGCGAGTCGCATGAGCGCCAAGGTTGATAACACAGCTATTCAGGTGGGTTACCCTCTTTATCATCACGCCTTTTTTGTTACTGAAGAGGGAAAATGGGCTGTGGTTCAGCAGGGGATGAGCGCAAAAGACAGAACCGCCCGGAGATACCATTGGATAAAAGATGGTTTGTGTAAAG
>CAYFWY010000045.1:0-12531 GCA_964346895.1 uncultured Candidatus Bathyarchaeia archaeon | reverse complement strand
ATTGGCATATCTGTTGAAAACTCTAAGGTGGCGATTTCTGATGTTGCGACAGCTGCTTTAACTATCTCAGAGAGGTAGCTTAAGCTAAAGGTAGCCTTTGACGCCTCCTTTGCCTTCATATCTAGAAGCACATCGCTTCCTTTCTTAAACTCGATTTTGGCTCCCATTATGTCTCCGGTGGCGTTCATAATCATCTTTTCGTTGTCTGCCTCGATTCGAACGTGATCACTTACCATAGAGGCGTCTTCGATGGCTGCGCGCAATCCGTCTGTTGTAGTCTTCGCTCTTATGTTAAAGGTGACTTTGGGAGTCGGAACCTCTTCTTCCATGGCTTCCAACGTGGGCATGTTGAAGGTACGATTATATTTTCCTTTAATCGCGATTTTTAATCGTCCAGTTTTTTCATCCAAGAAAAGTTCGACGGATTCGTCTTTTCCAGCTCTTTTCAGCAGCTTCAACATTTCGCTTATGTTGACGCACATTTTCATCGCTTCACTGCATGTGTACTCGTCAAAGACCGTTTTTGGCCACTCAAAATCGACCATAGCAACCCGTGAAGGATCCATAGCTCGAAGCTTGATTCCGTCTGGAGTTAAGTCGAAGGTGGCTTCATCCACAAGGATTGCAATTGCACCCATCATATCTTTCAAAAATTTTGCATCCATCATTTTGATTTTGAACAACGGTAAACCTCCTTTAACCTTTATGTTTAACCTCTCTTTCATTTAAGTGTTGATTCTGCAGATAAATGATTGGAAGATTTTCTCCGTAAACAGAAGAGTAGAATACAGAACGGGTAGCAATGAAACTTGAAGCCTCTCAGCTGTATTCTCGGAAAGTATAGTTGCATTTTGTGCATCTGAAAAACTGGGTGGAGGACTCGTCGCTTCCTCTAGTTTGCACTTGCCATGCATAAGCTAGGGTGTGTCCACATTTGGGGCACTCTATCCTGACAGTGGGCAAGGTTCGCAGTTTTTGTTCTTCTTTTCCTATCACCGCTATGGATTCTTGAGGAGCCCGTTCTATGACCTTAGGGATAACTGCTGGCGCGTGTACCCCTCGTTTCTTATAGCCACATTTTGGGCACACAATTTGAAGCACAGATTTCTTCCCTTTCTTTTTGCGAGTTGGAGTTAACCTTGTTCCACAGTTAGGACAAAACTCCATATCACTCACCGCATTTTCTGCGCCATTTCCTCACGCTCGACGCTTTTAAACCTTTTCTTCCGATCGAGTTAATCCAGAAGCTATAATATGCGCTACACGTAACGCTTCAGGAACGCTACTTCGCATAGATGTAACTTTCAGAATCTTTTCAGCGTCTTCCTGCGTAACTCCCGCAATTTGCATGTAAACAACTTCCCCGGTGTCTCGAGTATGAACCTCGAATATTTTTCCAGCACTTTCCACAGCTCGCCATCTTCTTTCGCATCCCGGTAAATTCTCGAGGGCCTTTCTTATCTTCTTCAAATCAGGTTTCTCGCGCACGACTGCCAACACAGGTAGATCCACCATCTCGAAGAGTTCATTGATATCTACCACGTTGAAGCCAGCGAAGGTGATTCCATCCAAAATTACTACTCTAAGTTCCTTGTAGTGAGGAGACTTTTTTATCATAGCTGCAATTTTTTCTGTTGCATCCAATCCGTCAACTCTTACATCTGTTCGCATAACTCCGTCAAGCCAGTATCTACCTCGATAAACAATGCCCACAACATCGACAGTACCCTTGGTGCGGGGAACGAAGGTTCCATCATCGACACCCAAAACCCTTATCTCAGGTTTTATGGAGCGAAATCTTTTATGGGTCAAAGTTTTCCTTTTAAACCTCCGTCGCATTTAGCTTTAAATCTTTTTCAGACAGTTACTACTAATTACAAATAATTAAATAAACTAGTAAAGGGAGCGTCATGTTTGCCTTCATTTCACAATATAGAAACTTACGCGAAGTTTTGATGGATCAAAAACTCGCTGCCTTGGGAGACGCCTACGTGAATTTCGTTTACTCTGTAGCTCTGTCGAAGAGAAAAGGAGAACCAACTGGTGCTAAGGTTGACAACCATTTACTCGCTGAAGCTTTAAAGAAAGCGGGATTAAGAAGCTTGCTGCCCTCAAGGATTGATCGCCACAAACAAGCAGATGCTGCAGAAGCTTTAATCGTATATGCTTGGGTACGAAAGTCTATGACGATGGAAGAGGGAGTTAACATTTTGGAACAGAACGAAGACACAGTTGAAGCCTTCTGCTCCTTCCTCCTAACAGCAAAGAAAAAACTTGACCTATGAATTGGCAGAGAGAAATAGTTAGGTTCGATTTATTTCCGTCGCCAATCTTTCAACGCTTTCTTAAAGGCTCTTCTGAACTCTTTGTTTCGCTGCAGAATCTTTTTAATTGCTTCTCTCAAAGCGGCTTCCGGCTTTCGCTTTTCCTTTGTGCGGACATACATTATTGCGCTGTCGACGAGTGGATGCGGCACATCATATCCAGCCATCTCGATTGTGTCGTCCTCCAAAAGCGTTTTTTGCAACACGTTGCAAAGGGTGTGACCCTCTCCTTCTACTTCAATCTTCAATTCGTTAGATTTTCTTTTTAGAACCTTGATCTTCATCTTTGTTACCTCTTACGCTGCTTCTCCATAGTCTGGTGGTACTTTTCTTCTTTCAATGTTTCCACAACTGGCGCATCGCATCCCTCGTTTTCCTAACTGTAACACATGCCCACATCTTGAACAGAGGGCGTAGATAACCCCCAAGTCTTTCTCCGCTGTCGACAAATGATATGTTCTGTTTTTGTCGCTGACAACCTTCGCTTTAACGATATCGCCTGTTTTGCATACACTATACATGGTATCGACGTAGCTCGGACTCACGTCAGAGATGTGCAAAATGCCTGTGAAAAAGCCAGATAGTGGCCTTTTTCCTATCTGCGATATTCGTAGGACGGCTTTTTTGTTTTTCACATCTAAAACCTGTCCGGAAACTATGCTCCCTACCTGTGGGATGCTTGCTGCTTGAACAAGAGGGTAAACTGAAACTTTTTTGTTCAACATATCCAGAAGCGTACGCCCAGTGATTTGAGAGTGTATGATCCCGTCTTCTACATAGGTTCCGGGACCTGGTGTAAACTCTTCGATAACGCCTAAACGGTCTCCAGGCACAACGAAAAGTCCACTTTTCTTTTCAGACTTACTCATAGGCTCCTGCCTTCTACTCGATATAGATCAACTTGAACACTACGCTTCTTTTTCGTGTGAAATCTAAACATTTTTGGAATATCCATTTTCATGGGAAATATACCCGTAACTTTTCCTCCATGCCTCTCAATAAACCTTTTGATAAATTCTCGATTGCGAGCTCCACCCTTGTGAAGCGAATATATTCTATAACCCAACTCTAAAGATTTCTTTAAAAATTTCCGATCCGCCCTTCTTCTCTGCACACCAAATGGAGGATTCTGCAGAACCGTGTCAAAGCTCCCTTGGATAACATCGATGTCTGCTACGATCCAATGAGTATTTTGCTTCATCCCCGTTCTTTCCGCATTTTTTCGAGCCACATTCACAGCTACCTTATCCACATCAACGCCAAAGATCTCTCTCGCTCCGAGAAGAGCAGCACCTAAGGCAAGTCTCCCTGTGCCACAACCCAAATCCACTACTTTCTTATCAACAACATCATTGTAAACGTATGTTGCTATGAACAGGATCTCCGCAGCGACTCGTGAAGATATTGTGTATTGTTCGAGGTAAGCCTTGGGCATCGGGTGGGTTTCGATCTCCGAGATTACCTTTTCTAGATCTAGTTTTCGAACCAGCCTCCTCTGCATAGTTCTTCCCAGTCCATCTCTCCTAGCACCACAAGTGCCTCGTTAAGGGATAGAATTGGCTTAGGAAAATTAGCCGTATCATCCAAGGAAATTCGGGGGCAAGCAGTGTTCACAAATGCCTCTATACTTGGGAACTGTATTAGCGCATTAGATGTGAGTTCTCTGAGTGCAAGCAAAGTTGCCTTTCTGCCACTCTTCTGGAGCTTCTCTTTAATTTTCACGGCTTCCTTGATCCTCTTCTGTCCAATTTTCAAGCCGATTAATACTCCAAAGTTCTCTGCTCCTATTGCTTCAGATATGCTTGCCCACCGCTGTTTAAGTAGCCGCGGAATTTCATTGTGAATGGGATACGCTCTTTTTTCGTATGGATCAGCAATTATCGTCGGCTTTGCCGTGGTTAATGCTACGCCTAGGGCGTGGAAACTGCCGCCTCCGATGAAAAGAAAAGCTTCAACTTCTTCTGAAATTGATTTAGCGTTACTGAAATCACACCCTGTTACCTGTCCTGGATATTTAATTAGTCCAGAATCTCCTATTGCAACGGTTTTCCCAACTTTGAGTAGAAAAGTTTTTGCTTCATCGAGTTTGTGAATGTGTTGAACCGTTGTTACTAAACCGATTTTGCTCCAAGTCTCAAGGAGGGGTATCGCTTTCTTTACTGCCTCCTTGACATTGATTTTCGCCTTTGCCTCCACGTAAATTGTTGGTACTCGCTCTTGTTTGATTTGTGGAGTGTGTCCGTAATGAACTATGAGGTCTGCGCCCAAGCTTTCAGCGTCAGGTTGGGCTAGGTCGCAGGCGCCGTAGCATGGATCAGCAGAAACTATTGCGAGGGCTCCAGCGTCTTCTATGATGGAGGCAAGTTGGGGAGCCTCGGATTTTAGTCCTTCAGGAAGCTGTAATAGAACGGTTTTGGCCTTTCGTTTGCTTATTTCTTTTTTTAGACGTTTTTCCTCAAAGGCGAAGGATGTTCTTTTCATATGTTTTACCACTGCATAATGAAAAAACGATTACATGGTCTACTGGCGAAAGCTTATCCGATCGATTTAATAAGTTTATTTCAAACTAATAAAAACTCAGTGGCAAACTAGAGGTTTGAAGCTTGGTTTCAGTGAAGTCAGAGAACAAAAATCTAATAGTGGGTGTCGAAGAAGCTATCGCCGCTGATGGAAAATATACTGGAGGAAAGGGATCGAGTTTAGCTAAATTATTCAGGATCTTAGGAAAAGATGATGTGCCCTATGCTATAATGGTCACCACGGAATTCGCTAAGGTATTACTCAATGATGAAAACGTTGTAAAACTAGTTGAAACGTTAGATGAAACACTAGCTAAAAACAATGAAGATGAAGCTAGGAAGATTGCCGCCAAAATACGAAATTTCATCGAAAACATAGAGACTCAAACAAAACTCATCAACGCATTAGGGAAAAGAATCAAGATGATGAAGAAGAGGATTGGAAAGAATAGAGTTGCTGTCAGAAGTTCTGGAATTACTGAAGACATGGCTACTGCTGCTTTTGCCGGCCAGTTTGAAACCTACCTTAATGTTCCCTTAGATTCTTCCAATGTTATTAAATACGTGTTAAAATGCATTGCTTCTGCCTTTGGTTGGAGAGTTATTGATTATAGACAAGATTTACGTAGAAAAAAGATATTAGATATGTCAGAATCGGAGTTACTTAAAGAAGGACTAATATCTGTAATCGTTCAAGTCATGGTTGATTCCGATAAGGCGGGTGTAGCCTTCTCCATAGACCCTGATACGGGCAACCGAAACGTTGGAGTAGTTCAAGCAGTCTATGGCTTAGGAGAAATGATAGTACAAGGAACGGAAACTGCTTCATGGACTGCCTTCATTAAAGAACCCGAAGTTAAAGTACTTGGAACCATTCCGCCTAAAGGCCCTCAAAAAGAAATGTTGGTTTATGACCAAAAGAGTAAAACCAACCGTGCAGTTCCTACAGGCTTGCGCGACCCTAAAGTTCTCACCTTTGATGAAGCAAATCAAGTCGCCAGGCACGTCACAACTATAGAAAAGAACTATAAAAAACCGATGGATATCGAATATGCTGTTGAGAATGGAAAAGTTTACATAACACAAGCAAGACCGGAGACGGTTCATGCCACTAGAACCATCCTGACTCTTTTCAGACTCAAAGAAAAACCCAAAACAAACCCCATTTACGTCGGTATATCCGTCGGTACAAAGATTGCGTCAGGTTCTGTTCTTAAGGCAAAAGATCATGAGGAAGCTAGAAAAGAAGTTGAAGCCTACAACAAGAAAGGCATGAAACCTATGCTTGTAACATCAATGACTACACCAGATTGGGAAGTCATCATGAGCCTTGAAAAAGTATCCGCGATAATTTGCGAAAGAGGAAACAGGACATCTCACGCTGCAATAGTCTCCAGAGAAAGAGGCATACCCTGCGCTGTCGGCGTTATAGGCGCACTCAAACTCAAGAACGGAGAAAAGATCACTCTCGATTGTTCAGACGGTGTAGCAAAGATATACGAAGGTGAGAAACCCTTTGAAGTTCAAGAAGTGGAGCTAGAGGATATTCCAAAAACAGCTACCAAGGTCATGGTGAACATCGGTAGCCCTGATGAAGCTTTACATGTAAGCCAATTACCTTCTCAGGGTAGTTCTCTTGTCCGCATTGAATTCATCGTTTCAAGTGCAGAGTTACATCCAGTTTTTGCTTTAAGAGCCGATCAGCTTGGTCCAAATAGATGGGCTGATGATATCAAGAAGAAATACCCATTCATCAAATCTTTAGCTTACGAATATGTTGAAAGGTTAAGGACGGGCATAGCAATTATTGCTGGCGCATTCAAACCACGTAACATTATAGTGAGATTCTCTGACTTCAAGACGAACGAGTACGGTTCCTTACCTGGAGCCGTCTATTATGAGATTAAATGCGAGTGTGGTGAAAGCATATCCCTTAAACCACAGAAAAAATGTCCCATCTGTGGATCGAAAAAAACAAGGACAAAGAAGATGGAGTTAGAGTTCACTGAGAGTAATCCTATGCTAGGATTCAGGGGCGCATCAAGATATGTAGATGACTTCTTCCGTGAAGCCTACGAGTTGGAACTTAAAGCTTTCACAGAAGTACATAAAATGGGTCTAACTAACGCAATTCCGATGGTTCCGTTCGTTCGAACAATCATCGAGGCAGAAAAAGTAACTAAACAAATAAAAAATGCTTTCCAAAAAGCGAGATTAAAAATACCTGACGTTATCTTCATGGCTGAAGTTCCCAGCATCTGCATTATCCCAAAAGAATTCTCTAAATATTGCGATGGTTTCAGCATTGGAAGCAACGACCTTACTCAGCTCACACTTGGAATAGATCGTGATAGTGAAAAAATCGCTTGGGAGTTTGATGAGTCTGATCCTGCTGTGATGAGATCTATCGAGATGCTGTGTGAAGGCGCTCACTCGATGAATCCAGCAAGAACCGTAGGCATATGTGGACAGGCGCCTAGTGACCTGGGAAGAGACTTCATTAAATTCTTGACGATACATCTTGACTCGATTGGTGTTAATCGAGACAAAGTTGTTGAGACTCTACTCTTAGTAAAGAAAATTGAGGATGAGCTGAGAGAAGTCGTCGAGAAGAACAAAAAAGATTACAGGAAGATAGCAAAGGAGATGGGAATAACCGAAATTAACTCCAAGTACTTCATCAAGAAACTATCTGCTGCTTAAATTCAAAGCTAGCCTCCAATTTTCTCGACAACTAATCGGCAAGGTATGGGCAGTTTGGCTCCTCCCCGCTTTAAGGCCTCCTTTGCGACTTCGAGCCCATCCTCATTCACATTGACCATTATAACCGGTTGGTCCGATTTCACCCGTGCCGCGAGTCCTATGGGTTTCCCGAAGGCCCTTCTCATTCCGTCTTGAAGCCGATCTGCGTGAGCTCCAAAAATCATTTTATTTTCACGCAACACGATATGAGGATAAGGCATGATTTGTAAAAGGTAACCGTTTCCCAACTTTTCTTCAAGAAGCCTATTTGCTGCTATGCGTGCTGCTTCCAAGGCGTTGTGTCGAATTTGGGCTTCCTTCCGGGCGATCAAAAGAGTTTGATACTCAAAATTACCTGTGGGGTCGCCCATGGTGAATTTTGTTATTTTTGGTGAGGGAGAGCCGCGCATGTACTTCTTTCTTGTGTAGGGTTGACCCTTTGCCTTTCGATAGTTGCGTGCCTTCATGATTTATCCCTCACCATCCTCCAATCGTGATATTTAAGCCTTTGTTAATAAACCATTCCTTACGGAAAGAAGCATAGGGAATCCGAATCAACAAAACAAAAGTTCTCGAAATTTCTATGGAGTTTCGTTTTTGAACCAGATTTTGGCTAGTTCATCAAAGTTTGGAAAGACGTTTTTCAAGATTGGAAGATACATTTTTTTCTCATCTTCAGTTACGTACTGGAATTGATATTGACCCATGTATGGAGATGGTTTGCCTTCCCTGGTCAAGAACTCTATGTGCATGAAAGGATCCCCCCTCTTAATCGTAATCGGTTGCCTCTCATTGTTTAGATTAACAAGCTCCAAGGCTAGTCTTCCAACAAAGCCGCTGTGAACCTTGGCAGCGTTAAGGAAAGACAATCCTCTTCTGCCATACTTACTCTTCGCTGTGAGGTGCGCCACATGGTTTGGCAGCGTGAAAACAACTTCATAGGAAATGATGTTTTGATGCTCCAAATAATGCAACGTAGTCTCTTCTTTTACAGTTAGGATGTAACTGTCGCCGTCTAGGAGGTCATAGTCGAAAGGATAAATTATCTTATACTTTTCAATGAGATCAATCAGCTTGTCTTTCCCGAGAATACACATTTCTCTTCACCGTTCCTTAGCAATATTACACCTTTGTATTTAAACTTCTTTTGAATAGACCATACCAAGGTTTTCGAACGATTTCTTTGGTTAAAATTCCAAAGTCTTCAGGTGCTAATCCCCGCACACGCTTGTCGTGAAAGGGTAAAGAATTTACCATTTCCAAAACGTTTTCTCTTTTGACTCCATACTTGAGCAAGAAGGGAATAATGGCGTTTCTCACCTTCTTGTTTCGTTGAGTGAAGAGTGTACGCACGAGTTCCAGAAAGGTTTCTTCATCTACTATCTGGAAGGGAGGTTCCCTCGGCCTTAGACGCACGACTACAGAATCTACTTCTGGTTGGGGGTAAAACATTTCTTTGGGCATGTAATCCAAAAGCTCAGCCTTAGCTCTAAAATAGGTATTAACGGTTAATCTCCCATAATCCTTGCTACCAACGGAAGCAACTAGCCTCTTAGCAAACTCCGTCTGGAAAGTCAAAACTGCGCAGTCAAACTTCTGTTTCAGAAGCCAGAACAGAAGTGGAGATGAAATCGAGTAGGGAGGAGTAGAAACAAACTTACCGAAGGGAGGAACAGAAGCCGTCAGTATATCGCCCTCTATCAACTCCACATTAGGCATACCATGAAGTTGCTCTTTCAATATCCTTATCAGGTCAAGATCAAACTCAACTGCAATAACTCTCTTACATTTACGAGACAGAAGTTGCGTTAAAAACCCAAGCCCAGCTCCTACCTCTAAAACAACGTCGTCCTGGGTTAAAGACGCGTATGTTACAATCCTCTCCAATATATCAACGTTTATCACAAAATTTTGTCCCAAGCGTTTTCTAGGAATAAAACTGTAAAGACGAAGGAGGTGCTTCGCCCTCTGAAGAAGACTCATGGTTCTACCACTAGGGTACTCTTGTAAACAGTCTGTATTTGCTTTCGCCAGCTAATTCTTCCAGAATCCTTTTCGCGATGAGCTTGGCTGGGTTCGGCATGTTAGCGCGTTCCTGCAAATCATCGAGGCTCTGGAAAGGCCTTCTCTCCCTTTCGTCAAGAATCTGCCACATGTATTTTTTCCCAATCCCTGGAATCAATTCTAACGCATGCATTCTAGGAGTGATCGCTCGGGCTGTATTAAAGAAGGTTACGAACCAATTCTCTCGGTTAAGAACTATTTTCTCAACCACCACGGGCAGCTCCATCTTAGCGTTGGTTGTTAATTCATCATAGTTTATCCTGCCAATTATATAGGCAATTTTTTGGCGGGCAGCTTTCCCAACGTAAACTCTATCAGAAGTTTTGAAAATGACACCTTCCTTCGCGATCGCCTCGAGAAGAGTGAAATATTCTTCTCCCGCAACTTGGACCAGCGCGCCTGCTCGGTATCCTGGCCGGGATCCAGGCCTTCCATGGGGAAGATAATCGAGAACATAAGCGAATTCTTCGTATCTTTTCTCGCTTTTCTCCATTCTTTCCTCATCCGAGCTGATAATAAATATGGTTAGAAGAAGCCCTTATTCCCTTTTTCTATACTTGTCTAAAAAAGCCAGTATTCTTTCCAGCTTGGAAGTTTCCATTATTCTACGTCCGCTAGCTAAAAAAACTCTAATTTCTTGGATGTTTTCCGGCATGCAGTTTATTATTTGAACAGCTTCTTCTTCTTCTAATTCAAACTGCTCAACGAGTCTGTTCATGAGGGTTTCTGCCATACTAGGGTCAACTTTAGAGAATTTTGCCGCGTAATCCAGTGACCTTCTCTGGAATTGATCTAATCGTTCTTCACCTATGGCTTCCAGAGTTTCTTTTACCTGCGGAATCGTGATTGATCGTTCCTTTAAAGCCTTTCTTGACACTCTTATCCCTCTGCATGTAGTAACATATGCTCTGGGCGAACAATTATCTCTTTAACTGCATTTCCTTGCGGAACATTCACGATGTAACCCCTACCTTTCTTATTAACAATAACGCCGATTTTCCCATGATATCTCCGGTGAGGCATCCCTTTATGAACACTAGGATCGATTTTAATCACCACTTTCTCTCCGGGTTTATACTCATAAAGAATTTTGCTGAGCCCAGTTTTTCCCCGTTCTCGAGGTTTTTTCGTGAAGACGGACCGCGTTTTTCTGCGATATCCCTTCGCCTTCCTTCCCATCTTCAAGATTCCTCCACAATTACATCTAGAACATCCAACTCAAGAGCTTTAGCCTCAGAGTTAACGATCTTGGCTACAGAGGGCTCTGTTCGGCCTTCATCTCCAGTTATTAACTCTTTGATGTAAAGTCCCCCTTGACAACGTATCCTCATTTCTGCGCGGTTCGGCGTCAACCTCTTTATTTTCGCCTCATATATGTACTTTTCCCGAACCAGATCTGCTCTTCTATGTAAAACACGTAAAGGTGTTTGTTGACGAACAAGAGTGTTTGTGAGGGCCTTCTCCACACTCTCTAACTCTACATTCGAAACAGCTCTGGCAAACCCAACAGTCGCCACGTAAACCTTCTCGGATGCCTCTGCCTTCTTCAATCTTCTAACATCGTCTTTACCAGCAAAATGAAGATTCAAAACCTCGACTTTACCCTGCGCTTCTCTATTGATGGCGTGAACGAGAGCCTTTAAATCTATGAATCGCCGCCTAGGCTTCTTAACTTCCACAATGAAGGGTCTCCCTGGTCCCAGCATACGTGCATCTACGTCTTCTCGTCCAGCCGCATGAAATGAAATACCCTCTCCTTCAGTTTTTTCTAACGTTGGTCCTGCTATGATTTCTTCAACGGATTCTGGATACATCTTTCCAGTTTGATTGCACCTTGGACATCCCTCGCCCCTACATTTTCTACAAACCCATTTTGACTGGGGTATCCCGCGAATCATTTTCTTGTATCTTCCTTCCACGTAAAGTGGGTTCGCTTGAAGCGTAACTTGTCCAGTGAAGGGGTTGAGGAGAACCACCATGTCCGGTTTTTTGTATTCAACCGTCTTCTTTGTGATCTCAGAGATTGTTTTCCCGATATCCCGACTAAAATCGTTCCGCATGCTTTCTCCGTGTTTAACCTCAAAATCGGCCTTGAACTCGTCCTCCCTTTCCTCGACGTCGGTTGGCAATTCTACGCCAACGAGGAACGTGGTATATTCATAGCCATTTAGTTTTTCCAACCCGCTTTCTACTAGCTCTTCTATATTCTCAAATCGTTCTTGACAGAGGTAGCATTCCAACTTTTTCCCTATTCTCTTCCTCATCTTTCTCAATAGCTCAGCGGCCATATCGAAGGACCCGTTTTTTGCTATAGTTTTGAGGAGTGAGAACCCGACTTTCTTTCCGCTTAACGCTTGCTGATGCCCCTTCATGGTTAGGAGAAGTTTAAGGGCTTCGCCTCGCTTCTGATTGCCCAGCCCGTACCCTAGAAGGGCAAATTGTCTCCCCAAGCAATGGTTGCAAAGGGGGTGTTTTTCAAGCATTTTTTGCGCCTTTCTAAGCATCTCCATAGAAGGTTTCCTCACCAGATATTCTGTGCTCTTTAGGTTTCGATTCTATATTCAGGTTAACGGAAGGCCCTTCTTTCCAAAAAAAGGAAGTTTTTTTCTCCTCAGAGTCTTCATCATCTTTCTCATCATGTTGTATCTTTGTAATAACTCCTTCACTTCCTTTTCTTTAGTGCCTGATCCGCGAGCCACCCTCCGAATTCTGGATGCTGAGAGAATCTTGGGTTTCTCTCTTTCTTCAGGTGTCATAGATTGAATGATCACTCGCCATTTTTTAAGGGTGTCCTCAGCCATCTCCATCATTTCTTCAGGTATGTTATAGGACATTCCCGGAATCATCTTCAGGATATGCCTTAACGGTCCCATGCTCTTCAT
>CAYFWY010000044.1:0-12582 GCA_964346895.1 uncultured Candidatus Bathyarchaeia archaeon | reverse complement strand
GCAATACATGCCATAATGGCTTGGATATTTGGTAGCCTTGTTGCATGTAACTGGAATTATGTAAAAATCGCCTTACCATTCGTGATCTTTGGTGTAGCTTTTATCTATGTTTTTGCTAGAGATCTAAACATAATACTGCTCGGTGAAGAACAGGCAAGTCATCTTGGCGTAGATACCGAAAGGCTAAAAAAGATAATGATTGCCTCTGCAACGCTAATAACAGCAGCTGCAGTTTCAATTAGTGGTATAATTGGTTTCATTGGATTGATTATCCCACATATAGCGAGAATCCTAGTTGGTCCAGATCACCGAATCTTAATACCCTCATCTGCCCTAGCGGGAGCGATAGTTCTAATTTTGTGTGACACAATAGCACGTACAATCGTTAGACCTGCGGAGTTGCCAGTAGGTATTATTACTTCTCTTATAGGTGGGCCCTTCTTCGTATACTTAGTACGTAAGAGAAAACGCGCAGTAATAGCGTGAGGATGGTAAATATTGGTCACATTGAAGATTAGCGGGATAGATTGCTACTATGGGTCAATTAAAGCATTGGAGAATATCACGTTTTCAGTTAGAGAAGGCGAATTTGCAGGTATTTTAGGTCCAAATGGCTCAGGAAAAACAACTTTACTGAAGGCAATTAGTAGAACCCTAACGCCCAGAGTAGGGGCGGTCCTCTTAGATGACATAAACATTTATGATATGAAGAGTAGAGAGGTGGCAAAAAACGTAGCTGTGGTGCCTCAAGAAGCCATAGCGACCTTTGATTTCACAGCGTTGGATATTGTTCTCATGGGACGAAACCCCTACATAGATCGTTTCAGAATTGAAAGCAAAGAAGACTTGGCCATCGCCAAGAGAGTTATGGAGTTAACAAACACATGGGACCTCGCTGAAAGACCAGTAAACGAATTAAGTGGCGGAGAAAAACAACTCGTGATCATTGCTCGCGCCTTGACTCAAGAACCCAAAGTACTCCTCTTAGATGAACCCACAACTCATCTGGATATTAGTCACCAAATAAGCATAATGGATATTATAAGAAATGTTTGCAAAGAAAGACAACTAGTTGTTTTAGCTGTTTTTCACGATTTCAATCTAGCCACAAGATATTGCGATTCAGCCATGCTAATGAATAACGGGAAGATATTTTCAATCGGTCCTATAAATTCGGTCCTATCTGGCGAGAACATCAGGAAAGTCTTCCGTGTTGACATGATTGTAAAGCGACATCCCATAACCGATTCGCTCTATGTCGTTCCCCTCTCAATCTCAAAGTCTATGATCGCCCAACCGAGAGACATAACAATCCACGTGATATCTGGTCACGGGACCGGGGCGCCCCTAATGAAATCACTGCTGGAGCATGGCTATAATGTAACTACCGGTGTGCATAGTACATTAGATACCGATTATGATGCAGCCTGCACGTTAGGCATCCCTGTCGTGAGCGAAGCGCCTTTCTCCCCAATTACCGAAGAAAACCACAAGGAAAATCTAGCCATGATACGTAAGGCTGGTGCAATAGTGGTTAGTAGTGTACCTTTCGGTTATGGTAATCTAAAGAACTTAGAAGCAGCAAAGTTGGCCTTGGAAAAAGGAAAAATGACAGTGATCATTGAGGAAACCCCAATCCAACAAAGAGACTTTACAGATGGAAGGGCACAGAGCCTCATTGAAGAATTAAAAAGTAAAGGTGCAATAACGGTTAAGAGTCGTAAAGAAGTTTTATCTATCCTTAGGGCTTTAAGAAAATAGTGCATGATAGGTATTTCGAAGGGTTGCAAACATAATACTCATGAAATTCGGTGTGTAGTGGAGAAATAAACATATGTATGATATAATTTTGGCTCATAATGAAAACGAAGGTAGAGCCTTCTTAAGGCGACTAAACGGAAAGAACCCTCTGTTTGCATGCATAATAGGTGTTACCGAGACAGCAAAAATTTCGGGTATATCTGCCGCAGGAAAATATCCGGAGTTCACAGACTACACGCCTCCTGCTGATGTTGAACTTCTTCTTCTCGAAAAATGCAGATGCATATCGGGGGTCCCAGTAACACCTGAAGGGATACCGACGCCCGCCTTAATTACTATGTCAGCACTGAGGTTAGCTGACATACCGGTTCTTGTGGTTAGTGGTGGACTTGGGATAAATCCTCTTGTTCCATTCTTAGATTTGGGAGGAAAACCCGGACGTGATTTAAGAAGAGGTGAAGCTGTGGACAATGCGGAGGAAGTTATGACAAGAGCAAGAATTGCTGGAGAAAACCTGTCCAAGACAGCTGATTACCTTGTGGTTGGCGAAAGTATTCCTGGTGGCACAACGACCGCTCTCGGTGTTCTGTTGGCGATGGGCATAGACGCTGAAGGAAAGGTCAGTAGTAGCATGCCAGAAAATCCTCATGAGCTCAAGATTAAGACGGTTGAGGAGGGTTTGAAGGCTTCGAAAGTGGAGTTCGGTGATTTGGCAGATGATCCATTGAAAGCAATTTCATGTGTTGGCGATCCGATGATGCCGGCTTTTGCTGGTTTGGTTCTTGGTGCTGCCGATAAGGTGCCAGTTTTGATGGCTGGCGGAACTCAGATAAGTGCCATACTGGCCATTATCAAAGAGTTAAACCCGAATATCCTGGATAATTTAGCCATTGGGACTACTCGATGGATCATAATGGACAAAACGGCTGATCTAAAAGGGATAGTTACGCAGATCGCCGATATTCCGATACTTGCTGCTGACCTGAACTTTAGTCAATCCAAGTTTGAAGGCTTAAAGGCATATGAGACTGGAGTGGTGAAGGAGGGAGTCGGTGCAGGAGGGGCGACTATAGCCGCGATGGCAAAGTCAAAAGGCTCTATAACTAAAGATGCCCTGCTTAAAGAAATTGAAAGAAACTACGATCGATTAGTAGGATCAAAGTGATAGTTAAAGATGCTTAAAGAAGTAAAGAACCTACTCTCTTTCCTAACGATAATTCCAGTGGGTATGGACCCAGACTGCCTGAACGATTCCGCAGACTATATGTACCTTTTCCCGTTGGTAGGTGCGATCATCGGATTGTTAGCAGGTCTATCTGCTTGGTTACTACTTAAAATTCTCCCCAGTTTAGTTGGAGGAATTTTGACTTTAGGTATCATACTGCTGCTAACAGGCCTTCATCATACTGATGGATTACTCGACTTTGGGGATGGTATAATGTATCAAGGATCACCTGAGAAGAAGATTGAAATTATGCATGATCAGCGGACAGGTGCTGGCGGCTTAGCTCTTGGTTTAGTGGTGGTTTTGGCAACAGCTTTCTGTATAGCGGAACTAGACATTAACTCTATTATCCAAAGTCTAATTGTATCCGAAGTCTCAGCTAAGCTTGCAATGGTGATCATGGCTTGGGTTGGAAGATCCGCTCAAAAGGGAACGAGCACATATTTTGTCGATGCGATGCACGGTCAAAATCGAAGTCTCCGTGTTGTAGTTGCTCTCTCCATCTCCATTGGCATATCGATATACCTTTTGCGTTTTGTGGGTTTTGGGGCTGTGATCGCAGGGGTAGCTGTTGCTTTGGTTCTTTTAGGGGTTTCAAACAGGCATTTCAAGGGCGTCACGGGTGACGTGTTTGGAGCTGGAAATGAGTTCGCTCGCTTGGCTTCATTAATCGCGATTTTAGTGATGGTTAGATGGGCCTATTAATCACTATACCAACGTTTTTCATTTAACATCTAAAAATTGAAAGCTGAAAAGAAGCTTTGTCTCTCTTCTCTTTGAATTGTTTAAATTAATATGCATTAGGAAAAGTCAGAAGTCTCACGCTTGGCAGCTCTTGCCTCTCTCCGTGCGCATGTACGTCAGTCAGCATGGAAGCATGAACGCACATATCATATTTTGTATGCGCGCGAGTACAACAAGAATGGCTAAAACCGTCTAGGCTGCCCGAGTGCTCCTAGAGGCTGGCTTCGAATACTTCGTCGACATGAACGGCTTTAGAATCTTCTGCAAGCGAAAGTAACATCGCCACCCTACGGAATTGGTGAAAAATTAGCAGATAGGAATTTTTCAGTAAGCAGCGGAGATATCCCCGCAAACTCTCCCTTTTTTCGGTTTTTAAAGAACTGCGCAACAACGAAGACTTTCAAATCGCAACTCTGTTACCTGTTAGGAAATGGTTACATCAAACGAATCGTCAGAGGCATCTACCAAATAACACATAAAAGCAAAAATATCTAATTCTTCTAAAATCTTAGTGCTTGCAATCAGCCGTTTCTAAACCAGCTTTACATAAAGTTAATAGGTTCTTTGTTTGGTTGTTTAAGATCTCTTTATGTTCGTGGTTCTACCTCTGAACTTTTTTCTCGTTCACACAAGCGTAGCAATCAACGTGAGATTGAATTTTTTATTCAATCCTTGATTTCACATACGTTTCCTCTCAATACCTCGGATGTATGTATGCATGTACAACATGAGAATACGTATTAACTATGCATTTTGAGATAGATACTCGCTGTAAATACTATATGTGCGCATGTATGTTACGAGCAAAATACACTTAAGTAGGTACAATGTAAAACTTAACTGCCTCAAATAATTGAGGAAGGAAAGAGAAAATGAAAAAATTCTGGAAACACAAAAGTAAACTAGCTGCTCTCGCTTTAGTTCTACTGGTAGCTTCTGTAATGCTAACATTATATACGCCAGTGAAAGCTCAAGTTGATCAACCAACTAGTGGAACACTACCCGCCGGTGCTTCTGTTAATTGGACATTTACGACCTACCCTCGCCTTAGCTTCACACCTAACCCCATAGGAGTTGGCCAGACATTGTTGGTTAACCTTTGGGTCACACCTCCACCTACTGCAGACCGATTTATGAAAGATTACAAGGTGACGATCACAGATCCCGACGGAAATGAAGATGTCATTGTGATGGATTCTTATGTTGCGGACGGAACGGCATGGTTCCCGTACGTAGTCGACCAGGCTGGCACATGGACACTCAGGTTTGACTTCCAAGGAATGTATTTCCCAAAAGGATGGTACAATAATGGAGAGTACTCAGAGACCGACCCACCAGGCTTCGGCTGGACTTACTATGAAGGCCAATACTATAAGCCCGCCTCTACCGGAGAACAGGAACTCGTCGTGCAGGAGGAGCAAGTGCCTTCTTGGCCTCTTACTGACCTACCAACCGATTACTGGGAGCGACCCATATCCATGGAGCACAGAGAATGGGCTCAGATCGGAGGAAACTACCCGTGGAATGAACTTGAGATGGGGAGTGAATGGAGTGGAGAGCCATCTTACTACGGTCCCTATATCACAGCGCCAAACACCTCACACATAGCATGGAAGGTACTTCGTGACGTAGCTGGCATTCACGGAGGCGAACCAGGCGTATACGGAATTACTGGTAGTGTCTCTACTCCAGATGTAATCTATGCGGGAAGATGCTACGACACCTATTACAAACCAGGAGTGGGACAGGTCGCTGGGTGCTTTGACCTACGCACCGGACAAATTTACTACGAAATACCAACGGAGGAGGGCGGTGTCACACCACAATACATTGCATACTTTAGAGGAGGGTTCGGCTCAGTACCTGGTGCTGAAGAATCCTTCACCACAAGTGTAGAGCTTGTAGCAATCGGCGGCGAGACAGTATGGATACAGACGCCGTACGGGATGTGGCCCATCACAGCCCAAGACACGCTGTATAAGGTTGATCCTTTTAGTGGAGCAGTGAGTTCATATAATATAACAGGCGCCGGTAGAATTCTAGCCTACCGCAATGGTCATTTCTTAAGCATCCGAGATTCTGGTGCAGTGCCCGAAGGGAATCCGACCTACCTGTACAACTGGACCGTACAAGGATCTACCAACAACTTCGCTAATAGGATAGTGACAAACCAAAGCTTTCTGTTAGTGCCAAGCTTCAGGGCTAACGTATATAACTTCTATGGCAGATTAGGTAGTGCCGATCTAAATTCAGGAATGACTGTTATCACAAGGAGATTCTACCAAGATCAAGTTACGGGAGGAGGCGCCATAGGTGTAAGCCTAAAGGACGGAACAATCAAATGGAACATAACCTTCACCGACTATTCACCATTCAGCCCAAGCACAACCGTTTCTAGCGAAGGAGTGTATGTCTGTGTTTTTAGCGCCGGTGTCGTTAGAGGCTATGATATATACACTGGCAAACAACTATGGGAAAATACCGACATAGACTATCCTTGGGGCGGATTCTACGGCTACGACGAGGCCGCAGCTTACGGCATGGCATATTTCTGGTCCTATTCTGGCGTCCAAGCCTTTGACTTGGAAGACGGACATATGGTCTGGCAATATACTGCACCGGCTGCCCCCTTCGAAACTCCATACTATAACGAGGATGGCGTGGAATCTTTGTCTTTCAGCGGATCTGGCATAGTTGCTGACGGAAAAGTCTACACGCGCAACAGTGAGCACACGCCTACTGCACCCTACACCAGAGGTTGGGGCTTCCATTGCATCGACGCCTTTACAGGCGAGAAGATATGGGCAATAGCTGGAGCAATGAACCCAGGTGCCGCCGCTGACGGTTACATCACAGCGGGCAACACTTATGACGGCTACATGTACGTCTTCGGCAAGGGTAAAAGTGCAACAACAATATCAGCTCCACAGACTGAAATACCTCTAGGCGAAAGCGTCATGTTAACGGGCACAGTCTTAGATCAGTCTCCAGCTCAACCAGGCACTCCATGCGTTTCCAAAGAATCAATTGATACACAAATGAATTACTTGCACATGCAGAGGCCAATCGACGGACTCTGGGGCAATGAAACGATAACTGGGGTTCCAGTTTCGTTAGACACCGTTGATCCGAACGGCAACTTCATCCACATCGGCGATGTCACCACTGATGGGTATAGCGGTACCTTCGGCTTCATGTGGACTCCGGAAGTTCCTGGTACCTACACTATCATGGCGACGTTTATGGGTGATGAATCTTACGGCAGCTCCTTCGCACAAACCTATGTGGGCGTAGGAGAAGCACCAGAAGAACCAGTAACACCAGCAACAGAACCAGAAGTACAAGAAGATATCGATCGAGCAGTCGAAGACCTCAACAGTAGTCTCACACCAATGTTCATAGGCATAATAGTAGCTGTTGCAGTAGCCATCGTCATCGGCTTGGTTAACCTTTGGGCGCTAAGAAAACGACAATAAACCCATCAACCTCCCCTTCTTTTTTTCTGTTGTTTAGAAGTAGATGTGCCAAGGAAAGTTAAGGAATAATTGTGGGCGTAAGAATAAGGCTGAGAGGACCTTCGGGATCTCCACGTTGACTGGCGCGTGGTGGGGTTTTTGCTTTGTTTTGTCCCTTTCGAGGATTCCGGGGCCCCAGCAGACAACCCAACAACCAATTAGACGACTTTATCTAAGAGATGCGCTAAATCTCTTATGAGCCTCTTTATTTGCGTTCGGGTGAAGATTTATTGCAGGATAATGTTGTGTTGAAGCAGGATTTACCTCAACTTTCCTCCTTTTTTTATCTGCAGCGTCATTGGCAAAGTTGGGCTGCAACAGTTCTCTTAAGGAATCCAATGGTTCGGTGGAACCATAGTACAGTGGAGAAATCTCCCGACATCCTTCCCCGCAAACCCCCATTTTTTATTTCTTAGGGGCTCCCGAATCGGTTTGCGATACACGCATGCCGTTTACCCATGTAGCAATTAACGCTTTTCTAAATTATTTATTCAATAATCAATTATTCATACATTTCTTCGATGCATGCCTCAGATGAGGAGAACGTTTATGGCTTAAAGTAACGCATCAATTATACTTTTAATAGTAAAAATCTACTCTAAAGTGAAAAGTTTGTACTAAAATAATGCTAGCAAAAAACACTTAAACACTAATGGCGTATATTTAACTGCCTCAAAGAATTGAGTGTGAGGAAAAAGAAAATGAAAAGATCTTTGAAACACAAAAGCAAACCAGTTGCTATCGCTATAGTTCTATTGGTGGCTTCTGTTACACTAATGGTATTTCCTATTAATACTCAAGCGCAAGAGACTCAAGGTGGTGAACCGCTACCGGCAGGTGTAACTCCAGATTATGTTTTTGAGACGAGGGCTTTTCTGAGTTTTAGGCCTAACCCCGTTGGCGTGGGCCAAACTTTCCTCGTCAATGTGTGGACTAACCCTCCTCTTCATAGAGCCAGATACCATACAGACTACACAGTAACAATCACAGATCCCGATGGAAACGAAGACGCCATAACGATGGAATCCTACCCAGCAGACACAACTGCATGGCTTGAATATGTGGCAGACCAGGAAGGCACATGGAAAATCAAATTTGAATTCGGTGGAAGCTACTTCCCAGAGGCAGAGGTTCCTGGAGGTTTTTTTGAGCCGGCTATGGTGACTCTCAACTCAACATATTATGAGCCTTCCTCCACAGAATGGCAGGAACTCACGGTGCAAGCGGAACCAGTTCTATCTTGGCCGCCCTCGTCGCTTCCTACAGACTACTGGACATGGCCGATATCCCCAGAAAACAGGGAGTGGTGGTCGATTGCAGGACACTATCCGTGGCGTGGCCCTGGAGGAGGCCCTGACTGGCCAGCTAACACAAACAAATACTGGAGCTCCCAATATAATTTTGAACCATGGGTTCAAGCACCAAACACAGCCCACATAGCATGGAGACGCCAAACCAGCCTAGCAGGCCTCATAGGACGCATAACTGCGGAACAGGCAAGAGTCGAATCCCTTGGCGGATTTGGTTTTGGGGCTGGTCCAAGTGTAATCTATCAAGGAAGATGCTACCAGAGCGTTACATTGCCAGGAGGGGAAACAGTTTTCCGATGCTACGATCTACGAACAGGAGAAATATACTGGGAGATCTCTCCAGATCCAACCCCAACCACCTTTTGGATTTTCGGTGCAATGACTGCTCCATGGCAACTTGAATACACCGGAGGTGCTGAAGAGGTCACGGGCGGTCAACCTCAATTTGGAATTGGCGTATCTCTTGTGTCAATTGGCGGCGGAAGGCTGTTAAAGCTTGATCCTTGGAGTGGAGAAGTGACCTTTAACGCTTCGATTGCTCCATTAACGTCAGGCACCTACTACAGAAACGGGTACGCTTACACCGTGCAGAACGTTGGCACCTTTTTTGATCCTGACTACCGTTGGATTAACTGGACGACACTTGCGGCTGTCGCGGGTCCCGCGGCTCCCGGTGCACCCCCTTACAACTTCGCAGACGCGGTGATAAGCAACATAAGTTGGCCGTTAGGTGATGCTTTTGCCGTGTGTTACGATTTCGAGGCGGGTATAGCTGGTGCTGTAGATGTTCTAACTCCTCCTGGAACAGGAATATGGCATGGAACACGTGTTCGGGCTGCCAGCTTAAAGACAGGTGCATTGCTTTGGGACAATACAGTTGAGGAGACTAATTACAGTCCAATGTGTGCTCTTGCTGACCATGGTAAGGTGGCCTTTCTGAGTATGGGCGGGTATTGGGTAGCCTTTAACCTTAATGATGGGAGCTTGGCTTGGAAAAGCGACGTTATGGACTATCCGTGGGATTCGGCTGGCTTCGGAGCCTACTCTTCAGCTTCGGCTTACGGCCTATTCTACCGAAACGCCTATTCAGGTGTTTACGCCTTCGACTGGGATGACGGAAGCATAGTCTGGAAATACAAGGCGCCAACGCCATACCCGTATGAAACACCCTACATTGACGAAAATGGTGAAGGAGTCTACTCCTTTAACGGTGGTGGCCTAATAGCTGACGGAAAATACTATGTGTACAACACTGAACACACGCCAACCCAGCCCCTCACCAGAGGGTGGAAGCTCCACTGCGTCAACGCCACCACAGGCGAGGGCATATGGAACATAACGGGCGGTATACCTGTAGGAGCCGTGTTTGGCGGGGCTGGAGCAGCAGCTGTAGCTGACGGATATCTCGTAGGCACTAGTAGATACGATGGATACATGTACTGCTTCGGTAAGGGTAGAAGCCAGACAACAGTCACAGCATCTCCTAAAGTTATACCTTTAGGAGAAAGCGTAGTGATCGAAGGCTCAGTCTTGGACTTGTCTCCAGCTCAGCCACACACTCCATGTGTATCTAAAGAATCTATGACTGGATGGATGGAGTACCTGCATATGCAGAGACCGATCCCCGCAGACGTAACTGGAGTCCCAGTTTCATTAGACACCCTTGATCCCAACGGTAATTTCATCCACATCGGCGACGTCACCACTGACATGAGCGGCACCTTTGGTCATATGTGGACTCCAGAAGTTCCAGGCGAATACCAGGTCATGGCAACATTTATGGGAGACGACTCTTACGGCAGCTCCTTCGCAGAAACCCACGTGGGCGTAAGAGAAGCACCAGAGCCTTACCCAGAACCCCCAGAATACGGTACACCAGAATGGCCAGAATACCCAGAAGCACCCGCCTACACCTCCGTAGACCTGGCCATAATTGCAGCCATAGTTGTAGTTGCAATCCTCGTTGTATACGACATATTCTTCAGAAAGCGATAGCAAACCCCTTCAACCCCCCTTCTTTTTTTGTCGATTGGACGGCGGATGCGCTGAGGAAAAACAAAAAGCAATATAGCGCTTGCAGGTTGGAATGGCTGAGAGGGCTTGCGGGATCTTCCACGTTGACTGGCGCGTGGTACGGGGTTTCTTGCAGCTGTCTTTCTTTTGCCTTCCTCAAATCTTAAAATCCCGGGGCCCCAGCAGACAACTGAATTGGATGTTCCTGCATACGAGTTGCACGCGAATTGTGTTAGAAGCGCGCGCTCTGATAGAGGTTTATTTCGAAAAAGTTGACGAATTTGACGGAAAACACATCTATCGCAAAAGAATAGACCCGACACCATAAATACGTAAGGTCCGGCTTAGCAAATTGGAATTTTTCCGTAGGCATTGGAGATATCCCCCCGCAAATTCCCCTTTTTTAAGGGTTAAAATTTAACTTCTCTCCGACGCTACTTGTTGTTGCATCGAAGCCTCTTTATATCAAAAACAAAATCTTTTTTTCATGGTGTATCGGAAAAGTCTTGATGACGTTTGGCGTTGCAGCTTCTGCATTTTCAAACATCCAGACTCTAAGAAAGTTATTGATCATGAAAATGAAGAACATGGATAAAGTGTAACAGCAATATACATGTAGAAGCGTAAATATGTATGAACCGCGCACATAGTTGAGTATTGAATGAGTCAACGTTCCATGGAAGTGATGGGAAGTCCATGGTTGAAGTCGTAGATGAACCTATCTTTAGGAATAGGGTTCACGTATTCGAAGATCGCTTTCATGCTGGTAGGTTGTTGGCTGAAAAACTCAAAGATTATGAAGGAAAGGAGGATGTTTATGTTCTTGCCATTCCGGCGGGCGGTGTGCAGGTAGCCTTCGTGATTGCTGGTAGACTGAAATTTCCTTTGGATCTTGTCGTCACTAGAAAGCTACATGTCCCATGGAACAAGGAAGCTGGGTTCGGAGCTATATCATGGGATGGAATCGTATTCCTTAATGAGCCACTTGTGACTTCTTTGGGGTTAACTAGCAAAGATATTGAACGATGTGTGGCGGAAGAGAAAGAAATTGTCCGGGAGAGAATTATGATCTTTAGGGGCGACAGACCTTTCCCAGATCTCAAAAACAAAACCGTCATCACCGTTGATGATGGGTTGGCATCTGGTTTTTCGATGTTGGCTACAGTTAAAGCCCTCAGACAGAGGCACGCTGAAGAGATAGTGGTAGCTGTTCCAACAGCCCCGATCAGTGCTATCAAGCGCGTGAGACCTCATGTAGATAAGATTGTATGCCTGAACGTCAGATCTGGTCCATTTTTTGCTGTAGCCGACGCCTATAAAGTCTGGTATGATCTGGAGGATGAGGATGTAATGGACATTCTAGAACTGGCTGGACTAAAATGATAGAATTTCAACCTCAGTCCCTTATGCGCGCGCATCGGCAACGGGTGGAAACTAGGTGAGAAAGATATTAGGGTTTCTTTTTCATCTCATGGCGTATCCACCAGATGACTCCTATAGCTATAGGAATCCCGAAGATAACTAGAATCCAGACTAGTATCCAAAACATAGAATACACGACATAATCAAATGTCCAAGTAGCAAAAGCAACATCCCAGTTTCCATCAATGAAAACCTTGATGCAGAACGCAACAAAAAACAATAGCGATATTCCTCCTCCTCCGCTTGTCGTGCGCGAACGCTTGCCAAAGAAATGATATTCTTTCTTTTCCTCGCTAGGTAATCTTCTCCACCATAGCCAACCTGCCACTGCCGCTAGGATTACAGGAACTCCGATTAAGAGGAGTTCCCAGAAAATTGCATGTAAAATAAAGGTCACTAGGTTTCCCATTGTCCATAGACCTAAAGTCGCTGGCACCATACCTGTTGATTGAGCATCACCTACGAACCACAAAAAGACATAAATTGCACCGACCGATGCCAAAATAACTGCCACTACAAATAAAGCAACCATGTTCCAATGCTTTCTCAAGAATTTTTTCCAGACCTCGGAATCATTTTCCGACTCGGTTTC
>CAYFWY010000043.1:12311-12658 GCA_964346895.1 uncultured Candidatus Bathyarchaeia archaeon | reverse complement strand
ACGAATCTGTGACCTACTGTAAGACGATGATTTCAAAGACTGGAGCCACCTACATTCCTTCCTTCGAAGATTACCATGTAATAGCCGGTCAAGGAACCATTGGCTACGAAATCTTGGAAGAAATACCTGAGACGAATGTGATTCTAATTCCCGTTGGAGGCGGAAGTTTGCTCGCTGGGATAGCTCTTTGGGCCAAGACAGCCAACCCAAAAATAAAAGTTGTCGGAGTTCAATCAACCGCCGCCTACACCATGCATGACTGCTTTAAGGCTAAGAAAATAGTCGAGGTTCCTGTACCACCCACCATAGCCGACGGACTCGCCGGAGGAATCTCCCAGATGACCCTA
>CAYFWY010000043.1:0-12301 GCA_964346895.1 uncultured Candidatus Bathyarchaeia archaeon | reverse complement strand
GACATGGAGTTTTTAAATCTGCCGAAATGACCACTTCCCATCAAATATATGAACGAAAAAGGGAACAAGCAAACCGAAAAAGTTCAAACTTGAGTGGGTGCTCAGGAAGGTTTTAAAAAAGTCGGTTTCTTATTCAAGTTTATGAAAGTGCTTGTCCTAGGTTGCGGAAATATAGGTTCAGTTGCAGCGGAAGATTTTGTTAAAAGCGTGAACTCCGTTGAAGTTTTTGTAGCAGATAAAAACGTGGCAAGAGCCAAGAAGGTTGTCCAGAGAGTCGGCACAGCGAATGTTTCATGGATTCAACTAGATACATCAAACCATCGTGAATTAACTAGAGCTTTGGGAAATTTTGATTTGGCAATGGGGTTTTTACCTGGAAGTCTTGGTTACCATTTGCTTAGGGCATGTGTTGACGTGGGAATAGATTTGGTGGATGTTTCCTACATGCCAGAGGACCCTTTGACGATGAATGATAAGGCTGTAAGGGCCAGTGTGACGATAGTGCCGGATTGTGGGTTGGCACCAGGCGTCAGCAACATTCTTGTTGGACACTCTTTGATTAGACTTGACAAGGTTCAAACAGTGCGCATAATGGTTGGGGGTCTTCCAGATACGCCCATACCGCCTTTGGGATATGTTATCACCTGGTCTCCCGAAAGCCTCATTGATGAGTATACAAGAAAAGCTAGGATCGTTGAAGAAGGCGAGATTGTTGATGTAGAAGCCTTGAAGGGCTTAGAAGAAGTTGAGTTACCCCATTTTGGAAAGCTTGAAGCATTCTACACCGATGGCCTTAGAACTCTACTGCATACAATAAGAAACGTGGAAACCATGTGGGAGAAAACGCTTCGATATCCGGGGCATGCAGAAAAAGTAGGGTTGCTCAAGGCTCTAGGGTTTTTTGATGAAAGACAAATTGCTTTTAAAGATGTGAGGATATCGCCAAGAAGGCTGACCGTTAAACTTTTTGAAGAAAAGCTCTGGAAACCAGAAGTCAAGGATGTCGTGACATTGAAAATTGAAGTTTCAGGGATTAAGAATGACAGGCAGGTGCGTTATGTATATAATTTACTTGACCGATTCGATGAAAAACAGGGAATAACAGCCATGGCAAGAACCACAGCTTATCCGGCGTCAATAACTGCGCAGTTAATTCTCAGAGGAGTCATAAGAGAAAAAGGTGTAGTTCCTCCAGAAAAATTGGGTATGCATGAAGAGCTTTTCCAAGTATTCCTAGACGAGTTGGAGAAGCGGGGAGTGAAAATTACAGAAGAGGAGATTGTGGCTTAAACTAGTTGACGAGCCTTTGAATGAATTTCTTCAATCTACGGTCAAACCTATTCGTTCAATTCACCGCACACACGACACCATCCAACAACAAAACGAAGGAGATAAAGACTCGAACAGAAAAAATAGACGATAAAGGAACAATATCGTTAATATACGCGTGTACCGAGTAATACCCTAAGTTCCAAAAAGTTCTAGTTCAATCTGGAGCGGAAAAATTCGTGAAGTCCAAGGATAAGTTTGAGATCCTCAGCGAGATGGCGAAGCGTCGAGGCTTCTTTTGGCCTTCTTATGAGATATACGGAGGCGTTGGTGGCTTCATGACCTTCGGTCCATTGGGTTCCATAATGAAAAGAAGAATAGAAGAAAAGTTTCGTAATTTCTACATTCGCCCCCTCGGAATCCTTGAAATAGAATCATCGGTGATCATGCCAGGAAAGGTGTTCGAAGCCTCTGGCCATGTAGAACATTTCAAGGAACCCGTAGTTGGATGCCTTCAATGCACGCGGAAGTTTCGAGCCGACCATCTACTTCAAGAGTTTGCAGAGATGAGTGATACGGAGACTGAGAAACTCAATATTCAAGAGTTGATTGACGAAATTAAAAACAGAAATATTAGCTGTCCAGAATGTGGCGGAGATTTTGGCAAGACGGAACAATTCATGACCATGTTCACCACCACAATTGGACCCTATTCCGAAGCCATCGGTTACGGTCGTCCCGAAGCAGCCCAAGGGATCTTTGTGGAATTTAAACGCATATACGAAAGTGCCCGGGGAAGATTTCCATTCGGGGTTGTCCAAATCGGACATGCTCTGAGAAACGAGATTTCTCCTAGGCAGGGTCCGATAAGGCTGAGGGAATTCACGATCATCGACATCGAGTTCTTTTTGGACCCCGAAGACCCCCATTGCCCATTACTGAATAATGTAGAAAAAGACACGTTGAAATTGATAGTAGCAGAAAACAAATTGAAGGGAATTAAGGAACCCATAGAGGTCACGGTTAAGCAAGCCTTGGCTAAGGGGTACATAAAAGCGGAGTGGCAAGCCTTTTTCATGGCTTTGGCCAAACGTCTTCTTGTAGAACTGGGAGTTCCAGAAGATAAGCAACGTTTCATAGAAAAACTAGAATGGGAAAGAGCTCATTATTCTAAGCAGGGCTTTGATCAAGAAGTATACTTGGAACGGTGGGGTTGGGTGGAGGTTTCAGGACATAACTACCGATCAAACTATGACCTAAGTCGCCACATGCAGTTCAGCGGCGTGGACATGAAAGTTTTCAAAGAGACCGAAGAGGGAAGCAGGAGATTTATACCCCACGTGGTTGAACCTAGTTTCGGATCAGATCGGTTAGTTTACGTCGCTCTCGAGTATGCCTACCAAACCAAAAAGAAACGAACATTGCTAAGCCTCCCGCGCGAACTTGCACCCATACAGGTTGGCGTTTTCCCTTTGGTAAGCAAGGATAACTTACCTGAAAAGGCAAAGGAGGTCTATCAGATGCTGATTAGAGAGAACTTGATAGCGGAATGGGACGAGTCAGGATCAATTGGAAGAAGATATGCACGAGCGGATGAAGTGGGCACTCCGTTAGGCGTAACTGTCGACTATCAAACTCTTGAAGATGACACTGTGACTATACGTGACCGCGACACTTGGAGGCAAGTAAGAAGCAAAATTGAGAAACTTCCAGAGTTGCTCCACGCCTATTTCCGTCATAAGATAGACTTCGAAGACTTGGGGCAACCTATGAACGATTAGAAATCAATCGTAGCAATAACGAATAGCCCTTCCCTTTCGCTAGCTTTTATAAGACCTCTTCATATTTTATTTTAAGCAGAAACAAAGATTTTCGCGGAGCAGAGACGATGGTATTTCCAGTAGAAACTGAAGAAAAGGTGAAAAGGCGAGCCCTCAGCGTTTGTCAAGATCATCTGAGAAGGGTTTTGGAAACCACCCGAAAAATATCACAGATGGTGGACTGTTTCGTCAAGGGAGACAAAAACTTGGCTCGTGATTTGCTAGCTGATATTAAAAAGTCCGAGAAGAATGTAATCATTGCCAGGCACACGGTTACGCAAGAACTCGCTGAAATAGGAGCCATCTTAATGAGCCGAGAAGACTTTCTCCGCTTCACCAACTTAACAAGCGACATCGCAGATTATTGTGAAGGCATAGCCTTTCGACTCCTCGAAATAATGGAAAAAGGGTGGAAAGTGCCAACAAAAATAAAAGAGGGCATCGTAAGACTTTCGGATGCAGTCTTTGAAACAATCTCCAAACTCCGAGAAACCGCCATGACGTTAAATTACGGCGTGTCAAAAGCTCTAGAGAAAGCCAGAGAGGTTGAGGCAGCAGAACGAATTGTGGATGATCTTTATCGAGAACTGGAAGTGATGATCATTAACAGTAACATGGAAATCCCCCCGATGCTTCTCTTGAGGGACGTAGCTCAGATTCTGGAAGACGTTGCTGACAAGGCTCAAGACGCCTCAGACGCCGCTCGCATACTGGCGTTCATACTCTAGAGTGAATGTAGATGTCTAAGAAAATCGAAACTGAGTTCATAGACAATTTTCTGGTGGTATGGGATCCTCAGAAAGGATCTGAACTCTACAAGCTTGGATTCTACGGAAAACCTATAGGTATTTCCAA
Source organism: uncultured Candidatus Bathyarchaeia archaeon (assembly GCA_964346895.1). Taxonomy (GTDB): domain Archaea; phylum Thermoproteota; class Bathyarchaeia; order Bathyarchaeales; family Bathyarchaeaceae; genus CAYFWY01. The sequence goes on along the minus strand of CAYFWY010000043.1, from coordinate 8,357 downwards.
ACCAAAGGGTCCAGACTTTAATGTTCCCCTCATTCTAGACCTTATGGAAGGCCTTTATCTAGTTGAAAAAGGAGCAATTATTGTTTCTGAAGGCCCGAAGAGGAAGAGAGTCGGCTTTGCAAAGTTACGAAAAAGAGCGCGAAAGTTGTATGAAGAATTTGACTTGAAATATGCCGTTTATCAAGACTTACGTGATCAAAATCTCATCGTTACACCAGGCATAAAGTATGGATGTGATTTCGCCGTTTACAAGCAGGGACCGGGCGTTGATCATGCTCCATACATGATTTCGGTAAGGAAAGCCAAGGACGAGATTACGGCGACTGATGTTGTGAAGACCGGAAGGTTAGCTACAACTGTGAGGAAAAGATTTATCATAGCTATACCTGACTTAGAAACCGAACACATACGATACCTCATCTTCAAATGGTTCAAGGCCTAGGTTTAAGTAAACCGTTTTCTTGCACAAGTATAATATTACCTTAAAAAACTCATCATACAAAGGTAAATCTGGACTTAACCAAACATTTAATCAATTTATTCGGATCGCCAATTAGGCCATCAAGCTTATCTAACCTCAACTGGATGTTGTTTACCTTCACGATCTGAAGAGAAGTGGAAGAATATTGACATTCCCGAATTTGTCTTAACCTATATTTCACTTCTTTCGCGTATTTTGGGTAAAGTTTTTTCTTGGAGACTCCTGATTCCGATGGTTGTTATTTTATAATTGCCTTCATCTGTTTTTGTTACTAATCCTTCTCGAAAGAGTTCACCTAGCCGTGTGCTAGCAATTTTTGCACTTTTTCCAATTCTAGTTTGTAACTCTTCTTTAGAAAGAGTATCGCTATTTAACAGTCCCAATTTGTTCCCGATGTACGCCCCTAGAAGATGCAAAGCCAAGGTTTCACTATCCGTAAGCTTTTGCCTAGAAACAAGGAGACTTGGGCCTTCATGAGCAACAGCGACAATGTTGTTACTGTCGTCGAGGAGTTTTTCCAGATCAACTGTAAGCACAGCTTTCCGTGTTGCTTCAAGGGCGGGAATCATTTCGCCAAAGAACCGGTTCACACTAACCCAAACATCGTTCACGTTACCAGTAAAGGTTTGTTCCACATCTTGATATTTTATGTGAACCATAATTGTTTCTTCGCTCAACCCATTGTGCCTCGCAATTTCACCAACACATCTTCCTCGATCCATCTCTCGCCCTGGGTGGTCAATTTAAACTCGGGCCTGGCAGGATCTGGTTTAAAAACTATTCCTCGCTTCGTCATTTCGTTGAGACGAGCCGGCACCATGGATCTGATTCCACTTGAAGCCAACAATCGACTAATATTTGTAGCTGTGCTAGTTTTCTTGTCGGATGCAAACAGTACTAATCCAATGGCTTCGTAATGTGTAAGCTTCTCTCTAGTGGTAATAATTGGTCCCTCGGTTGTGAGTTCCACTATTCCCTCTAGTTGCGTCTTTATTGGCGGGGTCAACTTCGCTAATACCAAATTGCCTATATCACTCATTAAGTCCGGTGGCAAGGTCTTCAGGGTTGCAAGAATTTCTTGGGCACTGTCCCCTTCAACAATTATTTCTCCGAAGGGAGCCTTGATTCGCACTCGAATTTTTGCCATTTTCACGTCTTCCCTCCAGCCAAAACATACACGTAGCCCTTATCAATCTTCCATCTCTTTATCTTGTTTTTTCTAACAAGCCACACCAACACCCCGGAAAGTGTAGTGGAGGGATAATGAAGGGCGTTAGCCTTCAAAGCTTCTCCAAATTCAGTCGAGGTTCTAGGTTGCTTGCCCCAATCTGTGTTCAGCAACTGTAGAACAGCGTCGCTGCAACTCGAAGAAGAAATGGATGGGTAGGTAGAAGCAATAGACTTGGAAGCTGTTCTCACATTTTTCGTTGATTTAAAAGCCTCTAAAATGTTAGTCACTAAACCAGGAAGCTCCTCAATTGTTTTTATCACCTCTTCTCGAGTTCCACTGATTTCAATCTCCTGCTGCTCCATCTTTATGCGAATAGAAAAAGGCATCCCAATCAAATTCTCCAAAACCAAATAGGGCATAACTGCTTTTAGGATTTGCTTCCAAAGACCTTGCATACCCTAGAATATGCAGATGAGATCGTCTCTACCTTTTATGTACCAAACATTTATTCTTTAGCACTAAGAAAAGATGACCATCTTTCCAGATACAAGTACTATCATTTGATGAACTCTTCCAAGCGCTTCTTCAGAATCTTGCTGACTAATTCAGCCTTTACTCTTCCTCTAAGATTCTTCATAACCATAGCCATAAGTGGTCCAAAAGCGCCCTTCCCTCGCTCCCCTATGAATCTCTTGTTTCGCTTTATCAAATCATCCATCATCTCCTCAAGTTTCTTCTCAGAAATCATCGTTATCCCTAAGCGTTCGACAGCTTCTTTCACCGTATCTCCTACATGTTTTGAAAGCCACGTTAGAATTTCGGGTATGGCTTCCTTAGTAGTTTCTCCAGAGTCTATGAGATTAAACAGCTCTCTAAACTGCTTGTCAGTCACAGCCTCAATGTTTATTCCTTCACGTTTTAACGCCTTCAAAGTCTCCGTCAATGCAACCGCTATGACAGTAGGCGAAATCTTCGTTTCTCTCGCTGCAGCTTCAAAGAGGTCGGCATATTCAGAATCCAAAATCTGCTTGGCGAGCTTCCGATTAAGTCGATATTCCTTCATCAACCGCTTCATTTTTTGCTCTGGTAATTCAGGAAGTTGCTTCCGCAATTTCTCAAGATATTTCATCGTCAACTGAATCGGTGGAACATCAGTTTCTGGATACATACGAGCAGCTCCAGGTCTGGGCCGCATGTACCTGGTAGTTCCATCTGGATTCGATGCACGGGTCTCTTCTGGAACACCCTTCACCGCTTCTCTTGCCCTCTCAGCCACGGCCATTAGGGCGTCGGTCGAGTTTTCTAAGGTGTCTGCGACAAATACCACGGCGTCCAATGGTTCTTTTCCCACAAGTCGCACAAGCTGATTCACTTCGTCAACTGTTATACCGTAAGCTGGCATTTCATCCGTGTGAAAGATGCCTCCAACCCGTCCCCAAAAACCCGCAATACTAGCCATCTCAGCTCCGAGTCTCATACCAAGCGCAAGTTCCCTCTTGAGAAATCCAGCAAATTTGGGCAGTTTGACAGCTAAGACTCGTTTGTTTTGTTCAAGGGCTTTTACAATAACTTTACACTTCGTTTGTTTAAAGACGGAGGTAACATCGACAAACTCTTCTTTAATTTCTTTTTCCTTCACCCCGCGCTCCGTTAGTTCGTCTCTTATCTTTAGAAGACTAAGCTGGCGCTTAACTTCGTTTTCAATAACTCGAGAAACCAACTCTAGCTCTTGAACACCCTTTATTTCTGTCAGAGCGCCGTCTCGAATGGAAATGTTTAGGTCCTGACGAATTGTTCCCAAACCTCGTCTAACCATACGAGTAGCCCTCAGGATTCTTCCAATGGCTAGAGCCGTCTCTTCTGCCTCCTGAGGAGAATAAATAACTGGGGCTGTGGCAACCTCGATGAGGGGGATTCCAAGGCGGTCGATGCGATATCGAATCATCTGACCCTCTTTTCCCATTTTTCTGGCCGCATCCTCTTCAAGGCTCACATGTTGGATAGGCACCTTCTTTCCCTTTATGTCAATTTCTCCATTCAAAGCCACAACGCATGTCCGTTGAAACCCCGTTGTGTTTGATCCATCTATGACCGTTTTACGCATAACGTGAATTTCGTCTACGGGTTTAGCTTTCATGAGGAGGGCTGCGACGAGAGCGACTTCCACAGCCTCTTTATTGAGATCGTGGGGCGGTTCTTCATCCATTTCCACAAGGCATGATGTTTCCCCAGTGGCCTCGTAAAGTATTTTCCATCCCTTCTGGAACTCGAACAAAGCCGCCGGGTCAACTTGGCCAAGTTCGCTTTGGGTCGGCCTCAACCTTCTTAAAATTGTAAGTTCAGGTTCTCCCTTGAAAAGCTGAGGCTTACACTGACAGAAAAGCTTCGCTGCTGTGTCCAACTGCTGATGTACCTCAATTCCTGCCTTCAACCCGATTTTTGAGTAGTTGATGCTCACGTTATTTTTCCTCAGCTTGTCTTTTTCATTCATAAAGTGTTCGCGGCGAGATTTCGTGGGCTATATTTTCTGTGAGAAGCCTCTTAGCTTCTTCGACGTTTCTTGTTTGACCTAGAACCCACATCAGCTTCACGAGGGCTGTTTCAGGCAACATGTCCTCGAGGGGGAGAACCCCCATGGCCAAGAGATCTCGACCTGTATCGTAAACGTTCATCCCTAGACGTCCCCAGATGCACTGAGAGGTCATTGCGACAATCACATTATTTTCAACAGCCTTGCGAATGGCAGATAAACAGTAGTTGCCCACATGACCTAGACCTGTTCCCTCAAGGATTATGCCTCCATACCCTTTGTCAACGTAGCATTCTATTATCTGGGGATCTAGGCCTGGGTGAAACTTGATGAGGGCTGCTTTTTCGAAGTTTGGTTTTAGATCTAGTTTTCTTGAAAGATCCCGTTTTCGGTAATATTCAACAAGCATTTTGATTTGATCGTTTTCAGTTCTTGCGAGAGGCGAAACGTTTATGGACCTGAAGGTGTCTCGACGGCTAGTATGGCATTTTCTTACCTTTGTACCTCTGTGGAACACTATGGATGTGTCCGAAATCGTTTCGTGCATGGCGACAACTACTTCTGCAAAGGGAGAAGTTGCCGCTGCCTTGACAGCTCCTATAAGATTGGTTGCGGAGTCTGAACTGGGGCGATCTGCTGACCGTTGTGAAGCCACCATTACTACGGGAACTGGTAAATCTTGTAGTGCGAAGCTTAGGGCTGCGGCGGTGTATCCCAGGGTGTCTGTTCCATGGGCTACCACAATTCCAGTTGCCCCCTTCTTAATGTGTTTGGCTATGTTTTTCGCTATTTCTGACCAGTGTTTTTCATCGATGTTTTCGCTATATAGGCTGAATAGGATTTCTGTTTCTACTACTGCGATTTCAGAAAGTTCTGGAACGACGCTGTAGAGATCGCTGGCGGAAAGGGCGGGGCGCACCGCTCCTGTTCTGTAGTCCACTCGACTAGCTATGGTGCCGCCCGTACTCACGATGACTACTTTGGGCAAATCCAACTTCTGTTTTGGGAGGGGTGGTGGCGTGAAGGTTGGCTTGACTCCAACTCCAATCCTTTCGACTTGGGTTGTAAGGCCAACACTCACGCCGATGTTGTAGCCGCTTTTCAATTTTATTATTAGGTGTTTTTCGTCGCCGTATTCTGATCTCGGAATAAGAAGGCCCTCGTAGGTTTTGCCATTTCTTTTGATGCGTATAATGTCTCCGATCTCGGCTCCCGCCTCTTTCAAAAATCTCAGTGCTTCCCCCTTGTAACCTAGGAATTCTTTACTCATTTAAATCGCCTCACAGATGCTTAAAATTGAAATCAAGTTTTTTCCCTCTCTTCTTCTCTTCATAAGAGGAGTTCTTTCTATATAGATCGATTGAATAGTTGATGATTTTTTTGGCTTCTCGAGAGTCTTTCCAAGCTTTGAATTTAACCCACTTGTGAGGTTCCAACCTTTTGTAAATTTCAAAGAATTCTTGAATTTCTCTTAGTTTGTGGGTGTGAACATCTATGATTTCATTGAATCCATCGAATCTTGGGTCTCTTACAGGTACAGATAGTATTTTTGGGTCATCTCCCTTTTCGTCTTCCATGATCAATACGCCTATGGGCCGAACTTTGATTATGCAACCAACTTCTGTTGGTTCGCTTGTTAAAATCATTATGTCCAAGGGGTCGTTATCGTCAAACCATGTTTGAGGAATAAAACCATACTCTACTGGAAAGACCACTGATGAATAGAGCACCCGATCTAGCACAAAAGCCTTCCACTCCACATTATATTCATATTTGTCTCTTGACCCACTTATGACCTCAACAACCACATTGACTAAATCTGGAGGATTATCTCCAATTGGAATCCTTCGCCAAAGATCCATACAACCACAATACTCAGCTTAGAGTCACTCGGTTATATGAATTTCCTGTTTCGGTTGATTATAGCCCATCAAGAATTTTGGAAACGTATGGTCCGTCATAGTCGTATCCAAACCGTTTGTAATATTGTTTTGTTCCGAGGGCGCTTGTAACAACAATCTTTCTTCGGTCATATGTATCCAGAGATATTCGCTCAGCCTCGGATAGAAGGATACTGCCGTACCCCTTGTGTTGCCACGCCTTTACTAAATGTCTCCCAACAGGAACTAAGGGACCGTAAACATGGAGTTCACGAACTATTGCAGTCAACTCAGAAACAATTTCAGATCTGTGCGCGTTCCCTGATGGAATACGTAACCTGAGATAGCCTACTAAAATATCATTATCCGAGTCCTCAGCTGAAATGAAAACGTCATTTCCCTCGGAAGCCGTCTCTTTAATTGTTCGTATCTCAATGCTGTTTGGATCAGGCTTCACCTTCTCTTTCAACCATCGGTGCCCCACCTCGCGGCATCTTATGCAAAGACAGCGCACTCCCTCCTCTTTGAGCCTCCGCAAAACCAGTTGCCGAAGGTTACTCCTATTCACCCCAGCTTCTATAAGATAGGCTGGAATATCCCTCTGAACCCTCATAATTCGAATCCAAGATGGAACCATCTTTTTAACCTCCAAAATAAGTTGAGCTGCCTTCTCCGTGGTATACGGTTCATATTCACCTTTCCTCCACCAATCGTAGGCCTTCGTCCCCTTTAGGACGAGGCACGGATATATCTTAACCATATCTGGCTTAAATCGGGAATCCGTGAATATCTTTTCAAAACCTTCTAGGTCTCTTTCGAAATTAGAGCCCGGCAAACCCGGCATAAGATGATAAACCACCTTTAATCCAGCATCCTTCAATATGCGGGTTGCTTCGACGACATCATGAACGTTGTGCCCCCTTTCAACTAGCTCATAAATTTCGTCGTACACATTTTGAACGCCCAGTTCCACCCGGGTTACGCCCATAGACAACATGTGATCAACATGCTTTTCTCTGGCCCAGTCTGGGCGTGTTTCCACAGTAATTCCAGCATTGCGAGTTCGACTGGTCTCAGCTAGTTTCTTAGCTTCCTCTAAAGATTGAGTCTTCTCTTCAGTAATGGCATCCAAGCACTCTTTAACAAAATGCTCTTGATAGTCTAAAGGCATACTTGGGAAGGTCCCACCCATTATTACGAGTTCCACTTTGTCAACTGTGTGTCCGATGGCTTTAAGCTGTTCAATGCGGTTTCTAGCCTGTTCGTAAGGGTCGAAACTGCTTTGCAAACCCCGCAGGGAGGCTGGCTCATGACCAGTATAGCTTTGTGGAACTCCGTAGGGAGGACCTCCGGGACAGTACGCGCATGAATTCTTTTGTGGGCAAGGCCAAGGCTTCGTCATCACAGCAACTATTGTTACCCCAGAAATCGTGCGAACGATTTTTCTTTGTAGGATAGGAAGCAGTTTACCCTTTTCATTTGGTTTGAGAAAGCGTATTATTTCAGAATTGGAAGGAACCTTTCCTATATCATGTCTTCCGGCAACTTTCACCTTAATGAGATTAACGTCTTTTTTTGTTGGATTAGAAATCTCCATTAAGCGTTGAATAATCTCTCTGTAGGCCTCTTTACTCATTAGGTATCATCTACAAAATACGCACTAAATCTTTTAGATATAAATTGGCCAAAGAGACCTATATTTATTATATCCATATTGGCAAAAAAACAGGTCTTTTTTGCGAGCGAACTGCGCGATCACTTGTGCTAAAGTTTCGAAAGAGATAGTAGCTGTTGATCCAAAGCAAAAGTCAACCAATAATCCTAAGCTTTGTTTCTCTCAAATCCAAGCCTCTCTACAACGCTTCTTTTTTCAAGTTTACATAATGAAAAAGATTTCAGCATGTAACTAGAAACCAGAAAGGTCAGGAACCAATACACCATAAAAAATGTTGAGACAATAAAAAAATTATGCATGCATGGAAGTACCTTAATTTCGGACTACTTCACTCAAGGAAATCAGAAATTAAGAACCAGTTAACCACGGATATCTAAAAGAGCCTTCCCGATTTTCCGAAGGGCATCGACCTTTGAATCTTTCTTAGGGATAAGGAGTAGACCAGTCTTTTGCCGTGGAGAACTTGGATGTGTGGCCTCAGGAATTATTTCAGGTTGAAGACCCGTCATTTTCACTGCTTGTTGAATTTCATCTAGAGTTGGTGAGGGAATTGCTAGTTTTTTTGGAACTCTCCGTCCCTCAATTCGGGTTTTGTTGGCATCGAAGTAAACTGGCCACAG
>CAYFWY010000042.1:0-12659 GCA_964346895.1 uncultured Candidatus Bathyarchaeia archaeon | reverse complement strand
ACACGGTCATGAGGTCGCCGCAAACGGGATTACCAACTGTTCCAACTCCATCTGCATCTGGAATTTCACCTACGTTTCGTGGATTCATGAAATGATCCATAACTTTTTCGCTATACATTCATTTCACCTCAACATTTCTTTTGGTGTCAAGGGAGACATTGCCCTCAACTTCTTTACCACGCCAGGCAAGACATCCAGCACATAGTTGACGTCTTCCTCTGAGTTTTGCTTGCCCATAGTGAATACCAAAGAACCATGGGCCTCTTCGTGGGTTAAACCTATCGCAAGTAGTACATGGGAAGGTTCTAGAGTTTTCGATGTGCATGCCGAGCCCGAAGACACCTGAATGCCAAGCATATCTAGCCCTAAGATGAGAGATTCCCCTTCTACATAACTGAATCTGAGGTTGTCGGTGTTGGGAAGTCTTTTAGTGGGGTGCCCATTCAAGTACGAACGTTCAATCGTGTCCAGAACGCCCTTTGCGAGTTTGTCCCGTAGTTGGCTTAACCGTCTGCCTTCAGTTTCCATTTCTTCTTGGGCGATCTCAGCTGCCTTACCCATGCCTACTATGCCGGTTGTGTTTTCTGTGCCTGAACGCAATCCTCTCTCTTGGCCGCCACCCTGTATAACTGGTTGAATTCTGGTCCCCTTTCTTATGTAGAGGGCTCCCATTCCCTTTGGTCCATACATGGTGTTGGAAGAAATTGACAAGAGATCTATGTTTTCCTCTTTAACGTTGATGGGTACCTTTCCTGTTGCGTCTACAGCGTCCACGTGAAAAAAGATTTTGTTCTCGTGGGCTATCTTCCCTATCTCTTTTATTGGTTGAATTGTTCCGATTTCGCCATTTGCGTACATGACGGAGATGAGTATTGTTTTATCGGTTATTGCTTCTTTGATTTTTTGAGGGAAAACCATCCCGTGTTTGTCCACTGGTAAGTAAGTTATGTCGAAGCCCTGTTTTTGAAGATGTTTGCATATGTTTAACACCGATATGTGTTCAATGGCAGTCGTGATTAGGTGGTTTCCCTTTTCCTTATTTCGGTAGGCAACTCCCTTTATTGCTAGATTATTTGATTCTGTGCCCCCTGAAGTGAAAAAGACCTCTTCAGGTTTCTCTGCTCCTATTAGTCGAGCAACTTTTTCTCTAGACTCCATCAAGGCATTCTTGGCAGCTGCTCCAAAGGAATGAGAAGATGAAGGGTTTCCATAGTTTTCCATAAAATACGGTTTCATAGCTTCGAAGACTCTTGAATCGATGGGCATTCCAGCTGCGTGATCCATATACACTTTTCTCAATTCTTGTTTGCCGTCCTATTTTACTTTCTTTATGAAAAAATGAAATCCATCTTTCTCTTTGCGTAATGAAAGGAGTTGGTGCCCAAGCCTCTTAACTAATCGTTTTATGTCTTCTTCAGCCGCTGGGTCATCAGCAATTACCTCTAAGATCTGTCCAACCTCTAGCTTGTCAATTTCCTGTCTAGTCCTAAAAACTGGTTCAGGACAGTAAAGACCTAGGCAATCTAGTTGTCGATTGGTTTTGATTTGACCACCCACTTCCAAACCTCCGTGCCAACATATACCAGAGTTGCTTTGCTAAACTAAAATTTTAATTATTCATACAAAATTAAAACAGCTTCGGCCTATTTATCTATAACGATGTTATAAATAAACGTTTGAAATTTATTGGCGCGTAAAAGTAGCTTCCGCGTGCAACGTCGTTTTATTTCTTCTTAAAAAATAACCAGTTCTTTCGTCCCTTGAACCTTACTAGGCAATATTCTCCCCGAAGTTTTTTGCCATGGATCTCAAAAACTAGTTTGCCTTCGTCCCTTTCTTTCAAGAAGTATTGTCCGTTGTCCCAGATTTCCACGGTGCCTGCGCCGTATTGTCCCTCAGGGATTGCTCCTTCAAAGTTTGCGTAGTCGATGGGGTGGTCTTCTACTTGCACTGCCAGTCTTCTTATGGCTTTTTCTGTAGGGGGCTCTTTTGGAACTGCCCAGCTTTTAAGAACTCCATCCATCTCTAACCTTAGGTCATAGTGTAAATGTCTGGCCTGGTGTTTTTGAACTACGTAGATGTTTCCGCCGCTTGTTCTCTCGTCACCTTTTGGTTCGTTTGTCTTTTTGAAATTCCTTTTCTTCCTGTATTTTTCAAGGCTCATTTGTCTAACCCGTAGAAGACTGAGAGCAACTGCTTATGTATATATTTGGCTTTAGAATAAAGGGTTCTGTTAACCCTACCAAAGGAGAGATAAGTATTACGGACACCAGTTTCTTTCTCAGGGGACTCATCATTGGTTTTTCGATTGCCGCACCTGTCGGACCAATTGGCGTGTTATGTATACGACGTACTTTAACCGAAGGACGAGCCTTTGGCCTCTTCTCTGGTCTGGGGGCTGCTACTGCTGATACGATCTATGGTCTCATTGCAGGATTTGGGTTGACCTTTGTTTCAAATTTCCTAATCAGTCAACAGATATGGCTTCGTTTTATTGGCGGTGGTTTTCTTTGTTTTTTAGGCGTTAAGACTTTCCTATCCAAACCTGCTGCACATGCGGCTTCAGCTAAAGGAAACGGACTGGTTGGCGCTTATGTGTCGACTTTTTTCTTGACGATCACAAATCCGATGACAATCCTTTCTTTTGCGGCGATATTTGCCGGATTGGGGATGGTAGGCACTGGTGGGAGCTATGTCTCTGCTGTAGTATTAGTCCTAGGTGTGTTTATGGGCTCAGCCCTATGGTGGCTAATCTTGAGCAGCGTTGTAAGCATATTTCGTGCAAGGTTTACCACTCACAGGTTGTGGTGGGTAAATAGAATTGCAGGCATAATCATTACAGCGTTTGGCTTGATCGCCCTCCTTAGTCTGGGACTGTGAGAGCGCAACCTCATATAGCAAAAAGTTAATAGTTTCTACCAAAGAAAAAAGTAAAAAGTTTCAACAGGCTTCTTTAGTTTTGTTCTACTTGGGGGAATTCAGTGACTGTTGTCTGGCTGTATAGTCTGGCGAGCGTTGTTATCGTTAGTTTAATCTCTCTAGTTGGTGTGCTGGTTTTTTCGTTGAAAGAAGAAAATCTAAAGAAGGTACTCATGTATTTCGTAAGTTTTTCTGCTGGAGGACTTTTTGGACACGCCTTCATTCACATGATTCCTGAAGCGGTAGGAGAGAACGGTTTTGGATTGCAGGTATCTTTATACATTTTGATGGGCATAGTTACCTCCTTCGTTGTGGAGAAGTTGCTCCAGTGGAGACACTGTCACATACCAACCTCAAAGGAACACCCCCATTCCTTTGCTTACATGAATCTCTTTGGTGATGCTGTTCACAATTTCATAGACGGACTAATAATAGGTGGAAGTTACTTGGCAAGCATACCTTTAGGAGTAGCCACCACCCTAGCTGTTGTTTTACATGAGATTCCTCAAGAAATCGGAGATTTCGGAGTTCTGATATATGGAGGATTAAATAGATCTAGGGCTATTTTCTTCAATTTTTCAACCGCCTTCACAGCAATATTCGGAACCATCGTAGCTCTCAGCGTGGGTTTTTTAATTCAAGATTTTATTCCCTTTTTGATCCCTTTCGCCGCGGGCAACTTCATTTACATAGCGGGTTCAGATTTGATTCCAGAACTTCATAAAGAAGAGTCCGGACTTTTAAAATCAGCATTGCAGCTAACAGCCTTTATTCTAGGAGTTCTTATTTTGTTCTCACTCGTCCTCTTAGATTGAGTTTCCTTCGATTGAAGAGAAGATGTATTCTGTTTTCTGTTAATTCATGCTCTACTAACTGTTGTTTACTTGTTTTAAAATTGAAACTCATATGCAATCGATCGCATGTTTTGTACATGAAAGTCTTGTTCATGCAGCAAAATAGTCATCCAATGATGGAGCACCCGAATGTATGCGGAATTTAAATTCTAATGCGGGCACATTATAAAGAGGTGCCTTTAAATATTCCTTATGTCATATTTCTCTTAGTCAACTACAGGACCAGCAGAATAATATGAAAAGAACCTTTTTTGTCGCTTTAATCACAATAATAACTGTAGTGTTGGTCGTAACTTCCTCAGGTTGGGTTCCGGAACTTGTCTCCAGTTATGGGACTCCTACTGACGCAGAGATAAACTCTGCGAGAGCAGAGTGGCAATTAACTGTGGACGGGCTTGTTGAGCATCCGTTGACTCTGAGCTGGGCTGAAATAATCTCTATGCCTCGAAGCACCGTGAATGCCGAGCTTATCTGCGTAGACATGCCTAATTATGTGATTATGGAAGGCAACTGGACTGGAGTCAAACTTCGCCTTTTGTTGGAAAAAGCAGGAATTTCCCCAAAGGCGATTAAGGTTGGATTTTACGCCGAAGACAGTTATTCAACAGACTTAACCTTGGAGACGGCTATACGTGACGACATAATTTTAGCCTATGAGATAGATGGTGAGCCCCTGAGAGAAGTGTTGCGTTTAGTCGTGCCTGGAAAGTGGGGTTATAAGTGGATTAGCCAAGTTGTCGGCGTTCAACTTGTTGATTACGACTTCAAGGGTCTTTGGGAAAGCCGTGGATACTCCGACGAAGCGGAAATCACATCAAATCTAATGCGCCCACAAATACCTAGCCCACAACCTCCAGAAACAATACCTGAGTTTCAATCAGTTCTGGCGCTATTGATACCAGTGATTTTGATTACACTTGTTGTTGTAATAATGAAAAGGAAGATTAAGAAGCGAGTGCATGTCTAGGTTGGAAATGTGCGCTCTGAAATGAAGGACTATTTTTGCAGAAATATCAACAAACTCCTATTGTACTAACCGATGGAGCCTCACATTTGTTTTATTAAAAATCTTCGCCGCCTTGAAACAAGTATCTAAAAGTTTGCAGCCTTTTTGATTTGTTTAGTCTTCATGTCCATCTAGGATTTGGTCTGTCCTATTATCTGGATCCTAACGTTTGGATACGTGTGGAGGATTAAATTTTAGTCCTCAAAACGCAAAAGGCAGTATACCGACGAGATAGCTAAGGTATGAAAAAGAAAAGAGGGAACAGATCGCCTAAATAACTGAACTTCTTAGAACCACATTGTTGCGTCAGACTCTAAAACAAGGTCGTTGAGGGTTGCCGCACCTACGATTTTCACTCCAGGTATCAAATCAATTTTCTGCCAACCCAACATCTGTTTAGATGCTTCACAAACGTATATGTTGATACCCATTGAGAGAGTTCGGTCAATCATTTCTTTAACGCTTGGAAAATTCCCCAATTTTATCTTTTCAGCTTCCCCAGGAAGCAAGATTCTCAGTGCTTGGCCGAGATAATATACTTTGGCTTCGACATCCATGGACTTTGCAGTCTGTGCCAACACCAAAGGAGAATATTGTCTCTCAGGCATATCGCTTGTCTGCACATATAGAATCGATTTTTTGTCTTTCATCACAAATACACCTCCTATTATCATTTTTATCTCCTATCATAAATGTGTTTTATCTTGAATCTTGGAACATCGAACCGAATTTAAACCAACAATTACTGTATGTAAAGCACAAATTTCTAATACTTTTTTAGGTTTTTTAAAGTTTACGACGTAACCTATAATATAACACTGTTATAAGTCTTTTGAGATAAGACACGTTAGAACAGGTACGCAACATAAAGTATTAAAATGTCTTGCTTCCTGAATAAATACAAAGTTGAGGTGGATACTATGGTAAAGGTTGCAGTTGACTGGGAAAAGTGCAATGGAGACAGTGTGTGTGCGGATGTTTGTCCTGTCGAAGTCTTCGAACTTCAAGATCTTGCTGAATATCCTGACACTCAGAAATCTGTTCCTGTGAGAGCAGAGGACTGCATTTTATGCATGGCTTGCGTAACTTCTTGTCCCACAGGAGCTATAACTGTGGAAGAAGAATAGAAAATCGATAACGAAAAACTAAAAACTACACAGCGGTACATTACTCAGGATATCAATTTCCTTAGAGCCTAACTTTTATTTCCAATCTTGTATTATTTCTATTGAACCTCCGGGAAAGTTAGACTTTGGTTAGCTCCATAAAAATTAGAGGGCGAACCTTTAGAGGGGTTTTTCATGAGCGACCGAACCGTTTCTTGACCCTAGTCAGAGTCGAAGATAGAGTATTGCAAAGTTTTTTACCCAACCCTGGAAGAATGCACGAGCTTCTGACTCCGGGAACCGAAGTTATCCTCAGAAAGGTGACTAAAGAGGATAGAAAAACTGATTATGATTTGATCGGAGTTTTCTACAACGGTCAAGTGGTGTCCGCTGATTCTCGGGTGCCCAACAAACTAATCTTAGAAGCCTTAAGAAACAAAGACATAAGAGAACTTTCGGAATACAACATAATAAAGCCAGAATATGGCTATGGGCACACTAGATTTGATTTCTTTTTGACTAACGAATACGAGAGTTGTTTGTTAGAGACAAAGTCGTGTACACTGGTGAAAAACGGCGTAGCCTTGTTTCCTGATGCTGAGACTGAAAGGGGGAGGAGACATGTGAGGGATTTGATGAAGGCTAAGAAAGAAGGGTATAGAGCGTGTGTGCTGTTTGTGGTTCAAAGGACCGATGCGCATGTGTTTACTTATAATGATGAAACTGATCCGGAATTTGGAAAGGTTCTTCGAGAAGCTGCCATGGAGGGAGTTGAAGTTTACGCTTATTGTTCTGAGTTCGTTGGAAACACGATCACCTTAAAGGGAAAAATCAAGGTTGAATTGGAACCACATTAAAAACCGTCAATTCGCACGCAATTTACATGTCTATCCCGTCAATTTTAGCGCCACAATAAGAACACGCAGAGATTTTAATCTTGTTTTCCAGAATTTGGTAGCCATACCGGCGAATTAGCAGTTTCCCACATTTGTAGCAGTAGGTGTTTTCTCCAGCCTCGCCACGCACATTCCCTTCATAAACGTATCTGAGCCCTACCTCAAAGCCAATCTGCCTAGCCCTTCTGAGGGTTGCCACGGGAGTTCGAGGTAAATCTATAAGGTTATATGTTGGATAGAACTGACTGATGTGCCAAGGTATCTCCTCGCCCACTTCTTTAATGAACTCTGCAATTTTTCGCAATTCCTCTTCTGAATCGTTCAGGGTTGGAATAATCAGGGTTGTAATTTCAATCCAGATTCCGAGGTCTTTGTGAAGCCTTATAGAATCCAAAACAGGTTTTAAGCGGGCGCCACAGTTCTTGCGGTAAAAGCCATCGCTGAAACTCTTCAGATCGATGTTGGCTGCGTCCAGGTAAGGTTTTATTTCAATCAGAGCCTCTTCAGTAATGTATCCATTTGTCACGAAGACATTTTTGATTCCCTCTTTCCTCGCCAGTTTGGCTGTGTCATAGGCATACTCGAAGAAGATGGTGGGCTCAGTATACGTGTATGCTATGCTTTCACAATTATTTCGTTTAGCCGCCACAACAATTTCTTCAGGAGAAACGTCTTGTCCAAGGATTGTTTTTCGGTCTTTAGGCATCTGGGAAATGTCAAAGTTCTGACAGTTCTCACACTTGAAGTTGCATCCTGTCGTGGCGATTGAATAAGCTCGCGAACCGGGAAGAAAATGGAATAAAGGCTTCTTCTCTATGGGGTCCACAGCGCGGGCTACGGCCTTCCCGTAGACCAAGCTGTAGAGTATCCCGTTTCTATTTTCTCGAACTGCACAGATTCCTCTCTTTGAATCGGCTACTCTGCATCTGTGACTACACAAATTGCATTTTACCACGCCTTCGCCTAATTTTTCGTAAAACATAGCTTCTTTCATTTTTAGCCCTCCATCTCTAAAATGAGTATGATTTTACTTAAATATTCAAGTTTGTTTCATTAACGAATGCATAAATTGAAATTTACTCGAGCCCCCTAAAAAAGCAACAGTTATATGCGCGACACAAATTGGGTTAAATCTCTAGTAAAAAGATTACCAGGGGTTAAATAATGAAGGTTATGATCCGTACAGACAAGTTGTCAAAGTATTATGGTAAGGGAGGCGAGATCAAAGCTGTTGATAACCTTGATCTCGAAGTCTATGAGGGTGAAACCTTTGGTCTGCTCGGCCCAAACGGAGCAGGGAAGACGACGACCGTTCGCCTACTAAATTGCATAATAAAACCAACTAGCGGTACAGCCACCGTAAATAACTATGCCATTCTCAAAGAGGAAACAGAGGTAAAACGGGTCACAGGGTTGCTTGCTGAGTCTCCTGGATTGTATGAGAAACTTAGCGCCTACGAATTTCTCGAGTTCATGGGAGCCCTCTACGATGTTCCAAGAGATATTCTGCCTGAAAGAATAGAAGATCTACTGAAGCTCTTCGGTCTTCAGGAGAGACGTGACTACCTGCTTGAAGGCTACAGCCGAGGTATGAAACAAAAAATCTTGATCGCAGCAGCTCTAATCCACGATCCCTCAATTCTTTTCTTTGACGAGCCCACATCGATGTTAGACCCCCGCGCAGCTCTCATGGTAAAAGATCTGATCAAAAAGTTAGCTGACAGTGCTGGGAAAACTATTTTCATTTGCAGTCACATTCTACCCGTTGTAGAGGAACTATGTGACAGAATAGGCATCATCAACCAAGGCAGACTTGTGGCATTAGGCGCTGTAGATGAAATTATCGCCCAGACAGAAACGAAGACTTTGGAAGAAGCTTTTATCGCTTTGACCGGAGGAGTGGAGGAGAAGGAGCTCTTAGCTTGGAGGGAGCAGAGGGCTGCCGATGCCTAAGTGGCTTGTGGTTGCAAGAAACGAATATCGCACCCGCATAAACAGTATACGGAGTATAAAACGCTACTTTCCGTATCTAGTAATTGGATTGCTAGCGATTTATGTGGCATTTATTGCGCCAAATTTAGTTAGCATCTTCGTCGACGACCTTCTCGCTTTCTTCTTGTCCCAACTTGCGGTAACAATGGTGCCAATCATAATGTTCATGATCTTTTTCTACATCATAATACTGCCAATCACTTACACATTACAGGGAATGCAAGCTGGGCAGGTGGAGATTTTTCTCGCAGCCCCCATAAAGCCAAGCGATGTTCTACTAGGAGAATTTCTGGGGGTGATGCCTTTCTACGCCATAGCAATGACGATTATGGCTGGCTTTTTCACTGCTGCTCTAAATCCGCTGGGGCTGGATATTATTCAGATATCGATAACCGTAATGATTTTCGTAGTCACGTTTCTTTCTGCTCTATGGATCGGCACAGTAATTGCCGCCTTAGTACGTACAAAGTTTGTAAAATCCGCCCGTGGAAGAGATATTGGAAGAGCCCTTTCGCTTATCCTTGCTTTACCCATGATCGCAGTTATGTACGCAATCATTGGGGGAGGCTTGCTTGAAGCTCTTGCCGATCCCGGCACAAGCGGAATTGTTAGAGCCATTCTCAGTCTTTTACCAAGTTCTTGGGGAGCTGAAGTTATAGTCGGCTTCGCCTCCAACCCCAGCAACATTGGCGCAGTTGGTTTTGAGATACTCACCCGATTCGGAGGCCTTGTCATCTTCTTTGTAGCCGTGCTTTGGTTAGGCACAAAAGTGGCTAATCGCGCCTACAGCATTGAACCCACCACCTTCACAGCCTCTAAAGCTAAACCGGACAGCTTCTTATATAGAACCATTAGAAATCTGGGGGGCGGCGGGTCTTTCGGAACTCTCCTAGTATCCATTTTCAAGAATTATAGTCGAAGGCTCGAAAACCTGTCAAGAATCGCGTATATTGTGGGTTTAATAGCTATGGTAAATATCTTCTTCGGAGGGGGCCAAGAAGATCCAGAAGGTGCTCTTCTAATGGGGCTATTTTTGTTTCCTTTACTTGCCGTCTTAGTGGTCGGCCAAGTGACGGCGGGAGGTAAGGAAAACCTCTTCATATACAAGAAAACTCCTTCTGGTCTGGGAAGGTTCATCAAGGCGAGATTGCTGCAAGGTTGGCTAGTGGCAGTTCCTATCGGTGCGGCGATCACAGCTTTTTCAATGATCTCAATTC
Source organism: uncultured Candidatus Bathyarchaeia archaeon (assembly GCA_964346895.1). GTDB lineage: Archaea > Thermoproteota > Bathyarchaeia > Bathyarchaeales > Bathyarchaeaceae > CAYFWY01. The sequence continues at coordinate 2,669 of CAYFWY010000042.1, read as the reverse complement.
CTCAAGCTACACTTGTTTCTTCGTTGACTTACACAGGATTCCTAGCTCAACTCGTTGCAGCGAATGTGGCTCTAGCTCTCGGCCTCTCCCTCCTGAACCCAGTATTCTCGGAGAATACTCGCGCACAGATGCTCGGGCTAATGGTAAACGCGCAAGTAGTCATTTTTGCTTCAATAGGGATTTTCATTGGTTCTCAGGTCGTTCTAGACCTAGGCTTTTTTGACACCTTGCTGTTGCAAACGGCGGTGATTTGGGTAATGGGGATTATTTTCCTATACCTTGGAAAAAGAAAACTGAATAGAATTGAATAGGAAAGTTTTGGTCTTAGAGGCCTTTGGTTTAGATATCTTCAACCTAGATGGTTCTTGCAGTAAGCGCGTGTTATCTAACCCGAGCGTGAGCGTAGAAACGCTTATTCTTTCTCGGGTGTGATTTTAGAGGGGATGATAAGTTTTGTCTTACATCATCAAGTTGCCTTATCGGAACAACGTAAAACTGAAACTGCTAGTGGATGAAGTGAATAAAGATGAGAGGCTGCAGGCTTACTGGAAGTGTGTAAACGTTGCGGCTATAGATCGTATGGGTTTTTCAGATCACGGTCCTATCCACGTAAAAATCGTTGCCAACTCCGCTCTCAAGCTTCTGAGGCTCCTAGTCGAAAGCGGAGCTGTGCCAAACGTAGTAAAAGATTATGATTTAGCAAACGAAGATGCTGAAGTAGTTGTGTTTCTTGCCTCAGTCATGCACGACTTAGGTATGGCTGTCGCAAGGGAAAGACATGAAGAATACAGCGTCCTTTTGGCTTTAAGCTTTCTCCAAAAATATTTAGAGCTTGTCTATCCTAAAGACCAAGCCGCAATAGTTACTACCGAAGTCCTCCACGTCCTTGTTTCCCATCACCGCCAACAACATCCTGTTACTTTAGAAGCTGGTGTGGTAAGGGTAGCCGACGCCTTGGATATGGAAAAGGGGAGAGCAAGAATTCCCTTCGAAGCCGGAAAAATCAACATCCACTCAATATCAGCGCTATCAATAGAAAATGTGGAGATAAGAAAGGGAACCGAAAAACCGGTGACAATAAAAATAAAAATGTCCAATTCCGCAGGCATCTTTCAGGTCGACGAGCTCCTAAAGAGGAAGATACAGGGCTCGGGCTTAGAGAAATACATCCATGTAGTTGCAGAAATAACGGGAGAAAGAGAAAGAAAGATAATTGAAAGATTTGAAATCTAAGTCCTGTGCCCGCGATCGATTTTTCCAATGGAAACGTGCCCAACAAATATGAGATTGTGGGCTAACAGCTTCCTATCACTTCAACCACAAAATATATTGAAATTAAATTGAAAACATTGTTCCTACGAAATCAAAAGCTGAACCAAGAGATTAGATGAGCATCGGAACTCACTCTTATCTTAGCCCACCGATTAATCTACAAAAGAAGATGATAACTTTTATCTGTTCCATTGTGGTGTAGCTCTACGGTCGATGCGTGGAACAGCAATTTGAGCACGAAGCGAACATCTCTCCAACGATTTCGTCTGAAAAGAGCATTGGAAACGCTGGCGGCCAAGGAGGGCAGAGGAACAGAACTGGTTTCCCTTTATGTGCCGCCTGGCCGTCAAATCAGTGAAGTAGTTTCCATGCTCAAGCAGGAGTATGGAACGGCTTCTAACATAAAATCGACCACCACTCGAAAAAATGTTCAGGATGCCATCGTCAAAGTCCAGCAGCGTCTTAAACTCTTCAAGGAGGTGCCTGAAAATGGTCTGGTAATATTCTGTGGAGCCATCCCCCAAAACGGTCCTGGGAGCGAAAGAATTGAAACTTATGTAATACTTCCACCCGAACCCGTTCAAGTTTATCTCTACCGCTGCGATTCTAGATTCCACACTGAATACCTCCAAGAGTTTTTGAAGGCAAAAGAAACGTATGGAATTATTGTAGTAGACGCTAGTGCAACAACTTATGCCATCCTTCGAGGCAAACGCTTGGAAATAATGGAAAAAATTACGTCGGGCGTGCCTGGAAAATTTCGAGCTGGAGGCCAATCTGCTAGAAGATTTGAAAGACAGCGAGAAGCTAAACTTTTGACCTACTTCAAACGTATCGGAGAACACGCCGACAAAATTTTTGTGCCTATATCTGACCTTAAAGGTTTGATCATAGGAGGACCAGGACCTACAAAATATGATTTTCAGAAGGGAAGCTACCTTCATTACACATTGAAGGACAAGATCATGGCCACCATAGACACCGCATATGTGGATGAACAGGGAGTGGAAGAAGTTGTGGAACGCTCTCCCGAAGTCTTGCGGCACATTCGATATGTTGAGGAAAAGAGAATCATGCAAGGTTTCCTTTATGAAATCGGCCACGACACTGGCCTAGCCACCTATGGCGAAAACGAGGTGAGACAAAACTTAAAATCAGGCATCGTGAAAACCCTCTTGCTTTCTGAAGGCCTCGATATGGTCCGAGTCACTGCGCAATGCACATCTTGTGACTATTCCAAACAAGAGACGATGAAAAATCATCTGCTTCCAGACTTTGAACAAAGTCTAGAAGGAAAACCCTGTCCAAAATGTAGTGTCCCTACCCTCGCCGTAGTAGATTTCAAAAGCCTCATTGATGAGCTAGCTGAATTAGCCGAAGAGGTAGGAACAGATGTG
>CAYFWY010000041.1:0-12772 GCA_964346895.1 uncultured Candidatus Bathyarchaeia archaeon | reverse complement strand
GGAGGAACCAATCTTTCAAAAACGCCTTTATACTCACTGGTGGCGATGACTGGAACAATCCAGAAGGGTAGATACGACAGGTTTTTCTCTAGGATTTTTGAAGATCTAGCTAAGTCACCGGGTTTTAGGAAGCCACTCCGCATCCAGTTGCGTAAAAGTTCCTCTACTTGAGCTGGGGCATACTCATTAAGTATCATAGAATGTTCCAGATTGAAGGCTTTTCCAGTTTCTATTACGCTTGTAAAGCCGCAGTATCTACACGTAGTGACTATCTCGCCAGGATTGAAGCTGACTGGGGCTCCGCAGTTGGAGCAACGAATTTCTCGAGTCACCGCCAAATTAAACACCTTGATTAGAATTGTCAAGGGAGTCTCACATGAATTTTTTCCTTTTAGGAACTCATGTGTATTGGGTTTGAAATCGTAAATAAACAATAGTTATATGTGTAGGACGTGTTTGACACAAAATGTCTCCGATGTGGTGTCGGCACCTTCGTGTTGGGAACCCTAATCGTCAAGATTGGTAAAACTATAGAGGCGAGGTTCGCTATTTCCGAATGCAAAAACTGAGCGTTAATATTGTATTAAGGAATAAAAGAATGAACTGTAAAATATCTATAACTCGCTTAGACTTTGAGTTGTGGGGGAGAGAACATTATGCCTGGACTCGCCAGATTAAGACTTTCCATGACCGTTGCCATATTGATGATAACAACAATATTTGCCGCCTTTTTAATTGTCCTAATGCTTCTAATACAGCTTCCCCTAATTGTTTCCTTCACCATTACACTATTGGCAACCCTAATTTTCATACTAATCCAGTATTTGATAGGTCCCGCCATGGTTAAATGGTCAACTAGGCTCCATTATGTAAAGCCCAACGAACACCCATGGTTAGAGACAACAGTCAAAGGACTCGCAGAAAAAAGTGAAATGCAACCACCCAAACTTGCCATCGTTCCGGATTCGACTCCTAACGCCTTTGTTTTTGGAAGAACAACTGGAGGCGCTACTCTGGCAATTCATGAAGGGCTACTCAAACAGTTGACTCAAGATGAGGTGCGCGGGGTTATTGGGCACGAGTTGGGGCACATTAAGCACAAAGATTTTGTCGTTATGACCGTTCTTTCTGCGTTACCTCTTATCACTTATTTAATCGCACGATTAACTTTTCAAGTTGCGTTGGCTACTGATGGTGGAAAGAAAAAAGGTGGAGAAGTAGCCTTTAAAGCGCTACTTTTCATCGCTGCAGCTATCTCCTATTTAGTTTATATAGTAACGCTTTTGTGTGTCATGAGGCTGAGCCGTCTGCGAGAACACTATGCCGATGCCTATTCAGCCTATGTGACAGGAGAACCACGCCAGCTGGGAAGCGCATTGACTAAAATTACCTATGGATTATCGCTTTCACCGAAGCCGCCGCATGGTGCCAGAACCCTCTATATTGGTGATCCAGCCTTGGCGAAACAGGAGGTTCGAGGGATAATGCAACGAAAGCTAGAATATGACTTAGACAAAGACGGCGTTCTTGATGAGAGGGAGCTTGAATTAGCTATGGAGAGGGAAGCCAAATCTAGGTGGACGACTGTTAACACATGGTTTGCAACTCATCCTGCAACTTATCAAAGAATCCTCTTGTTACGTGAGATGGAAAAAGAAATGGAGACCGGACAGTACAGTAGTGATCGAGTATACGTACATATCTAACTGATTCAATTTTCTAGGCAATTAAACTTGTTTTGATCTTAGTGTCTTTCTTCTGTTATCCTCTCGTGGTTTCAGCAGTTCCTCCACAATTTTGAATTGTCTCTCGTATATGTGGCAGTTCTTTGAGTGGAAAACGATTTTTCCTGTTTTTATGCCGAGATTTCCTCTTCTATTTATCTCTGACACCAAGGCTTCGTTGAATATTTGGATTCCAGCTATGTTGGCTGGTAGTCCAGCGTAGGCGTCCCATGATCTGAAGTAGCAGGTTAAATGCAGTTTGCCATTAAATATTTCTGTGTCGATCAAGCTGAGACATGGGGGCTCATGTTTTCTCTCATTCAAACGTTTCTGAATGTCTTCTGGCACTCGAATTGTGAGGGTTACTTGACGGTCTCTCTGCTCCTCTAAATATCTTCTAATAGCCACTTCTATCTGATCAACCGGCTCCCTTAGTCTGCTACCATAGGTATAGGTCTCTTCCTCAATCACTCCAGACCACAAATACTTCAAGGCGTACCATTGAACATATTTCATGTCGCATGGAGCCTTGTCATCTACCAAAGGACGGTTTTCGGGGTTTGTAATTTTTATGCTTAAGTTCAACTTTTTAGTCTTGGAACGTTCCGACCCGTATCCAACCTCAAAAGAGTTTCCATTATACCATATCTCATCTAAAACCTTGTACCAAGCATCTGGGCAGTCAAAGGCTTGGACTCCAACGTACTTCAATGTTTTAATCCCTCGATCCAATTTACTAACTGATACGCAACTATTAAATTGCTTCCTACAAGCAAAATCTTGAGACAAAATCTATCTATCATCTGACCCTTATACGATTTCGATTTTAGAAAGATTAAATAAGGCTCTTTTCAATTGAGTAGATTCAAAACCTATCCTAAAGGTCGTTAATATTGACTAGGAAATCCTTGTCTATGAAAGCAAAGGAATTGAAAACAGATGTTGCTGTTATAAAGGACCTTGAAGTGTCAATCGGCAGAATCCTTGACGAAACTTGGACTGAACCAGTTGGTCCAACTCCATTCCCATCCATAACCGATCTAAGGGAATGGGACTTCAAACTTCTTCAACGCTACAAACCCATGTACATGCCTTTTTGTGACTTGTGTTGCCTCTGCACCTACGGTAAATGCGATTTAACTAAAGACAAACGAGGAGCCTGTGGATTAGACATGGCAGCGCAACAGTCGCGCATAGTTCTAATAGCCTGTTGCATAGGCGCCGCTACGCATCTTGGCCACGCTCGCCACATGGTTGACCACCTAATCGAAAAGTTTGGCCGAAGATACCCTCTTGACGTCGGTGGCGTCAATATTCAATTGGAGGCACCTATTACACGTTTGGTTTGTGGCATCAGACCGCGAACGCTAGGTGATTTAGAGGAGGTATTGGACTACCTTGAAGAACAGCTCACTCAACTACTATCGGCGACTCACACTGGACAAGAGGCAAGCAACCTAGACTTCGAGTCGAAGACGTTTCACGCTGGAATGGTTGATCACGTAGCTCTAGAAGTTGCGGATATTGCCCAGATCGCAGTCTACAACTTCCCTAAGGCAGATCCCGAAGCACCACTTGTTGAATTGGGATACGGAACCATTGACACCCATAAACCGGTAATCATGGTTGTAGGCCACAACGTTATCTCATCAGTTGGAATTATAGATTACCTCACGGAAAACCACCTACAAGCTGACGTTGAAGTTACGGGCCTTTGTTGCACCGCTCACGACACGACGCGGTACAGCTCAAGAGCTAAAATAGTTGGCCCCATTTCATGGCAGCTTCGTTTCATCAGAAGCGGTATCCCAGATGTCATAGTTCTAGATGAACAATGTATCCGCGCAGATACTTTGGTTGAAGCTCAAAAAATTAAAGCACCTGTCATCGTCACAAGCGATAAAAACTGCGGTGGACTCCAAGATCGCACAAAAGATCCTGTATATGAGATTGTAGCGGATTTGGTCAATGGAAAAGTTCCAGGCGTTCTTATTCTCGATTCTGAGAAGGCAGGGGAAGTGGCTTCTAGAACAGCACTGGAAGTCGCGCCTAAACGAAAGAAGTTCAAAGCCATTCCAAGCGTAAAGGAGATAATTGAAGACGCAAAAAGGTGTACACTCTGCAACGAATGCACACGAGCCTGCCCTGAAATCCTTTTGATTCCACAAGCCATGAAAGAAGCAGCTGCAGGAAATGTCCAGATGCTTGCCGACCTATATGAAACATGCATAGGCTGCGGCCGCTGCGAAAGCGCCTGCCCAAACGACTTCCCGCTACACAGTTTCATCACTGCTGCCGCAGAAAACGTACTCAAAGAGGAAAAATTCAAGATTCAAGCTGGAAGAGGCCCAATACAAGATGTAGAGATACGAAACGTCGGAAGCCCAATAGTTCTAGGCGAAATTCCAGGTGTAGTAGCCTTCGTTGGATGCGCCAACTACCCCCACGGCGGAATAGAAGTCGCTGAAATGTGTAAAGAGTTTGCTGACCGTCGATTCATAGTAGTCCTATCCGGATGCTCTGCCATGTCAGCAGCAATGTACAAGGATGAGGAAGGAAAAACCCTCTACGAAAAATATTCAGGTGATTTCGACGCTGGAGGAATCGTGAACGTAGGCTCCTGCGTAGCTAACGCTCACATAGCTGGAGCAGCAATAAAAATCGCAAGTATTTTCGCTAAACGCAACCTTAGAGGAAACTACGAGGAAATCGCTGACTACATTCATAATAGAGTAGGCGCAGTGGGAGTTGCTTGGGGTGCTATGTCACAAAAAGCCGCCTCCATAGCTGCTGGCTGCTGGCGACTAGGAATCCCTGTCGTCGTTGGACCCCACGGATCAAAATATAGACGTATGCTTTTGGGAAGAAAAGACAAAAAAGAAGAGTGGTACGTACACGACGCTCGTACCGGAGATCGCGTTTATGTTGGCCCCGTACCCGAACACCTTTTTTATACCGCTGAAACCAAGGAGGAGGCCATGGTGATAATCACTAAACTGTGCATGAGAGCCAATGATACTAGTAAGGGTAGAGCCATCAAATTAACTCACTACATTGACCTTCACAAAAGGTTGTATGGCACAATGCCAGATGACATACACCTCTTCGTCCGCACCATCTCAGACATTCCGATCACGATGAAAGACGAGGTTCTAGTTATTCTAAAGCAGAAGGGTTGGAAAGAGGGGAGGATACCCGACCCAACTCTCCTGCCAAGACTAGTTAGGAAGAGGAAGAAATAAAAATGAAAGCAGAATCTTGGCAAACTGCCGAAGTTTCGGGTCCAACAAAAGCATTAGTGATCACTAAGCCTGAAATCGTTGTTGCCATGGTGAAGAAGGCTAAACGCCCAATACTTATTGTAGGCCACGAAGCCGTCGACATTGAAGTGAGTAACCAAAAACTGATTGACTACACGATTCATTTGGCAAAGACTGCGCAAATTCCGGTCGTGGCTACTGCCCACATAGTGGGCGAATTCATCAAAAGAGGTTTTCCGCCTGCAGCATGGATGCCTGCTGTGGACATTACAAATAGGCTTCAGGACGCAGAATGGAAAGGACTCGACGGAAACGGACAGTATGATCTGGCCCTTTTTGTTGGTCTTCCAATCTACATGCAATGGATATTATTTAACACCCTCAAGCACTTCGCCCTAAACCTTAAGACGATCTCTTTAGACAGGTTCTACCAACCTAACGCAACTTGGTCTTTTCCCACGATGTCGGTAAAAGACTGGAATGAGAATCTTGCTGTAATATTGGCTAAGTTCCGAGGAAAGTGAAAGAATGTCTATGTTTGAAGATATCCCAGTAGAAGTTGGAGTAATCTACGAAGGAGAAAGAATTCGAAAAAAAGACATGTACGTTGAGCTTGGAGGTCCGAAACAAGAAACCAAGTTTGAACTCGTCAGAGCCAAGAGCTTGGATGAAGTGGAAGACGAGAAAATAATGGTGATAGGACCAGACCTTAAGGACGTAAACGAGGGAAGCAGCATTCCCTTCGGCATCTACATCGAAGTTGCTGGCAAAGATGTTGAAGAGGAACTTGAAGGCGTTATCGAGCGACGCATCCATGAATATTGCAACTTCATCGAAGGTTTCATGCATCTGAACCAACGGTACGACATTTGGTTACGGTTAAGCAAGAAATCCTTCCAGAAAGGGTTAAACTCCTTCAATCACATCGGAAAGGTTTTGATAAGGCTCTACAAAAGCGAGTTGCCCTTCATCGAGAAGATACAGGTCACCTTCATAACCGACTCAGATAAGGTTAGGGAAATGTGGAATGAAGCTCTGAGCATCTATGAAGCTCGGGACGCCAAGGCACGAGGAATGAAAGACGAGGATGTTGACACCTTCTATGGGTGCACTCTCTGTCAATCTTTTGCACCAACTCACGTATGCGTGATAACGCCCCAAAGATACAGCAACTGCGGCTCCATCAGCTGGTTCGACGGAAGAGCCTCGGCGCGAGTCGATCCAAAAGGTCCGGTGTTCGGTGTTGAAAAGGGAGAGTTGGTTGATCCTGAGAAAGGTGAGTTTGCTGGGGTCAACGAGGTCGTCAGAAGGAAGTCCTTAGGAGCAGTTGATCGGGTTTGGTTGTACACCGGCTTCGGCTACCCTCACACCTCGTGCGGTTGCTTCGAAGCAGTTGCCTTCTATATTCCAGAGGTGGAAGGGTTCGGAATAGTTGACAGAGGCTTCAAGGAAACAACTGTAAACGGACTGCCCTTCTCAACCCTTGCAGACTCCACTGCTGGAGGCAGACAAATTGATGGTTTCCATGGCATATCAATTGAATATATGAGGTCACCTAAATTCCTTCAAGCCGACGGCGGATGGAACCGCGTAGTTTGGATGCCTGCGTCTGTCAAAGAACGGGTCAAAGCCTTCATACCTAAAGAGGTCGTCGCCAAGATAGCTACAGAAAATGACGCTAAAACTGTTGACGAATTAAAGATTTTCTTAAAGGACAATGAGCATCCGGTGGTTAAACGATGGAAGGAAGTGCCGGTTGAAGCCTTACCCGAGGTGGAAGAAGCCATAGCCGCACCAATGGTTCCGCTTTCAAGTGCAACGATATCCGCAGGCGGTTTCAAGATAATTGTAAAGAACGCAAAAATCTACGCAGAGAAACTAATAATCAAACGTGAGAAAGCGAAAAGGTGAAAACCGTGGGAGACAGGGAAAAGAAGGCGGGCATCAAATTTGATCCTGAACTCCTTGACATTCTAACCAATTTTGAAGAAATAGAACTCGAAAACGTGGAAATTGAGCTCGGAGACCTAGAGTTCTGGTTTCAACCAGGAGCAGTAGCTGCCGCTCCGCGAGTTCTCGCACCAACAAAAGTTAAGCCCACAACAATTCTAGAAGCGCCCTTCACGCCCCCTATCGATACGTATCCGGGGCAAATCGCTGAGGTGAAGCTTGGAGCCACAAAAAGCGAGGGAGGAACAAGAGGAAAGTCAATTGTCATAGGTGGAGAGAGGTCGCCAGCCTTCTACTCATTCGAGAACCCCACACCTTACCCCCCCATCATTTCGCTCGACGTCTTTGACTCCAAAGTTCCCTTGGCAAAAGCCGTGAAAATACACTTCGAGAATGTCCTAGATGATCCTGTAGCATGGGCTAAACTTGCAGTCGACAAGTTCGGCGCAGACATGATCACTCTGCACCTAGTCAGCATAGACCCCCTGAACCCAAAACCCTCAACACCAAAGGAAGCTGCAAAAACCGTGGAAAATGTGTTGCAGGCAGTTGATGTTCCTCTCATCGTGGGAGGCTGCGGAGATCCGCAAAAGGACCTAGAAGTCTTTGAAAAAGTTACGGAGGTAGCTCAAGGAGAAAGACTCCTGATCAGCACAGTAACCTTGGACATGGACGTAGAGCGGACAACAAAAGCCATCACGAAGAATGGGCACGTGGCATTGGCATTCACTCCTATGGACCTAAACCAAGCTAGACAACTGAACCGTAGACTCTTCGAATTTCTTCCGAAGGAACGGATCGTAATGGATACGACCACGGCGGCTTTGGGGTATGGACTGGACTACGCCTTTACTGTTATGGAAAGAGCCCGCTTAGCTGGTCTGATGGGAGATCCAGAGCTTCAGCAACCCATGTCTTCTGGAACAACCAACGCTTGGGCTGCAAGGGAAGCATGGCAGAAGATGGATTCAAAGTGGGGGCCTCGAGAACTTCGAGGACCGATTTGGGAAACCGTAACAGCGTTGACTCTTTTGTTAGCTGGTGTTGACTTATTTATGATGATGCATCCGGCAGCCGTTAAAACACTCAAAGACGTCATTAAGGAACTAACGGGAAGAAGGGGCAGAGGAGAAACCGGAAAGATTGCTAACTGGATAGCTACAAAGATTTGAAGGACGGGAAAAGATGGATGACAGAGAGAGAAGTTAAGACGGTCGGCGTAAGAGAACTCAGTCCCATAGACGTTTACATGTTACTTCCTAAAACAAACTGCAAAGAGTGCGGAGAAGAAAACTGCATGGCCTTCGCAACCAAAGTGGTCAACCGGGAAGTTGTCGTAATGCAGTGTCCTCCGCTTTTAAAGAAAGAATATGAAAAGAACTACAATCAGCTATCAGAAATGCTCAAACCAGCCATCAGAGAAGTTACAATCGGCACCGGTGAGGACGCAGTAACTATTGGCGGGAAACTTGTCATGTATCGCCATGAATTCACATATTTCAATCCAACAGCCATCGCCATCGACGTCACAGACGATATGTCCGATGACGAGTTGTTGGATCGAGTGAAGAAAACTAACGAGTTTATATACGAATATATAGGCACAACATTAAACCTTAATATGATTGCTATCCGATCCACTTCTAACGACCCTGAGAAATTTAAATCCGCAGTGAAAAAAGTAGCAGAGAATACAAACCTACCTCTCACTCTCTGTTCTTTTGATCCCGCTGTGGTTGAAAGCGGTTTGATGGCAATTCCGAAAAGACGGCCTCTAATCTATGCTGCCACTAAAGATAACTGGAAGGATATGGCGGAATTAGCGTTAATGTACGATTGCCCTCTAGCCATTTTTGCTCCAAACGATCTTGCTCTCCTGAGATCCTTAGTTAAGACTTTGAAAGAGTACGGTGTCGAAGATTTGTTGTTGGACCCAGGCACCTTTACCAACGAAGGACTTGGAGATACAATAAACAACTTTACCATGATTCGGCGAGCAGGATGCAATAAAGGCGATGAGCTACTAGGCTATCCGTTGATTGGAACTCCAATCATGGCATGGACAGAGGCAGCGGGCGCTGCGGAAGTAAGCGCTTGGAAGGAAGCTTATGTTGCCTCAATACTCATCACCAGATACGCCGACATCCTAATAATGCATGGCACAGCTGGATGGGTACTTTTACCGACAACCATCTTGAGGCAAAATATTTACACGGATCCAAGAAAGCCGGTGGCGGTGGAACCTGGATTAAGGATTTTCGGAAAGCCTGATGAAAATTCACCAGTCCTATTTACAACGAATTTCGCCCTGACCTACTACACGGTTGCTTCTGACATAGAATCCGCCGGTATCGACTCTTACCTACTCGTAGTTGACTCTGAGGGAATAGCTGTAGACAGCGCTGTTGCTGGCCGAAAACTAACCGCTGAAACGGTTGCAGAGGCCATCAAAGAGAGTGAGGTAGCGGAAAAAGTGAAACATAGAAGAATAATCATACCTGGAAAGGCGGCACGCCTAAGTGGAGAAATCGAAGAACTCTCCGGTTGGAAAGTCTTAGTTGGACCAAGAGACTCCTCAGGAATTCCAAAATTTGCGCAAGAGAAGTTGGGAATACGCTCGTCTTAGAGCTTGATGATTTGCCTAAACGCTCACTGAATCCTACCTACAGCTTCTGAAATCTTTTCCATCGAGTCTGCAATAGATTTAAAAAGCTCATTCTCCCTCGTAACGAAGTTGATTCCGGATATAATCACTACTTCACTTCCTCGGTAAGTTCTTCACGAAATACGAAGATTCAGTGTTTAGCTCACTTGCATTGCGAATTCAAAATAAACTTGTTGACTCTAATCAAATCATTCACCATATCTCTTGAGATATGCTTCCGCGGTTGGCAAGATCGACTTCACCCGGTCACATCTTTTTTTGGAGTTAATATCTTGTAGAAGCCTCAAAACTTTTCTGGGAGTGCTAAATTCTTCTACCTTGCCGTTAGGGCGTTTCCTGCATAAATGGATACAGTTGTCCACGATGCAGTTGAAAACGCAGGCTGCGCAATAAACGCACAAATCTTTGACGATGCCGATTTCTCCAGCTTTCCAGTAAAGGGCATTGGTAGGGCATGCTTCCACACACAGATTGCACTCTAACCCCTTGCAGGTTTTCATATCGATCTCTATGTTTCCCTCTTCGAAGTATTCTTTCACCCCTATCGATTTGAGGAGCTCAGCTCGTTTCTCCTTCTTTTCCTTCTCTTTTTTCTTGGAGGCTTGTAGGAGGAGATCGTAAATGTTTGTACCTGACTTCTCGGTTTTTTTAGGCATCGTAACTCGGCTCCTCCCACCTCTCCTTTCGTATGGTCATATTAGAGTTGTACATTAATTATAGGATACTACGTATTTATTTCGGATCAATTCCTAGAAAGGCGGCATAGAGACACCAGTGATGCAAAGTGGTTCACAAATATAACGCAGTGATTGTTACGACCCGGTATTGGAGGCCCGGAGAAGACTACCTTGGGCAAATAACCAAAGCCATAGAAAATAAAGTAGAAAGCGGCGATTTCGTAACAATATCTGAAAAAGCTATTTCTACAGCACTTGGCAACATAGTTGACGAAAGTGTTTTTCAGCCAAGCAGGTTGGCACGTTTTCTGGCAAAATACTGGATGCGTTTTGTCTGGCCTTATATTCTCGGGCCTCTTTGCCACCTAAGAAAAAAGACTATCCGTCATCTTCAGGCATACCCGTTAGAAGAAGGGAGCGCCCACAAACAGGTAGCCCTGGAACATAGTGGATTCTTGCAAGCCTTGATGCATGGATCAGAAGGAGCCATTGATGGAAGCAACCTCCCCTACTCCTATGTCAGCTTTCCTCTCAAAGACGCCCAAAAAAAAGCAAAGAAAATCCAAGAGCATATCAAATCCAAGCTGGATAAAAGGGTCACCGTTGTAATAGTGGACACCGATAAAACCTATTCTATAAAAAGGTTCTATTTTACTCCTCGCCCAAATCCTTTAAAGGGAATACACTCTTTTGGAGGATTCCTCGCCTACGCGACTGGCAGATTTTTCAGGTTGGAAAAGAGAGCCACTCCGCTGGCTGTTGCGGGTTCCAAAATAATAACTGAAGAGGCCATTGAAATCGCTAAGATAGCCAATCGATCAAGAGGCTCTGGCTCTGGAAGAACTGTCTGGGACATGGCGAAAACCTTTGGTGTTCCATTAACTGGCGTTACTTGGGAAATGCTTGACAAGGTGAAACACCGACCAATAGTTATTATAAGCCCCAAACGCGAATGAGAAAATACTTATCATACCTAATTCCGAAAGGGAAGAGAAATGAGGTCAATTCTTGCCCAGATGAATGTGTTTTTTAAACCTCGATCAGTCGCTGTTGTAGGCGCCTCCCGCAAGATTATGAAGGCGGGACATGTCATCTTCAAAAACTTTGTTGACAACAAGAGAAGAGGCATCTTTAAAGGAGAACTGTACCCGATTAATCCCCACGAAAAAACAATTCTAGGTTACATGTGTTACCCTTCAATCACAGAAATCAATGATGAAATAGAATTAGTTGTCATAGTTGTCCCCGCCAAAGTTGTTCCAGATATTATGAAGGAATCTGCTGCGAAGGGCGTAAAAGCAGCCGTAATAATTAGCGCTGGCTTCAGTGAGATTGGAAACCACGATCTCGAGGAAGAAGTAAAGACAATTGCCAAGAAAGCGGGAATTCGAGTGCTTGGTCCAAACTGCCTCGGTGTCTACGATTCTCAAACAGGAGTAGACATGCTTTTCCTACCTGAGACTAAAATTCTCACAACAGGAGAAGAGGTGGTCGGGACCCCCCGCCCCATGTCGGGCAACATAGCCATCGTTACCCAAAGCGGAGCCTTCGGCGCCGCAGCGCTAGACTATTTAGCTGGCAAACAGCTAGGTATAAGCAAATTTGTAAGTTTTGGAAACAAATGCGACGTTGCGGAGTCGGAAATGTTTAGCTACCTTCTACACGACGAGAGAACACGGGTCATTCTCTTCTATGCTGAGAGCATAGACGCGGGAAGAGAGTTTATGGATATTGCGAGGAAGGTTACACGAAGGAAGCCTATTGTCGCCATAAAGTCAGGAAAAACCGCAGCCGGAGCCAGAGCAGCCGTATCTCATACAGGATCCATAGCGGGCTCTGACAAAATCTACGACAGCGTTTTCATGCAGGTCGGCGTCCTAAGGGCGAGAGACATGGAAGAATTCTTTGACATGGGCAAAGCTTTAGCTTTCCAACCCCCAGCAGCTGGAAAAAACGTTGCGGTAATCACAGATGCTGGCGGACCCGGCATAATGGCAGTTGACGAGTGTGTGGCAAATGGATTAAACGTACAGAAGCTTTCGAATGAGACAATTCAGAAGTTTGAAAAACTTAAAAGAGAAGGAAAGATTCCGTCTTTTGCAACTAACCTCAATCCAGTTGACCTCACTGGTTCGGCTACCTCTGAAATGTTTGAGTACGGCACCAAAATCCTTCTCGAGGATTCTGAAATCAACGGCGTTATCGTTTTAGGAATGCATCATCTTCCAGCCTTGCAAGAGGATTTCGTCGACTTGGTAGCAGGCTTGGTGAAAAACTATACCAAACCCGTTGTGGTCTGTGACATAGGTGAAACCGAAATGGCACTCCACATCCGTTCGAGATTTGATAAACTAGGGGTTCCATCCTATTTCTCCCCAGAAGATGCAGCTCGTGGCATGGTTGCTCTAGTTAAGTATGGACGCCACCTTAAGAAGAGCGGGCATTTTGAAGATTACCTTGAAACATTTTTTCAGCATCATTAAAAACAGCGGTTCA
>CAYFWY010000040.1:0-12807 GCA_964346895.1 uncultured Candidatus Bathyarchaeia archaeon | reverse complement strand
AAGACGATGGTGGAACTCTCATGCCAGATGGTTCTTTTCATGGCTTCGAAGCTGGGGGAGTATTCGTAAAGACAGAGAGCGTGAATCCAGGGGAACAACAAGGAATATTCTATGGCTTGCTAAAACCGGGAATATTGTGTGAGAACGTCTATGTAAATGGAAATGGAGACTTTGACTTTTACAATTTTGAAAGAACATCCAATGGAAGAGCAGTAATACCTAGGCGAGATTTCATGCATGCCAGCCCCTACATCGATTTGGATAGGATTGACAACTTGATTCTCATAACTAGAGGACCGATGATTCCTGCGATATCAAAATTAACTCTGGAACAAACTGTGGCTTTAATGATTTTAGGGCAAGCAATGGAAACATCAGCAGGCGACCCGACTCAAGCAGGAAAGATTAGAAGTGAGTTTTTTTATGATCCCTTTGTAGCTGGCGACAGAGCAAAACACGCCAAAAGATTTTATGAAATCTTGAAAGGCCTTCCTCATATGAACTACTACTTACTAAATACGGGGGGAGTAGGTGAAGGCCAACGATACAAGGAAATAACATTGGAACATACAATAGGTATACTGGATTCTCTACTACGGGGAGGGCTTGAAGACTGGGTAGATTCACCTACAGGCTTTAAAGTACCAAAAGCAATAAGGATGGTAGATGACATTTACCTGCATCCTGAGAAGCTCTACTCAAAAGAAGAATACGAGGTTAAACAGAAGAAGCTTAATAAATTTAGACTGGAAGCCATTGAAAAAGTAGATGATGTTCTACCTCCAAACATAAGAAATGTTTTTAGCGAAAAATACTAAATCCTCAATACTCTTTATGCTTAGATGTTTTTCTACAGTTCAAATTTCATATGTAGGGCAAAGGAGAAAGTAAGGAAACAAAAATAAAAAATCAATAATCGAAGATTTCAAAAAATCGTTACCGACTCAAAGCTATTCAAAGAAAAACGCACAACACTGATCGATTGTAGACAAGGGAGATTACAAACTTCTGATTGTTATCTCTAAAAAACAACTCGGCGTTCGCAGATCGCTGAGCTGCAGAGGATTATTTTGCGACCCACCAGTTCTTATTGTTTAATCTCTAATCAACGTTCTTGAAAACTTTACTTAGCTGCAGAGGCGTGCATACGTCACTTAGAATGAGAAAATAGCTTCGAAACTTTCTTCTTTAGAGGTTCCTCTACCTCTTCTTTGGCTTCCAAATCCAACTCAAATGGCGCACGTATGTAGGCATTTTCCTCGTTTTCCTCTGCTGACCCAATTCCATTCTCCTCTGAAATCAGTTTGTTCTCCAATTCCTTCAACTCTATCTCAAGTTCGTCTTTCTTATTCTCAAGTTGAGCAATAACGCTCTGCTTCGCTTGGATTTTACTCTTAAGCCTTCTAACGGCCAATTTTTCCTCAAGTTTTTCTATGCTTTTCTTCAAGTTTCTCTCTTTTTCATTCAACGCGGAGAGGAGGGTCTCGTATTTCTCTTCACTCTTGTTCCGAGTCTCTTTCGATTCGTCCACTGATTCAAAGCCCATACTGCCGTCAACTCTTTAATGGCTGTTTGATTAAAGAAAATAAATAATTTTTGAAGCTACAATATTAATTGGGGCTCCCCTTCACATGATGGGCTCACCAACCTTTCCTTTTTGCGATGAAAGGCAGCTTAATATATTCACACCCTCGACGTTCCGTAGACACATTTCTTGGCAAATTTTTTTGGTCTATCGAAAAGGTTAAGATATCCAGAGTCAAAATTTAGGGAATTAATCCTTTGGGGCGAATTCTTGGACTTTTTGCGTATGTAATTAGATTAGGGAATCATTTTTATGCGTGAACGTATAAAAGCAACTCTTCAGGATGTGGATGACCCATGGTTTATTGCACTAAATGTGGCACCAAAAACGAAGAAGATGCAGCAGTATGCACCAAGTGCGGAGCAAGTTTGGCGGGTCTTCCAGCTTGGAGAAGGAGACGCAGGCGAAGAGAAAAAGAAGAACAAGAATGCTTTGGGCTTCCCCACGGTGGCGCAATAGTAGGCCTAATTATTGGTATAGTCATTATCCTTGCAGGTCTCTCTTCACTCGCTGGGATAGACTTTGGAAGATATGTATGGCCACTGGTTATAATCAGCTTTGGAATACTGATAGTTGTTGGAGCCCTTTACAGTTACAGTCGAAGATCCTAACCTCTCCTTTTTTTGCGCGTCCACACTCTCATGCGCGGTTCGACACCTTCATGCATACATGCCATAAGCTGATCTGCCATTAATTCCGTGAACTTGACGTTTGTTGATCAGCCAGATTAATTAAAGAGCAGTCTCGGTCAGGCCTATGGATCCAGATCTACATCGCATCCTTCAAACCAAAAGACAAAGAGGAGTCTTAGGTTTAGATTCTTGCACCAATTGTTTACAACAACTCTTTCAAACGGAAACTCTATAGGTTACCCGTCATAAAGAAGATTTTACGTAAAGATAAATCTCATGGAAACCCTCGGTAAAGCCCCGGTGGCTAAGCCCGGTTATAGCAGCGGCCTTGTATACCGATAGCCGAGAAAGCCGCAGGTCGCGGGTTCAAATCCCGCCCGGGGCTCCATAATTGAAAAATGCTTCGGCGAACTTCTCTTTGGGAGAATCTTCTGTTTTTAAAAAAGGGTCTCTTTGAGTAATTAGTCATTTGAAATATATTCTAAAGATAAAGAAGCTAGTTGTTGCTAACGTCGCTGTGGTGTACATGATAGCCCAACAGCCGAAGAATTCTGAGGTTGTTTTGCGTGCCCATTCTTCAGTTAAAATGGATATAGACCGGCATGAAGCATAGAAAATTGTTCTGTACAACAAGTGGATAATGTTTTGCTTATATTCAAGCTCCTTATTTTAGCTCCTGAACGCTTTGAAATGTTTTTTAAATATTGTGCAGGTTAACTAACTGTAATAGTTACCCAAAGGGAGGGGGATGAACTCACGCTAACGCTCATTGAAATTTTAATCCTCGCTGTTGTTCAAGGCATAACGGAGTGGTTGCCAATATCTAGCTTCGGGCATCTAGCCATCATTGAAGTATATCTTGGTTTAGAGCTTCCATTGATCTATAATGTGATGTTACACATAGGAACCATGTTTGTAGTCTTGACGGTATTCTGGAAAGATATCATAAAAATCCTTGCAGCCTTGGCTAGTCTGGATTTCAAAACTGATGAAGGAAAACTTGCTTTGTTTATAGCCGTTGGGAGTGTACCAACCGCTATTATCGGTTTTCTTTTTCATAACGTCTTCGAATCTTTTTCTCATAATTTGCTCGCAATAGGCGTAGCGTTTTTAATCACTGGTTTTGTTCTGTTTTTTTCTAAAAGGGAAACAAGCAATCGAGGACTCAACTATTTGGATTCTTTGTTTATAGGAACGGCCCAAGCAGCTGCAATAACTCCAGGCATTTCAAGGAGTGGCGTCACAATAGCTACAGGATTGTTGAGAAAGATGAAAAAAGAAATAGCCTTCCGATACTCGTTCCTACTGTCTGTACCTGCGGTAATCGGAGCAACCGCAATGGAATTTAGAGATTTGGTAATTGGCAATGTAGATTTAGTTGCGCTAGTTCTAGGGGCCATAACATCAATTATAGTAGGTTACATATCTTTGAAATTTCTTCAAAAGGTCGTTATGAAAGAAAAATTCCATTTGTTCTCCTATTACTGCTGGATAGCGGGGCTAATAACTGTCATAACTCAACTCTTGCGTTAACAACCCAACTTTTCACTTACGTTTGCAGTAGATTTTGACTCCTTCAAATTCGTCCCCGAGATGGAATTCAGCATTAGCTAAGTCAAGTGCCTCTTGAAGCGTCTTGGCTGTCTTGGGGCATGAATGCATTAAGTTGTTTAAATTGAAAGGCTGCTACGCGAATATGACAACGTTATCGAGAAGATTGCTGAAAAGAATTTTGATGCAAATGAAAGTGGGTTTCTTAGCGGTAGCAGTTGAAAGGTGAAAAAAGACAGAGCTAGACCTACGGGCATCTGGGTCTGTCCACGTCGAAGCGTAATTCAAGCGTGCTACTTTGTTTCCTCAGTCACTATCATGGTTGTGGTCGACCGAACTTTCTTCAGTCGCCTCACTTGTGAGGTAACGATTTCCTTAAGTTTGTCTCTGCTATCGGCTTTAATTTTTACTATGAAATCGTATACGCCGTAAACCATATACGCCTCTTCTACCGCATCAATTTTTTTCAATGCCTTTAGAACTTCGCTCTCTGACCCTATTTCTGAGCTTACTAGCAAGAAAGCTATGTGCGTATAATCCTCTCCACATTTTACGTGCGGGAATTCTAAACAAGCATCTTTTATAAATGCATAATGTCTATATTGTGCATACAGTAAATACTAAACGCGCACCCATTGAAAACTGCTGAGTCACACTTTTCCCCACTTGTTTCTTTCCCATAATCTTTCATGAATATAATATAACACTGTCTTTAGAATGTTTGATAATACTGCTATGGAAATAGATGTTACCCAACACCCCAATATGGCAAAAGATACAATTGTTGTTATTAGTAGGGCAAGTATTCTCCACGTGATTGCTTTAGTGATTGACCGTAGCTTGGAATCCATTAGGCTTTCTCCTTTTTGAAGCTTGTTGACTAGCGTTTTGAACATATTCTAGTTTTTCTTTCGAGAGCGTTGTTTGTAGCTATCAAGGCAATGCTTGCACCATTGTCTGCTATTCTGGTTATATTCCAAAGTATCAACCTCAAATGCGGTATTTCAGGGAGCTCCTGCATCAATCTGTCCCTTTCCAACTCAACGAATGACAGCATTTCCAAAAGGCTGTTGGCGATCTTGATGTCGCCAATGAAGAAGCAGTCTACAGATTTCAGGACTAAGTCGTGGGCTAAATCATTTAGATTGTTTATTCTTTCGATTACCCATTGGGGCAATCTATCTTTGTATTTTCGTAATAGTTCAATAACTCTGCGTGCAATTTCTTCGGCGTAATCAGCAATCATCTCAAGATATCTCAACATGAGCCCAAAATATAAAATGTGTAAGGGGTCCTTCAATCCTATTTCTTCAGCTACTTCTCTTTTTCTTTGTGCAGAGATTAGCAACCTCAGCGCAAGCAGATACATCGTGTCAGCTTCATCCTCTCGATTTATGGCGTCGTTTGCCAATGAATCGTCACCGTCCACGAGTGCTTGTACTGCTTCTGTTACAACGGTCAACGAGATGATGGAAAGTCTTCGTAACAGCATGTCCAAATGGAATTTTCTTGGGTCAACAGAGCATTGAAGTAAAATACGGTCCGGCGTCTCCTCTACGATTCCTAATCCAATGAGTTTAGGCATTATTCTCCTGATTTCTGCAATATGTTCAGAACTAACCCTTTCAGGAGACATTATTGAGAAGAGGTCGCGGCCTAGAATGTAGCTACCAACGATTATTCGTTCCAACATTTTTGGATCGTCACATAAATCGGCGTTACAGGTGTACTCCTCGACTCCTTCGGTTGGTTTGTGAAGTCTGCTTGGAAACAATTTAAGTGAACCATCTTTTTCTGGTGAGAGGAAGATGGTGTCCCCACGTTTGAGGTTTTTTTCCTTTGCCCAGTCGCTTGGTAAAGAGACCGCTAAGGTTGAGTAGCCAACCTTTTGTAGTTTTCTACTTTCCATATGTGTCACCTAAGTATTTATAATATTTACTAATGAGTAGAATATAAGCATTATGTATTTATCAAACGTATATTATAAATATATTCACGGCAAGAATGGAGTAATATATATGCCAAAATGGAAAACCGTAAGGGTCAGTCAAGAACTCGTAGAACGAGCCAAGAAAGAGTTGGAGAAAGGCCAATATCAAAGTCTATCCGAATTTGTTTCAGAAGCAATTCGAAATCGCATGCAAACATTAGCCCGAGAAAGAATACCGGAATATCTAGAGCGAGATAGGAAAAGTAGAATCCTTTACCAACGTCATCCAAAGTTCTACACACCAAAACACATCTGGGCCCAGGCGACTCCTCAAACAACCGTCAAAATCGGAGCAACCGATTATTTCCAGAACAAACTCAAAGAGATAGTTAATATCCAAACAGACAAAACCGGAGAAGAAGTTTCTAAAGATGAACCTTTCGGCGTGGTAGAAACTTGGTGGTTTACATATGACTTGTATTCTCCCTTAAATGGAAAGATAGTCTCAGTTAACAAAAAGGTAATCGAAGATCCGTTCATATTGAATGGAGACCCATATCAGTGGATCGTGGAAGTTGAGCCTACACACACGGAAGTTAACTCATGGATGAATGGATTGCTGAGTCTAGGAGAGTATATGAAACTAGTTACCAAATGAAGATTCACTCTCTGAATAAAACGATCAGGAGAAAAGCGTATGCCT
Source organism: uncultured Candidatus Bathyarchaeia archaeon (assembly GCA_964346895.1). GTDB lineage: Archaea > Thermoproteota > Bathyarchaeia > Bathyarchaeales > Bathyarchaeaceae > CAYFWY01. The sequence goes on along the minus strand of CAYFWY010000040.1, from coordinate 6,406 downwards.
AAAAAATGGAGAACTATACGTGTCGAACAGGAACTAGTAGCGGTAGCGAAGAGGACACTTGAGACAAGCCACTGCAAGAGTCTCTCTGAATTCGTTTCTGAAGCTGTTCGATTACGCCTCTATGAACTGAAACAAATCCATGAAAAGACTGGTGAGAAGCTGGATGAATATCCCCTGATTCGCGAACGACTGCTCTTCACTCCTGACCACATGTGGGCAATGGTAACTCCGGAAGGAAACATAAGCGTAGGTTTATCCGATTACGCCCAAGAGCACCTGAAGGGAATAGCTGGTATGTGGACCCACCCTGTTGGATACAAAGTTAAGAAGGGGGAGCCCTTCGGAGTTGTTGAAACATGGATGTTCATGTTTGACCTGTACTCTCCCGTCAGTGGCGAGATCATTAGAATCAATGAAGCCCTCAAAGACGAGCCTTCCCTAATCAATCGTGATCCATATGGAATCATGTGGATTGCAAGAATCAAACCTGATAACGTAATTACATTGGAAGAAGAGTTAAGGGATCTGATGAGGCTACGTCAGTATAAAATGTGGGTGTGTAAGCTAGGAAGACCGCGAATTCTAGGCATCTAAGTAACCTTCTATCTTCTAACTTGCTAAACTGACAGCGACGGAGGACCTCTAACAAATGACTACGAATAGTTGCTCTTTCAAGAATAAACGTAGACTACCACCATGTCGTGCCGCATGTCCAGCTGACGTGAACGTTCAGGGATATATTGCTTTACTTCAGCAAGGTAAGTTCAAAGAATCAGTTGAACTCATAAGAAAGAGTATGCCTTTTCCGGCAATCTGTGGGAGAGTATGTTTCAGTCCTTGTCAAGATGCGTGTTCAAGAAAAAATATCGACCAGCCTGTGGGCATTCGTTATTTGAAACGGCTTGCTGCAGACATTGAACGCGAACAAGAAAGAATCAAACCAGATCCCATACTCAAAACGCACAGCGAAAAAATTGCAATAATTGGCGCAGGACCAGCGGGACTGAGTGCTGCATATGAACTCGCAAAACTCGGTTACCCAGTTTCAGTTTTTGAGCGTATGCATGAACCCGGGGGCATGATGCGATACGGTATCCCAGACTATCGTATGCAAAAATATGTTGTAGCCAATGAAATTGCTTACATCCAAGATCTAGGGGTGGAAATCAAGACAGGGGTAGAATTCGGCAAAGACATCCAGCTCGATACTCTACGAAATGAAGGCTATGAAGCTATATTCATTGCAAACGGAGCGCAACTGAGCAGAAAACTAGGGATACTGGGAGAAGATTTAGAGGGTGTTTTTCACGCGATTGAATTTTTAAGAAACGTGTCTCTAGGAAAAACTGTTGAAGTAGGCAAAAAAGTTGCAGTCATTGGTGGAGGCAACAGCGCCATTGACGCTGCCTGCACGTCGCTAAGGCTTGGGGCAAAAGAAGTTACAATTCTCTACCGTCGCTCTAGGAACGAGATGCCAGCACTTCCCCACGAAATAGAAGCCGCCAAAGAAGAGGGAGTTAAATTCCATTTTCTAGTTGCACCCAAACAAATTATTGGTGAAAATGGCAGGATAAAGCTTATAGAATGTTTAAGGATGGAGCTGGGAGAGCCTGACGCGAGTGGCAGAAGGCGTCCAGTACCCATCCAAGGGAGTGAGCACACATATGAAGTGGATATGGTAATTGCAGCGATCGGCCAACTTCTGGAAATTTCCTGCCTACCTTCTATTCTCTTGGATGAACGTGGACGTGCAATTTCGGTTGATCCATTAACGCTGGAAACCAAAATCCCAGGTGTTTTTGCGGGAGGCGACATGGTCACCGGTCCCGCAAGTATCATTGAGGCTGTAGGTGCAGGCAAGCAAGCAGCGGTGTCGATTGATCGTTATTTAAACGGCGAGGATTTGAGGACTGGAAGAGATGAGGAAATTGAGGAGACAACCTGGGTTAAAGAGTGGGAAAAGATAACGAAAAAGCCTGAAAGATACATCGCCCCCCACGTAGATCTAGGGAGACGGAGAGTAAGCTTTGAGGAAGCCGATGAACTTTTAGCGAAGACCAAAGAAGTCGCCATGTTAGAAGCTCGACGGTGTCTCGAATGTGGGTCATGCACTGAATGCCTCGGAAGCGAGGAGTTATGTGAAGCTGACAAAGCGGTGGTTGATGAAATTCTATGCACTGGTTGTAACCTCTGCGCGGTAGTTTGCCCCGTTGGCGCAATAACGAAGAATGAAATGGGGATTGCACAAGTCGACGAAGATATGTGCAAAGGCTGCGGCACCTGTAGCGCAAGCTGTCCCGAACGGGCGATTACTATGCGGCAGCTAACTGATGCCCAACTTGTGGCTAATGTTGTAGCCGCTTTGGGAGGAGGGGGCCTCTAATGTTTAGGCCCAAGATCATCGGTTTTGTATGTAACTGGAGTTTGCCACCAGGTTTAGACATTGCAAGCACCAGCAGAATACATGGCTACCCCAAAATAAGAGTCGTCCGAGTAGTTTGTGTCGGGAGAATTGATCCAGTTGTCGTGCTGGAAACCTTTGCCAAAGGTGCAGACGGAGTTTTAGTAATTGGTTGTCATCCACCCGATTGTCACTACATCGAAGGAAACCTTCAAGCAGAACGGAAAATTAAGATGCTGAACAAACTCATTTCGCGAGCTGGTCTTGAACCAGAGCGCCTTCGATTAGAATGGGCTTATGCATCCGAAATCGAGCGCTTCACAAAGATCATTGATGGTTTTAGAAATCAGGTGACAGTGCTAGGACCCTCTCCTTTATCCGGAGAGAAACCAGACGAAAACATATTGACTGGAATAATGGCCGCCAAAGCAGTGGCGGAGGATTCAAGACTACGAATGCTGGTGGGCAGAGAGATGCAACTGATCGAAGAAGGAGATGTATACGGTGAGAAGGTGGGGCAAGAAGAGTTTGACGAAGTGATGGATGAGAGCATTGATGCAGAGTATTCACGAAGCAGAATTCGGCTTATGGTGAAGGACACACCTATGTCCGTTGAGGAGTTGGCTAAACGGTTGAGCTTAAACCCGAAAATGGTGTTGCGTCACATAGTGGTTTTGAGGCAGAGAGGATTGGTTGCATTGGATAGAATCGAGGGTGAGAATCCTCTTTATGTCGCATTGGAGGTAACGTGATGAAAGACAAAGTGGGCGCCGTACTCGTCGTAGGCGGCGGAATCGCTGGAATACAGGCATCGCTTGATCTGGCTGATTCAGGGTTTAAAGTGTATCTACTAGATGAGTCACCCAGCATAGGAGGCACCATGACACAACTTGACAAAACTTTTCCAACTAATGATTGTGCAATGTGCATTCTAGCTCCGAAACTGGTTAGCGCTGGAAGGCACTCCAACATTGAACTAATAATGGGCGCAGAAATAAAGAGCGTCGAAGGTGAAGAAGGGAACTTCCAAGTTATGTTGATAAGACAACCAAGGTACATTGATGAAGAGAAGTGCACAGGCTGTGGTGTATGTGCTCGAAAATGTCCTGTTGAAGCAATAGACGAGTTCAATGAAGGCCTAAGCGAAAGAAGTGCAATATATGTCAAGTATCCTCAAGCGGTTCCCTTGGTTTACGCTATTGACAGAGACACGTGCATCGGTTGTGGCACCTGCCAAGAAGTCTGTAAAACAGGTGCAGTCCGATATGACGAAAAGGAAAATGAAATTACATTAAACATTGGTTCGATTATACTGGCGCCAGGTTTCGAAGAGTTTAATCCAAAGCTCAAACGGGAGTACGGCCATGGTAGATACTCCAATGTGGTTTCAAGCATTGAATTTGAACGCATTCTAAGTGCTTCGGGACCTTACGGTGGACTAGTTTTACGTCCCTCGGATGGTAAAGTTCCACGTAAGATAGCGTTCATTCAATGTGTAGGTTCCCGTGACACTAAATTAGGAAACAATTATTGCTCTTCAGCTTGCTGCATGTATGCTATTAAGGAGGCGATCATAGCAAAGGAACATAACCCAGACCTAGAGTGCACTATTTACTTCATGGATGTACGCGCTTACGGGAAGGAGTTTGACGCTTACTACAATAGAGCCGAAGAAGAATACGGAGTGAAGTTCGTTAGATCTCGAATCTCCCATGTAGAAGAGGTTCCGGGATCGCAAAACCTCTTGGTGAACTATGTTGAAGATGAGAATCCTAAGAGTGAAGAAGTAAATCTTGTGGTTCTTTCTGTTGGAATGAAGCCACCTAAACATGCTGAGGAATTAGCCAAAGCACTAAACTTTGAATTAAACAAATACGATTTCTGCTCAACCCAAACATTCTCTCCGCTGGAAACCTCCAAACCAGGTGTATACGTCTGCGGAGCGTTTTCCTCTCCAAAAGACATTCCTGAGAGCGTAGCGCAAGCAAGTGGCGCTGCGGTGAGAGCATCCAGCCTTATTTCTTCAGAGAGGGAAACACTCACAACTGTGAAGGAGTATCCACCAGAGAAAGACGTATCTGATGAGGAACCTCGTATTGGAGTTTTTGTCTGCCACTGCGGCATAAACATCGGTGGTTTCCTCAATGTTCCAGAAGTTGTTGAGTATGTTAAAACATTGCCAAATGTTGTTTATGCGGAGCATAATTTGTATACTTGCTCAGAAGATACGCAAAAGGGGATAAGGGAGAAAATAAAGGAGCACAATCTGAATCGGGTAGTTGTGGCTTCATGTACTCCGAGAACCCATGAACCACTTTTCAGAGAAACCGTTCGAGAGGCGGAACTTAACATTTACCTCTTCGAGATGGCTAACATTCGTGACCAATGTAGCTGGGTACACATGCATGAACCTGAAGAAGCAACTGAAAAGGCGAAGGACCTCGTTAGATCAATTATCGCCAAAGCCCGCTTGTTGAAGCCTCTCAAAAAACCCATGATAGATATTACGCCCACTGGCCTAGTAATCGGAGGCGGTTTGTCTGGAATGACCGCTGCCCTAGAATTGGCAAGACAAGGCTTCGAAGTCCATTTAGTGGAAAAGGGAAAAGAACTGGGAGGGCATCTGCGGCACATCCACTATATTCTCGGATCTGAGGATCCGCAAGTGCAGTTGAGGTCAATAATTAAGGAACTTACGGAAAACGAGAAGGTCCATGTTTATCTAAATTCCGAAGTTTCTAATGTTGAAGGATACGTTGGTAACTTCAAGACAATTTTGAACTGCAACGGCGAGAAAAAGGAAATTGATCATGGAATCGTGATAGTGGCTACGGGAGCCGTTGAATATAAGCCAACCGAGTATCTCTATGGCGTCGACAAAAGAGTGGTAACTCAACGGGAATTAGAAGAAAAGTTGGCTAATGGAAGGTTTGACGCCAAGAAAGTGGCGATGATCCAGTGTGTGGGATCCAGAAACGGGGAACATCCCTACTGCTCACGAATATGCTGTGCTCAAGCCGTGAAGAATGCTTCAAGAATTAAGGAGTTAAGCCCTGAAACAGACGTCTACATCATCTACAGGGACATAAGAACCTATGGATTCTTAGAAGACTACTATCGTGAGGCGGCAAGCAAGGGAGTTTTGTTCATACGCTACGACGACGAAAACGAGCCTAAAGTTTTCCAAGAAGATGACAAACTCAAAGCGATTGTGTGGGAGCCAGTCGTAAAGGCGTGGATCCCCATCGAACTGGACCTCTTAGTACTGAGTGCAGCTACCATTTCAAATCCAGACAATGAACCCATAGCCAAAATGTTGAAAGTTCCCCTCAGCAAAGACGGTTTCTTCTTGGAAGCTCACATGAAGCTTCGTCCAGTTGACTTCGCAACGGCTGGAGTATTCCTCTGTGGCTTAGCTCACTGGCCGAAAACCATTGAAGAGAGTATTTCACAAGCATGTGCAGCCGCGGCTCGAGCAATTACGATTCTCTCCAAAGAGGTATTGGAAGTGGAGGGAGCCATAGCAAGCGTTAACGAAGACTTCTGTGGTGGATGTAAATTCTGCGAACCTGTTTGCGAGTATCACGCCATCAAAATGGAAGAAGTGAATGGAAAACTAAGGGCACAAGTTCTAGAAGCACTGTGCAAAGGGTGTGGCGTTTGCGGCTCCACCTGTCCTTCAAAAGCCATATCTATGCTTCACTTCACGAACGACCAAATTCTTGCCCAAATTACAGCAGCCTTAGAGGAGGAATCAAAATATGACTAAATCCGAGTTCAAACCAAAAATTGTGGGGTTCCTTTGCAACTGGTGCTCCTACGCTGGCGCCGACCTAGCTGGTGTCAGCCGAATTCAATATCCTCCCACTCTTAGAATCGTGAGAGTGATGTGTAGCGGAAGAGTTGACCCAATTTTCATCCTCGAAGCCTTCAGAAAAGGAGCAGACGGCGTTCTCGTAGCTGGCTGCCACCCTGGCGACTGCCACTACCTCTCAGGGAATTATA
>CAYFWY010000039.1:0-12991 GCA_964346895.1 uncultured Candidatus Bathyarchaeia archaeon | reverse complement strand
TACTCTTGAAGTTGAGCCAAAGGAAATGGCGATAGAAGAAGTTTCACTGGAAAAATCTTTGGAAGAGGCTCTAATAAAAATTGAACGGGACCTTTTTGAAATTGAGAGCCTAGTTGCGACAACCGGCTTGAAGAATCACAAAGCATTCATAAGAAAAATAAAGTCTTTACCCCAAAAGGAGAAAACGGAGTTTAGCGAGGAGCTACTGAAGTTCAGGAAATTTGTTGATGCTACAGATAAGCTTTTGACTATAAGGAAACTCGCTCATCAAATCAAGAAAACACTAGAGACCAAAAGTACGCTCGAAGATATCAACAAAGAGCTCTCAACCTTACGCAAAATAGTGGAGGGCGAAAAACAAATAGCAGAGGCCAAATCAAAATTCATGAGAACCGACAAAACTGTTTACTTTGAGGCATGGGTGCCGCAGACTCAAGTGAAGGAAACCATCACTGAACTGAAGAAAATCACTGATGACTACTGTATTGTTGCGGAGGAGTCACCGATTCGCGGAGAGAAAGTACCCACGATAGTTAAGCCCAACTCAGGTTACTGCAGAGCTTTTGAAAAGCTGACGCTGGCATTCGGAAATCCATGTGCAGATGAATGCAACCCTGTTCATATCATGACGGTTACTTTTTCTCTACTTTTCGGCATAATGTTTGCAGATGTTGGTCATGGTGCACTTTTGGCCATATCGGGTCTTGCGTTTACTTTCCTCCGACGCAAAGTCAGAATAGAGAAAGTTGGGGATATTATACGATACATTTTGGAAGGTGGGGAGATGTTTATAATGCTGGGAATTTCCGCCATATTTTTCGGTTTTCTGTTTGGAGAGTTCTTTGGTCCTTCTGGTGTCATTCCGCCAATATCTCTAGGTAAATTTGGGCCTTTTTACTTGGGCGGATTTGAACCAGCTCAGGAACCTATGAAAATGTTAAGATTTGCGCTCCTTGTTGGCGTGGCGCATTTAAGTTTAGGTTTGATCTTAAGACTTTGGAATGAAATAAAAACGCGGCATTACAATCATGTCTTGGTACCAATTTCTTGGTTATGGTTGCTCTTGGGCGGTTTCTTCATGTGGGCTTATTTTGGGGGTATATCAAACATTTCTAATTGGTTTTCGGAAGGCATGCCTCTATTCTCAGGACTTGTTGTTATACCTCTAATTGTCCTAATCGTTTCTGTGGGTTTGGTTAGTGGTTTTACTGAAGGCATTGGAGTTGGCGTAGAAGTTTTCGTTGAAACTCTTGGCCATACTATTTCTTACTCTAGATTAATGGCATTAGGCCTAATTCACAGCGCAATGAGTTCTCTATTTCTAGTGCTTGGAGGAGTAGAACATGGATATTTCCCGCTTGGAAGCATCCCATTCATTGCGGTAGGAACAATTCTCGTACTGGTCATAGAGGGGCTAATCGTGTTTGTTCACACCCTACGTCTCCATTGGGTGGAATGGTTCTCTGAATTCTACACGGGAGAAGGGATACTTTTTAAACCATTCAAAATTTAAATATATGAACGTAAGGGGTATCTGCAGGTTTACCCCTCAATCTGCTGACGGTCCTTGACAACCTAGAGTTCCATTTTCTCAATTACCGATTCTGTGGTTAGCCTCCTCCCTGGAGAAGCTTTCCATTTAAATTCTTTGCATAAGGAATCTGTCCCGAAATCTAATGCGTTTCAGATGCCTTACTCTGGAACAAGAGAAGAATCTTTAAGGTGCTTCGCTTAAATTTAAGTCTGCCTTGGTGTCTGCCTTGCTTGAGATTCTTAAAAAAATCAGGGATGGGGAGAGGGAGGCTATGAAAATACTGGAAGAGGCAAATATTCAAGCAGAGAAAATCAAGCAGGAGGCAGAGGGGAAGGTAGAGAAGGTATATGAAGAGGCTTACGAAGAGGTTGTCTCTGCGGCAAGCCTAAAATCAATGAAATTAAAGGAAAGGGCAAAGGAAGACGCTGAACGTGAGTCGAAGAAATTTCTTCTTCACGCAGAGAAACAAATAAAGGAACTTAGGGCAAAAGCAGAAAAAAATTTTGACGTGGCGGTCAACGCTATCCTAAAAGAAATTGTATCCTAGACAGGTGGGAATATGGAACCTGAAGTGAAGAGAATTGTCGATCGGATTGTCCATGATGCAAGGATGGAGGCGAAATCCATTTTTGAGGAGGTCCAAAAGTCCGCTGAGATGATGTTAGAGAAACGGAAGGCGTTGGCTCGTCAAAAAGCAGGGGAAAAAGCCTCCTCCATATTGAAGAGGACTGAAAGTGAGGTGAAGGCTCTAAGGGAAATGGTGCCTACGGATGCGAAGAGAAAGGCAGGTTGGATGGTTTTATCGGAAAAGGAACGCTTAGTTACTAGCGTCTTCGATAAGGTGAAAACCAAACTTGAGGTTTTGTCGCGGTCGGAGAAATATATACCTGTTCTTGAGAAGACTATTCTGGATGCGGGGATTGTCTTAGGTGGTGGAGAGTTAGAGGTATCGTTAAATGAGCGAGACTCGGGTTTGCCATTGAAGTTTAGTATATTGGCCAAGGCAATTGCGGATAAAAGTGGAAAAGAAACGCAAATTACGCTCTCCAAAGAGAAAAATGAAACATTTGGTGGTGCGGTAGTTAAAACGGTAGATGGCAGAATCGTTGTGGACAACACTTTTGAAGCCATACTTAAGAGACGCGAAAGAGATCTAAGGTTCAAAATAGCAAAAATCTTGTTTGGATAGAGAGAACCAATGATCTATTGGATTGACGTCACATTTTGATTCCGATAGAATCGGAATTTTGAAAGAGGATGAAGATCCATCCGTCTCAATATCATTTAACCTTATTGTAAGGCATAAGAAATTTAAATTGTGGTGGAACTAGGAGAGTCTGTGGCGGCCGTAGTCTAGCCTGGTCAGGACTTCGGCTTCCCGAGCCGACTACCCGGGTTCGAATCCCGGCGGCCGCACCATCTGGCGGAACGGGACGCGCGCGCAAATTTTTAGTGTAGGCTGCCAATTCGTACAAAACTTCTTTAAATGCAATAGTTGATAATATTGCAGCTGAGGTTAGCCTTTGCACGAAGGAGTTACGCTGGCTTTTATTCTAGCTAGTGTAATCATGATGGGATTTCTTGGTAACTATTTATTCAAACGGACAGGCCTACCTGACATGCTTTTTTTGATAGTTTTGGGAATCATTTTTGGGTCTGTACTTGGTGTTTTTGATCCTTCGTCAATCATGGGTTTATCCCCGTACATAGCAGCTCTATCAATAGTCATCATTCTGTTTGATGGAGGTCTGAGGATGAATCTATATGAGGTTTTTTCAGAGAGTCCGAGAGCTGTGTTGCTCGCTTCTGTTGGTTTCGTCTTTGCTCTCGTTACATTAGGTTTATTCGCGCATTATGCGATGGGTCTTCCACCGTTAAATGGAGTCTTGTTTGGAGCCATATACGGTGGGGGAGGCAGCTGCGTCGCTGTGCTGCCCCTCGTTAGGAGAGTGCGTATCAGCAACAGATGTGAGACCGTATTGAGTCTGGAATCTGTAATCGATGATGTTTTGTGCGCAGTTGGTTCGCTAGTGGTTATCAGCATTATAATGACTGGTGCTGTGGATTCTGTAATTATTGCGAGGGATGTTGCAAGTCAGTTCTCCATAGGGATCGCCATCGGCGTGGTTTCTGGGGTGGTTTGGTTAAGTGTTCTTCGAAAGGTGGCGGAAGAGCCCTATGCATACATGCTCACTTTGGCGGTTGTATTTCTTGCGTATTCAGCATCCGAATACCTTGGTGGGAACGGAGCCTTGGCTTCTTTACTTTTTGGTATAGTGCTGGGCAATGAAAGAGCGATATCTAGGTTTCTTCGTTCTGAAAAGGCAAGAGACCTTCTTGTAGACGCTGGATTGAAGCGCTTTCAGGAGGAGATAGCGTTCTTCATAAGATCATTCTTCTTTGTTTATTTGGGCTTAATTGCTGTAGGGATTGATATCAATTCGGTGTTTTGGGGGGTGATAATGTCTTTTTTGCTACTAGTTATTCGATTTATTGCTGTTGGACTTGTAACTATCCGCAACCCGTTGAGTGAGAAACGTTCAATAATGAGCGTGGTTTTGACACGGGGGCTAGTCGCAGCGATTTTAGCAACACTTCCGATGCAGTATGGTCTCCTTTACGCGGATTTGTACCTGAACATAACACTTGTAGTAATAATATCAACAGCGATATTTTCTACAGTGGGAGTGCTCTTGTTATCCCGTGAGAAGTAGAAGAGCGTATGCGCGCCTTTAGTTTGGATTTCCTTAATGCACTCCTCGACCCTACTGCGTTCTTCCTTATCTCTTCTGTATGACCCTTCAACTTCTAAACCTTTTCCTCGTTGCTTAGACATTTCTTAACCTGGTTATACTTTTTCTCATCACATGGAAACCGATACAGAAATCTCTACACTCTCTTTCGTCCTTGGACTCCGATCTTTGACTGTTTTCTTTTATACGCAAGTGTAGCGCCTTTACTCTGTAAGAAGTTTTGATAAGAACGTAAGATCAACTGCGCGTGCATTGCATTTATTTATTAGAAATAGAAAAATATTCTACCAGATAAGGGGTATTAATCGATATTTTACCTTTCTTGTATATTCTTTATATCCTTTCAAGTCTCTTAATAACACTCTCTCTTCATCTAATATTCTAAAAAGTATCAATGGGACTGTAGGAACAAAAAAGATCAAGGCAAAATATGAGCCTAGGGCAAGAGGAATACATAGAAACATAGGTATCACTGCCGCATACATCGGATGCCTGACGATAGCGTAAGGTCCTGTTGTAATTACTTCCTGTTTTCTGTCAACCTCAACTATCCGTGAAGCGTAACTATTCTCCTTGAACACAAGAAAAACAGTAATGTAAGCAAAGAAAACAACAATATCCGACGAAATAACAAGCCAAAATGGTACCTTCGACCATCCGTACCTGTAATCAAGCCCCGGGATCAAGAAGCCTATGAAAAAGAGTAACTGTGCAATTTTGATAAAAATCTTTTCTTGAGTTTCTTTTTCTCTAAATTTCAATCTTCTTTCCAGAAATTCGCGATCATTTTTCAAAAAATAGAAAATCACAAAAAGAGCAGGAATGAAAAAAACTCCCATGAAAGTCCATGCCTGCCAGTAGTTTAGTGATCCTGCCGGCAAAAAAAGCGCCAATCCTATAGCTATGAAAGTCAGCGAAAAAACAAGAAAATTTTCTTCTTTATGTCCTGTACTTTCGGTTGCTTCATATTAACCCTTTTATTTTGACTGACTTGCCTGTTCTGATAAAGGTTTCTATGTATGGCGCGCGCACGTGTGTGTATAAAAGCTTATATATATGTAAGGTTAAATAGCCTTACGTAAACTCTAAGACAAAGGCAAAGGAGGTATAGGAATGAGGAAGAAACTAATTTCGATTTCAGCCATAGTCGCCATATTGTGTCTGACGTCCGTGTTTGTTATATGGACTTCTGCTGAAACGTCTACGATGACTCTTACCATTACCGCAACGGGTGGTTCTTTTGGAAGAGGAAAAGGAAATTGCTTCCAAGCATCATCAGGGACGATAGAGGTTGAGCTTCTTCCAGACACATACGAATACAGGTATTCGAAGACGATCGGGAAAGTTAACTCTACGGTACTTTACAGTTACGAGGATCTAGCATCACTCACTCTTGTTGAGGAGATCATAGTACACATACATATAGATGGGTCCTTCCGGAGACTAAGTATTGATGAAACTGCCCCTATAACTATGCTGGAGATTATGGGATGCACTATTGTAGACTCTAACGGTGTGCAGTATTGCGTAAATGCTAATTACGCGCTCCCACCTTCCGACATTGGAAATCTTGGAACAGTAACCAAGACGGGACCCTACACGTGGTGGGTTGACGCATTGATCCCGGCACACGAACAAGGGGGACCAAGTTTGTGCGTGCGCCAGTGGTCTGGAGGCGACGAACCTATAGACGGCTTTTGTGTCCCCCCACTGTATAACTTTCAAGTGAAGTGCACGGGAACAATAGCGAACTAGATCACAACTTCTACTATCATTTCCCCCTTTTCTTTCTTGTTTGTTCCTAGAAAATCTTTTTTCTTATGCGTGGAGATGAGCTTTGCGGGGTCATTGTTTATCGTAGCCCTCCTATTCACACGTATGGGATGAAAGCAGCTTTAGGCAGAACGTTAACAATTCAAGAGGTGAATCGAGACTTATGCATGCAGTGGTGTAGGGAGAAATTTCACTCGCGCGCGCAAAATAATTACAATCGGTTCTTTATGTTGGAAAGTTGGAAAAGTGGAAGCTTAGATTAGGAAATGATAAGGAACCAATATACACATGTGCAAAAGCTTTTATACATGTAAGTCTATATAACCTTACATAAATTCTAGGAGCATGTTGAGATGGGTTTCAGGTTCGGATATTTAACGCCTCTGCAGAGAAAGTATTGGAAGTTGCGGCGCAGCGGTATGACTCAGGCGGAAATCTCCAGAGAGATGGATGTTACCCGTCAGACAGTGAACAAAGCCTTTAACGCCATCGACTCACGGGTTTCAAAGGCATTGTTGGAGGCCGCTCGGGTCAACAAGTTAGAGATAAGTCGGGTGGACCCGGTGAAGGGTTTTCTTTTAGGTCGCTCTCCCAGCTTGGGGATGGATGTGCTCATCACCTTTTCCGACAGAAATGGCATTCTAGTCTGGTATAGAGGAGAGGGAGGCTGTTCAGAGTGCAGTTGGTTGAGTAGCTGCAGAAAGAAGCTCATGATAGAAGCGGAGGACAGGGGCATCCCACTGCCAAAGAACGCGAAGGATATGGAGCCCTCCACACTCTCTGAAGCCCTCTTCAAAAAAATCATGGAGGAATAAGCATATGGACCGTTGGACACGCTTTATTGAGTGGTGCCAGAGACCAAGCAAGATAAAGGTCCGCTCGTTTAACCCCCGCAACGCGGTGGTTCTAGTCACTATTTCCATCATCCTTGCTTCTTCCATCACTTTTGGGACTTGGAGCTACCTAATGGCCAGTGCCCCACCAGTCCCAGACATAACCCGTGATAATTATGAGACCCTCTTTCCCACTCTCACCATAACAGAGGACACCACCCTCACCCAGGACCACAGCGGCCACATCATCGTAGCTGCAGACGACATCACCCTAGACGGCAGCGGCCACACAATCACTGGACCTGGCATATGGATGTGGAATTACACCCAGCGCATGTGGGACATAGCCACAGGCATTAGAGTAGAAGGGAGGACTGGGGTCACCGTCAAGAACTGTCGCGTCACAAACTTTGCCGTGGGCTTAACGCTTTGGATGTCCGATGGGTGCACTCTCCTGAATAACACAGTCTACGAAAACATTTGGGGGGGCATCTCGGTGCAGTTTTCTCTTAATAATACTATTCTAGATAATACGGTTTACGGCACTCGGGATGTCGACGATTATGGAACCGGTTTCGTAGTCGAACTGTCTTTTGGAAACATCTTCGAGAGTAATGTTGCCTACGACAACGGCGCGGGATTCGTGGCCAGCATGGCCTTTGGAAACATCTTCAAGGGTAATGTTGCCTACGAGAACGGCAGGGGTTTCCAGGTAAGCGAGTTCGAGAGGGAGATCTTCGAGGAGATGTTCGAGGAGAGAAGGGGCTTCATTCCAGAGGAGTATGAGGGGAACATCTTTGAGGCGAACACGGCTGAAGGCAACACCGAGGCCGGTTTTTATATCGGGAGTATTGACAACTCCTTGAACAACATCTTTTTCCACAACAACCTCATCGACAACGTAATCCAAGCGGCTATTCAAACCGATATGCGCGGCTGGGATAATGCAAATACTTGGGATGATGGTTATCCGTCCGGCGGAAACTATTGGAGCGACTATGAAGGAGTTGATGCAGATGGCGACGGAATAGGCGACACTCCATATGATGATATTCCCACAGTCACTTACGAATGGAATGAAGAAGATCCCAATGCGCGTCCCGTTCTAATCATTGGTGAACCCGACGGAAACAACGTGGATAGGTATCCACTCATGGCTCCGTTTAGTGGTTAATGCGCGCGCGCAGTGAGGAAGTTGAAAATTAAAAAAGAAATAGGAACACCACTTTGGTTAGGATTGAAGATTGATTCTTCAATTCTTTTTCCACCAAAGAAAAGTTTAATGGAGAGGCTTTTATGAGAAGACTTGCCGTTTCTCGTGCGATACTGACTCTGTTGCTGGTTGCCACGTTGCTTCTTGTGTCAATCGTTGAAGCTGCAACTTGGAGCGCCCCTTCAATAGTAGCTGAAGACTGCATTTATGACGAGCTTTCTATGAGCGGTGATGGCAGCAAAATCGCGTTCAAGGGTGGCGGTTGGGATAACAAATCGGAGATTTTCGTCATCGATTCCGACGGCACAGGACTAACACAACTAACCAACAACACTGGAAAATATCCGGATTATAATTTAGAAAGTCTATCCATTAGTGATGATGGCAGCAAAATCGCGTTCACGCATTCTGTGTACGGTGATGAGCGTCCAAGCAAAGAGATTTTTGTGGTTAACTCTGACGGTTCAGGGTTGACACAGCTAACCGACAACCCTGACGATGACTATTGTGTTCTATCTTCAAGCCCATCTATTAGTGGTGATGGCAGCAAAGTTGCGTTCCAACGTATGAATTTTAAAACATGGGACAGAGGGATTTTCGTGGTCAACTCTGACGGGACAGGAGAGAAAATGCTGACCAACCACACCGTCTTTGATGAATATCCATCCATTAGTGATGATGGCAGCAAAGTTGCGTTTCAGGGTGGCGATGACTTTGACTGGCAGATTTATGTGATCAACTCTGACGGTACAGGACTAACGCAACTAACCAAAAACACTGGAAACTGGCAGTATGTTCCCTGGGGCGGACCATCTATTAGTGGTGATGGTAGTAAAGTTGCGTTCCTGGGTTGGGATGGCAGCAGCTGGGAGTTTTTTGTGGTTAATTCTGACGGATCAGGACTAAAGCAACTGACCGACAACTCCATTCCGCTCAACGAGAATTATCCGGATACGCCGCCGCCTTTCAAGCCATCTATTAGTGATGATGGAAGCAAAATTGCGTTCGCTAATTTTGTTGATATGTATCTTGAGGTTCCAAACTCTACAGAGTTAGTTCCAAGGAGTGAAATTTTCGTGGTCAACTCCAACGGTAAAGGACTAACACAGCTAACTGACAACACCAAATATAATTACCGTCCATCTATTTGCGATAACGGAGAGAAGATAGCCTTTATGGCTTGTTTTGAAACTGACGAGGGGTATGACAGCGACCTTTTCTTGGCCAGCTATCTCTCAGACGTTGATGATAAGAATGGTGTTCCACAAGATGAAGGCTCCTCAAACCTGCCTCTCATCATCGCATTAGCAGCATCAATTGGAGTTCTTGGTTTTACCTTTATTGTATATAATCGCAGACGTCAGGACAAATGGACCGCGTGACCTAAAATACCAACGAAGACGCGCGCGTTTCGGCTATTGTTTGGCCTTCTCCTTCCTCGGCTGTACCATCTTCTTCGCTTGCTGTACACCAGCTAACGCCGTCAATCCGAACACCTCTCCCTTAACCATATCCATCGGAATCGCAAACACAATAGTATTACTTTGGTCATAACTAATATCCTCCAAACTTGACAATGTACGCAAATACATCGCACGATTGCTCATTTTCTTCACAGCTTTCTCCAAATTTGTAGCTGCCGTCAACTCACCCTCACTTTTGATAATTACCGCCCGCTTCTCCCGCTCAGCCTCAGCCTGACGCGCAATAACGCGCTTCATATCCTCAGGCAACTCCACAGTCTGCAAATTCACCGAAGTAATGTCCACACCCCAATCTTTTGTTCCCATATCTACAATCTTCGCAATCTTGTCAGCGATTTCATCTCGTCGCGCCAACAACTCGTCCAACTCTACGTCCCCAACCACATCTCGCATCGTCGTTTGTGCATACTTCATCACACTGTTCCACACATTCTGAATGTTAACAAGGCTATCCTTCGTATTCACTACCTTCATGAAAACTACCGCGTCAACACTCACACTGATGTTGTCCTTTGTCATAACTTCCTGCCGGGAAACATCCAAAGTGATAATTCGCCTATCCTGCTTCAGAAAACTCTCAGCAAATGGCCACTTGAAGAAGAACCCAGGTCCTACGAGCCTCTGAAACTTCCCGAAACGTAACACAATCGCCTCCTCCCACTCCTTATTTATCGCTACAGTGGCCGGTAGAAACCCCAAAGCAACAAATGCGATAATACCGAAAAATACAGGCAATATGTATTTTTGTGGCTCTATCGCGGGATACGGGAAATAAAGTGCAGCCAACAAAAGGAACACCAGAAATAACGCCAAGAAAAACGCGAATGGAGCGGGAGAACCCCTATACTCGGCACCCTTCCTCTTCGAATCAGCCTCCACAATCCCAATCATTTCACAAACTTACCTCCTTCATATTACCGTTACACGCACGAAACCTATTTCTGTCTTTTCATGTCAATGCTCTTTCCTACTACTCAACTATGGTACTGGTGGGAAAAATATGATTTGTTACTATCTTTCTTTCCACAAAATTCTATCTCTGTAGTTTTTGTGTGCCTTTTAAGCGTATTTTTATGTTATTGGGAGAGTTTGGTTTGAGAAAACTTTTCCATACCCGCTTTCCTCTTGGCGGCGCACGAGTTACCTAACATAAATGCATCCCACAGTAAAAGAATATATTCTTTGAAATCAAAATCAGAAACATGTGAGGACGTTGGAAGAAGCGGCAATAGTGATCGACAACTTGACCAAGAAGTTTGAAGATTTGACTGCAGTTGATGGGCTTAGCCTAACAGTTGAGAGGAGCGAACTCTTCGGATTGCTTGGACCAAACGGAGCGGGAAAAACAACTACTATTAATGTTCTCAGTGGTCTTTTGAAGCCAACAAGTGGTTCGGTTATTGTGGGTGGCTATGACGTTACGAAAGAACCGGGCGAGGTTAAAAAGATAATAGGCGTTTGCCCACAAGACACCGCTGTATTCTCGTATCTTACAGGTAGAGAGAACGTAGAACTTTTCGGAAATCTTCATGCAATGCAAAAGGAGAAACTGAAGAAGAAAACGGATGAACTTATAGAAAAAATGGGGCTCAGTAACGATGCTAGGAGACGTGTTGGAAAGTATAGTGGAGGCATGAGGCGTCGAATAAATCTAGTGATGGCCTTGGTGCATGATCCTAAGATAGCATTTCTAGATGAGCCTACAGTTGGTATGGACCCCCAATCCCGTCGCGCTGTCTGGAACTTCATCAAGGAACTTAAGAAACAGAACAAGACAGTCATCCTCACGACGCATTATATGGAGGAAGCAGAGGAGCTCTGTGACAGAGTTGGAGTAATAGATCATGGCAAGCTCATCGCTCTTGGAGCGCCAGAGCAACTGAAAGCAAAGTTCAAGGCGAAAAACTTGGAAGAAGTCTTCATTCAATTGACTGGCAGAAGAATAAGGGAGGAATTGTAAGTTGAACTTTCAACGAGTTTTTTCTCTCATCAAAAAGGATCTAAAAAGAATGATCCGAGAACCAGCTACGCTATTTCTAATCATCCTTTTCCCCGTAATTCTTACACTGGCGTTTGGAGCATCTTTTGGGGCAATTGGTGGCACCGAGTCTGCCACTTATCAAATTGGCGTCGTCAACATGGACTCAGCAGGACCGTACCAACAGTGGTCACAAAATTTCTTGGGTAACCTAACCGAAACCGAGATCCTGAGAATTCAAGACTATTCTAGCAACGAAACTGCACAAGCCGATTTGATTCAAGGGAAAATCCAAGCCATCATCTTGATTCCTACGGACTTTGGTCAAAGTATCGATTCCTTCTGGAACGCCCCAACAGATCCAAGCCTTTGGGTGAACACAACACTTCAGTTGTATTCGGACAGCGGATCAATGTTTGCGACTCAGGCAATTCCACCAATCATAGAGAAAGTTCTTGCTGCAACCCTTTACGGAACCCAACCGGTCTCCACACCAATGCCAATTCAGATAGGCAGCCCATCTTTGGTTCAAGCTAGCAAACTCACAATGTTTGATTATATGGCGCCAGGAATATTCGCTTACGCAGCAATCTTTCTAACGATGACAGTAGCCCAATCCTTCACCACTGACCGAGAGAACGGATTGCTCAGAAGAATCAACACTACACCTACCACGCCCGCAGAGTTCATGATGAGCCAGACAATCTCAAATATGATAACAGCTCTAATCCAAGTGGCCCTTGTCTTCGCGATGGCTCATCTTGTGGGTTACCGTCCCAATGGCGATGCATCAAGCCTTGCCATGGCGTTCATAATAGTATCGCTTTTCTCCTTGTGTAATGTTGGGTTTGGCTTAATCACAGCTACAATAGCCAAGTCTTCTGGAGCAGCCACAGGGTTATCATTCGTCTTCATAATGCCCCAAATGTTTCTAGGGACATTCGTAGGATTTGCCCTTTCTCCGAGTGCCCAAGCAGCAGGCAAATTTGTGCCAAGCTATTATGTAACCGATGCGTTGACATCACTATTCTTAAGGGGCGCACCAGTATCAAGTCCAGCAATATTGCTAGACCTTTCAATCGTATCAATCTCCAGTGTTATGGCGCTGCTTTTAGGCATACTGCTTTTCGGAAAATACGGAAAAACCTAAAGAGCGTAGTGGCAAGCTTGAGTCCAAAGAAAAAATTGTGTGAGGATTAAATTTTAACCCCCAAACCCAAACCCAAACATTCTCTCTAACTCCCTCTCTAACTAACTCTCTCTCTAAAAAAACACACAAAAAACAAAAACAAAAAACACACATTTATTCACTCAGTCACTCGCTCTCGCTCTCACACACACGAAAAGAAATAAGCGCGCGCATTATGGAGTAGTGGGAAAAGCTAGGCATGTATGCTGCTTGTTGTCTGAGGTTATGCGCGCG
>CAYFWY010000038.1:0-13157 GCA_964346895.1 uncultured Candidatus Bathyarchaeia archaeon | reverse complement strand
GCAGGCGATGCTGTGATCGAGGAATACACGCTCCTCAACGTGCTTCCAAGAGACATCGCTGACGCCCACCTCTCCGGATCCCTCCACCTCAACAATCTTGGCAATTGGGTTCTGAAACCAAACGAATTTATGCATAACCTTCGCGTTTTTTTTCAACAAGGATTAAGCCTTGGAAGAATTAACTCCGGAGAACTCTCATACCTTCCTCCCAAAAGTCTCGAAGCTGCGCTTTTAACAGCTGCTAATCTTCCCAAAATCGCTGTCACAGAGGTGTCAAGTGAACAGTCACTAGATTTTTTCAACATTTTTCTTGCACCCTTTTCTCAAGGTCTTCCAGAGGAGAGAGTTAGGGAGGGCTTACGCCTCTTTGTCTTTAATTTAAATCAGTCTCTTTCGAATGAGGGCTTTCCATTAGGGGTCTCCTTAGGGCTAGAATTCTCTGTTCCTGCTTTTCTAGAAGAAGAAGAGGCTATTGGACCTGGTGGAACGAAAATGGGTTGTTACACGGATTTTGTTGAGGAGAGCCGTCGTCTTGCCTCAATCCTCTTAGAAGTCATGTTTGAAGATGACAAGCAAAAACCAGTTTTCAACCCTAGTTTAATCTTAAAGATCCGTCCAGAGGTGCTCAAAAACAAAGAATGCGAAGATCTTATCTATGAATCCCATAGACTCGCAACCAAAACAGGGCTTCCGTATTTCGCAAACCTCAGTCCCAAAGAACAATTTCAAGCCTCTTATACGGCAACTGGATGCAGATTTGCCACCGACTGGAAAAGAGATTGGGAACTGGATACTATGCAAACCGGGAACATCGATAATGTGATAATTAATTTACCTAGGTTGACATACGAAGCGAAGGGAAGGCAAACCCGCTTTTTTAAACTACTAGACGAACAGCTGGAAATGGCATTACGAGCCTTAGAGATAAAATATCGAACAATCAAACAACGCGCAAGGGAAAACATCCTCCCCTTCCTTACACAAAAGACAGATGGCGACCAATACTTCAGAATTGAAAATGCATCGCGTCTTGTCAGCTTTGTTGGTTTAAATGAAACTATCGAATCGTTTTTAGAAAAAGACCTGCACAAAGATGACGAGACCATAGATTTCGCTGAGAAAATCGTAAAGTATCTTTCACATAACGTTCGGAGATACGCAAAGAAACCTGAAACTCGGACATCCCTCGCCATGGTGCCTAACGCAAACGCTTCCAAAAGACTAGCAGAATTGGACGCAGAAAAATATGGGTGGGCAACGGTTCGAGCTCAAGGTCCTAGAGAACAACCATTCTACACGGACATGGTTGCCTTGCCTTTAGACGCTGACGTTTCTTGGAAGGAACGTCTAGGCGTTGAGGAGAGATTTCACAAGCTAACTCCAGGGAGCCACCTAGCGGTCATACAGCTCACAGATTCAGAACAAGACCCTAATGAACTTCTATCTGTCACTAAAGAAATCGCTGAGACATATGGTGTTGGGCTTTACGTTTTCAATCGACACCTCGCTTATTGCGGAAGTTGTCAAAAGACTTTCTACGGAATATTAGCAAGGTGCCCTTCTTGTGGATCAGTTAACATGCTAAATTGCTTCAGTCGTTTATCAGCAAAGCATTTGCCCTCATCTTTATGGTTTCCATCTCAGCGTTCCGCCTTGAGTAGGCGAGTAGCATACGCACTAACTTCAAGGTAGCTGCGTGTGCACCTTGCATGTCTTTATTAAGAAGTTTTAAAGAAATGATTGATGTTTTTCGGTGAACCGCTATTTTTCGTTACATAAAGAGAATAGCCACCATGTCAATTTTGGTTGAGGGCATTATACAGAATTTTATACAATCTTGACTAATAAGTTTAAGTAGCAACACCTCTCTATTGACTTCTACCTCCACGAGGTGTTTTCATGGGTTTTTCAGGAGATTCCGTTGGGTCCCTCGGACGTCCTCTAAGGATTAAAGAGATAGTACTCTACACGTCTAGCGGCTGCTCCAAATGTGCAATTTTGAAGAAATGGTTTAAAAACATAAACGCGGATTTTAAGGAAAAAAATCTGGAAGATGTAGATGTTATGGCGGATTTGGTTATGAGAAACGTTGTGGTATTGTCTGCACCAGCTCTCGAAGTTGAAGGAACTGTTTATACAGAGGACCAAATTTTTTGTGGCGATGGACTGATTGAAACCAAGATCTCAGAAATTTTGAAGGGTGCGTAAAGAGGCAAAGCTGAATTGACCCAAGAAATTCGACCGATGGTCAGGAGAAGCGATGGCTTCATAGTGCCTTGGAATAGGAGCGCCGTCGTAAAACAACTCTTAACAGAGACAAGACTTGCCAAAGAATTTTATGAAACGAAGCCCATAAGCAAGGAAGAGGCTGAAGAAGTAGCAGTTAACGTTGAAAAGAAAATATTTGATTTGAGACTTAAGTTCGTAAGCGGTCCTCTCATACGGGAACTGGTAAACAACATCTTACTCGACAAATCGAAAGAAAAACCAGATTACGCCCTTTATAGAAACATATTAACGAGGGTGGGAGCGCCAGTTTATGACGCCTACTTGATGGATATGGGACAAGGTTTTAAGGCAACTGAAAACGCGAATCTTCAGCCAAACCCTGAAACCGCGCACAAGAGGAAGGCAGATTGGGTTTCCGGAGAAGAATATCTGCTTTTAATGCCTCCGAAAATCGCTGATGCTCATCTGTCAGGAGATTTACATATACATGATTTAGAATATTTTGGAACGAGACCTTTCTGCCAAGATTGGGATCTCCGCTTTTTCTTCTATTACGGTCTGATGCCAGATGGAATTGGCACAAGGACCAGCATTGCGGGCCCAGCTAAACACCCTGAAGTTGCGATTCTTCACACCGCCAAGATTCTGGCTTCTGCTCAGACTAACTTTGCGGGAGGTGAAGGCTTCTACAATTTCTTGGTTTTCCTTGCTCCCTACATGAGGGGACTAAACTACAAGAAGGTTAGGCAGCTCATGCAGATGATGTTCTTTGAGTATACCCAGGCCTATGTGGCTAGGGGCGGGCAGCTGGTTTTCAGCAACATTCAGGTACAACCTGGAGTTCCAAAGCTCTGGAGAAAGGTTCCGATAGTGGCTAGGGGGCGGGTTGGACCAGACCTCTACGGGGAATACGAGGATGAAGTTCGCCTTATGTTTAGGGCACTTTACGACGTAGCTTATGAAGGCGACTATTGGGGGAAGCCTTTCAATTTCCCGAAACTAGAAAACAGTATGAGTCCTGAATTTTTCAAGCCTGAGTACGACGATTTTTGGCTTGACGTTCACAAGGTTGTAGCCAAATTTGGGATACCCTACTTCGATAATTTGATGCCGGCATACAGGGGTTATGGCAAAGGGGTTTCATGCTATCAATGTTGTGCATACTGTTTTGTCGAAACCCCTGAATATAGCCCAGATTTTGAGGACAAGCTGTATTTCAACGGTGGGAAACACTTCACTATGGGAAGTTGGCAGGTTGTAAGTCTGAATCTTCCAAGGATGGCTTACAGAGCCAACGGGGACGACGAGAAACTTTTCGAAGAAAGTCGTAGACTGATGGATTTGGCCATTAAAGTATTCAAAACTAAGAAGAAATGGTTGAACCTCGTGATAAAGAATAATCGAATACCTTTTGCCACTCAACGTCCCTTCGACCCAAAAACTGGTGAGAAGGGACCTCCAGCTGTAGATTTCAGTGAACTTACCTTTACTATCGGTTTCGTGGGTGGAAACGAGATGGCTCAGTGGCACACTGGCTACCAGCTTCATGAGCATCCGGATGCTGTCAAGATCCTTGTTAAGCTGATCCTTGAAATGCAGAAGTACAAGAAGGAACTAGAGGAGAAGACGGGTCTCAAACTGGCTTTAGCTAGGACACCAGCTGAGTCAACGGCTCAGAGATTTGCCATAGCGGATCTCCTAACAAACGGATACAAAAACCAAGCTGAGAAGTTGGTTAGGGGAGATGTAGGTAAAGCTAAGTCGCTTCTTGCAGATGGGGCGAAGGATGTTCCGATCTATTATAGCAACGGAACCCACGTTTATGTTGGCGCTAAAGTCGGCTTGCTTGAACGGATGGATATAGAGCAGAAGTTCTTCCCGCTATTAAATGGCGGCAACATGTTTCATGCTTGGCTTGGAGAAAGTTCTCCAGACCCTGAAGCCCTTTACAAGCTAACCAAGAGAATAGCCACCCAAAGTCATGTGGGCTACTACGCTTACACGAAAGACTTAACTATCTGCAACAACTGTGGAAAAGTTACGTCGCCCATCTACGAGCAGTGCCCAAACTGTGGGGCCTCACAAGTGGAATGGTGGTCTAGGGTAACAGGCTACTACCAAGCAGTTAGCGGATGGAACCAAGCGAAAAAGAGAGAGCTTATTGACAGATACAGAACTACTCTTTAACCTCTGCTAATATTTTTTTCAGAATCATTAGGAAAAAAGTTGAGATTATTTTGTTTCTCCTAGGATGAGAGCTAGGAGAGCAATCCTCATAACGATGCCATTCCAAACCTGCTGGAAGTATCTAGCATGCGGCGTATCATCCACCTCATCATCTATTTCGTCAACCCTCGGCAGCGGATGCATAATAATCATATCTTCTTTCGCATCCTTCAGCGCATCCAAGCCAATCTTGTAGGTTCCCCTAACTTTGGCGTATTCCGCTGGATCGGGAAACCGCTCCTCCTGAATGCGAGTCATGTAGAGCACATCAGTTTCAGGCAAAACCTCTTCGATTCCCGTTTTCTCCACTATCGCTACTTTCTTTTTTATGGCGTCTGAAACCTCCCTCCGCATTCGCAGAAGCTCCGGCGAAACCAAGTAAAGCTTAACCTTGTAGAGGGACAAGGCATACGCCAAGGAATGGACTGTACGCCCATACCGGAGGTCTCCCACCAAAGTGACGTTAAGCCCATCAATCTGACCCTTCTCCTTCAAAATGGTATACAAATCCAGCAAAGCCTGTGTCGGATGCTCCTCGGCTCCAGAGCCAGCATTAATAATTGGTACCTGAGCAAATTCAGCGGCAAGTCTAGCTGCCCCCTCCAGCGGATGCCTTAACGCAATAACATCAGCATAGTTTTCAACGACCCGAACAGTGTCCGCAAGATTCTCACCTTTCTTAATCGAAGCGACTTTCGGCTCAGCAAAACCAATAGCGGTCCCTCCAAGTTTGTGCATGGCAGCCTCAAAGCTTAAGCGGGTCCTTGTGCTGGGTTCAAAGAAGAGGGTTGCTAAGGTTTTGCCGTGAAGCATATCCGAGCCGCTTTTCGCGATGGGCTCCATCGCACCAGCGATTTTCAGAACATAATCAATTTCTTGCCGGGTAAAATCTTTGATCGATATAATGTCGCGCCCCTCAAACTCCAACAACGACACCAGACAAACTTTAACAAATCATAAATAAATGCTTAATCTATCCACTCAAAACGTGAGAAGCCATCTCATGAGTGCGCACATCATGCATACATCTAACAACTCCGCGCGCGCAAGCCGCCTTAGGAACCGTATTAGGTAACTAAACGCACGCTTTCAGCGATGGTGTCAATGCGCTTCAGATTATTAACTAACAGGTTAAGGCGATAAGGACTTTTGGAGATTTTAAACAGCTGCGTCAAGATGTAGCTTGGACGAATGAGGAAATGTCGATAACCCTTGTGGATACTTCGTTCGATTTCTTCGCATGGTACAGCGTCTGGAGAAACTTCGGGTACCAAAACTCCAGTCTCCCAATACTTTTCTTCATCTAAAACGCCTTGCATCTTAAGTTCTTCCCAGATATCTGTTCCTGGGAAAGTGGAGAGTATGTTGAATTGTGGGATGTCCGTTTGTAACTTTTGCGCAAACTTTAGCGTATTCTGGATCTCTTCCCTTGTTTCGTTTGGAGCCCCCAATATAAACGAAGTAACTATAACATCTATTCCAGCCTTTCTAGCGTTTCTAACCGCAACTTCTGCTTGTTCTGGAGTCGCCTGTTTGCAGTAATAATCCAAAACTTTTTGGTTGGCGTTTTCGATTCCAAAATACATCATCCTGCAATTAGCCTTTACCATTTCTCTTAGCATATCATAAGAGCAGTGGTCAACACGTCCTTCGGCAAACCATTGAATATTCACTTTCTCTTTTCGCATCCTACGGCATATTTTGATCACTCTCTTTGGATTCAAAGTAAAGTTGTCATCAACAAAGAGAAACTGCTTGTAACCTTGGCTAGCCAGAAGGTGTAACTCTTCCAGTACATTATCTACGGATCTAGACCTCCAGAGGTTCCGGGCTAATCTTCGGCATCCACAGAAACGACACCGGAAAACACAGCCGCGGGAAGAAATGAAGCTACTGAACTTTTTTGGTGCAACGTTTATTCCGGCAGTCGTGTTGTGATATTCTACGTCTAACAGTCCGCGATCTGGGAAAGGAATTGAGTCAACGTCCCTGATTAAGGGTCTATCTGGAGTTGCAATTATCTGATTCTTCTTCCTGAAGGTCAGTCCTAACACTTTCTTGAGGTTTTCCTTCTTCTCCAAGCGCTTCGCCAGTTCAAGGCTGGTGTATTCTCCTTCTCCTCGAACGATAATATCTACGAAGGGATATTTTTTCAGAATTCTCTCTGCGTTGAAGGTGGCGTAAAAATTGCCAAAAACTATGATTATGTTGGGGTTTTGTTTCTTCACCTTTTCCGCTATTATTGCTGCTTTTCGGCCTGAACTACTGCATGTAGAAAAACCTAGGATGTCAGAGTCCTCTTTCTTCACCCAGTCAACCGTGTCTTTAATTGAAAAGCCTTGAGCCGCCTCATCGATCATGGAAACGTCTATTCCGTCTTTCTTCAAGACTGTGGCTATGTATAGCATGCCTAAGGGAGGGGCTGCGCCCACCATCTTCTTTGTATCTTCGATTGGAAGTTCCAGGTTTGGACCTGGGTTTATGAAAGAGAACTTCATTTTTTTCCCTGTTACTTCGTTACATTCTCCAGTAGAGGGCATTTAAGTCTACTGTCAAAAGGAGGTGAAAATGGCAAACGTTTAAGTTTCTTGATTGTTCGATAAGGGCTAAAAGTTTTCGTTGAGAAGGTAGAGTTGTTGAGGAAATTTACCGGTAGTTCTGGAGTGACGGTTGCCACTTCTATAGCACACTTTGCTAATGATGTTCCTCTCACTCTCCTTCCAGCGGTTCTTCCTATCCTGATAGAAGAATTCAATTTGAGTTATGCTGCAGCAGGGGCTGTAATTACCGCATCTGCTCTGCTAATGACATCACTACAAGCTGTCACAGGATATGTTGCTGATCGATGGAATAGAATACGCCTTCTACTCTTTGGCTTGGCAATACTGGGTTTAGGAACGATCCTCGCAGGCTTTTCTACCAACTACGTTCAAATTCTAGCCTTCGGATGCCTTATAGGAGTTGGAGGAAGCGTTTTTCATCCAATTGGTTACTCGCTATTGTCCGATGCCTTTGAGCCTGGGAATAGAGGCAAAGCCCTAGGACTGGGAAGCGCAGCAGGGGACATAGCCGTTCCAGTAGCCTTTGCAACATCAGGCGTCCTAGCTCCAGTTTTGGGGTGGCGCAACCTTTTCATCTTATGGGGTTTAGTCGCCATAATCGCAGCTATAATGTTGCCTTTAATCATAAAAGAGCCTAGAAAGAAGGGTTCCCACCTAAACGCAACAAACAACACCAAAACTATTGTCCGGAAGCTAATTCCAATATTTATTGTAATGGGTTTGGCCGCTGCCTCCTACAAGATTGCATCTTCCTTTATGACAACCTACCTGACTGACTATTTTGAATTAAACATTGAATCAGCCAACTTTACCCTCGCTTTGATGATGGTTATAGGCACGATTGGGTCGATTGTTGGCGGAGCCTTAGTTGACAAATTTGGCGAAAAAAACACTGTTACAGCTGAAATGGTTGTGCTGGGGGGATTGTCAATCGTCTCCTTTTACATAGGTGATGTTTACTTCCTATCCGGCCTGATTTGTACAATGGGTTTCTTCGTGCTAGGGGTTTGGCCCTCCTTCTATTCCGTCATTGCTAGATCAACAACCCTAGGTGCAAGAGCCTTCATGTACGGAATTCTCTTCGCTGGTGCTGGGAGTTTTGGTTCATTTTTTCCTTACATTTCAGGAGCCTTTGCAGACATTTTTGGTCTACAAGTAATTCTTATCCTCATTGGCTTCCTTTCTCTGGTCGCGGCATACACGGCTTATTTTACGTTTAAAAAGTAGCGGGCGAATTGAAGAGGAATCATATTTCCTTCTTTAGAGATGAAAGAGCAACTAATCCCGTGATCCAAACTATGAATGTGGCATACCATACTGGAAGGACAGATTGATGACTATGGAATAGGTTATGATACGTGGAAACAAGAAATAGCGAAATCCAGCAACCTATGGTCCAAAAGACCTTTACATCTTTCATAACGGATACGAAGTTGTGTTTTCATAAAAGACTTCTGTATTGCAAATTGGTTTTCAGAATAAGGATGGAGAAGTTCTAAGCCAAGTTCGTAGTTGAGATTCTGAAAAGATATATGAATGGATCGCACTGGAAGAAATAGGTTTGCTGATAATGCGCAGGTCAAAGCTGGAAATGCATATCGACATTCTCAAGGCTCTGGCTTATAATGGACGGTTAAAGCTAACTCACATTATGTATAAGGCTAACGTAAGTTGTGGTGTTCTGAAACAATGCTTGGACTTGTTAGTCCAAAAAGCCCTTGTTAAAGAACAAATACCGCAAAAAAAGGGAAGCAAAACAAGAGTTAT
Organism: uncultured Candidatus Bathyarchaeia archaeon; assembly: GCA_964346895.1. Classification (GTDB taxonomy): domain Archaea; phylum Thermoproteota; class Bathyarchaeia; order Bathyarchaeales; family Bathyarchaeaceae; genus CAYFWY01. The sequence goes on along the minus strand of CAYFWY010000038.1, from coordinate 4,374 downwards.
TTATACTATTACAGAAAAGGGGTTAACAGCCCTCAAAAACGTCTGGGAAATTTACAATGCTCTCCAAATAACTGAAGAAGCAGACGTTCAAGACGGTTTTATGCTAAATAGAAACCAAAGTATCACAAAACAGGATTTTCAGCTGACAAAATAATCTAGAACGTAGAATTAACATCTTTTTTCCAACAAATTAACCATTCATGCTACTTTCCACAAGTCCATTTGGAAAACGGACATGAGCACGCATTGTGATTCGCGCTTGCAAACAAGCGACAATCGGTGTTCTGTTTTACTTTATGAGAGGATTTTTGTAGTATTTTGATGCGGGGCACCCGAAGCACCATGTGTTTTCATACCTGTAACAGTCATTACATTTCATTCCACATGGGGGCTCATCATTATTTCCCGGGATCACATTGATGCCTATGTTTCCATGGATTGGAGTTCCTAGGTAGTGGGTGTAGATTATGTCAACGTTCTCGAGGTCGCGGATGGATTCCATCGTCGAGTTCATAGCCTGGTAGTTTTCTCCCCACACGATTGCGTGGATGTTTGCCTTCCTAGGTGTTCTAAATAGGATTAAAACCCTCGGACAATTCTTGAGGAATACTTCCAATTCTTTTCTAGTGTCTTCATTTTTCACCTCTAGTCCAACACTAGCCATCTTTAAACCAAACTCTTTTGAATTCAATCCTGTCCTGACGACAATTAGTTTCTCGTCTATCAGTCTTTTCAGCCTGCTGGTGACTGTGGGTCGCGTTGACTTGACCTTCTTCGCTAGTTCAGTAACCGAAATCCGCCCATCTTTCTGCAACTGGTATATGATTTCTAGGTCGAGGTCATCGAGTTTTCCGGCCATTATTCATCCTTCCCTTTAGGTTACCAATAGGCATCTACAACATTTTATAAAGCGTACCATTTTCTGACCGTCACATCGAAAAACAAATCCTTACGATCTTATCAAATAGGAAAAATGTTGAGTGTCTAATTGTACATCGTTCACAATGAATAAATGCACGCCAAAATATCCTGCTAAATATATGTACACATGTAGTTGTAGTCGAAGTGGTCCCTATGCTCTATTTCAAGAAAAACAGAAAAAGGGTAAATCCAAGAAAATTTGTTACTCCTTTTTAATATTTGCCATTTTCGAAGTAACGAAAATAGGAAAAATGGAAAAAGTATAGCAAAACCAAAAGTACTAATAGAGTTGAAGATAGAGGAAAATATCGTGACTAGTATCTTTGGACGAGGGCTGAATAATTGCAAATTAGAACCCTTGCAACGATTCTGATGTTGTTCGTCTTAGCATTACTCATTCTAAATAGGTTTTTAAGGTCAGGATGGTTATGGCTGATCTCTATTGCTATTTTAATAGTGGCAGTTATTGTTTATTTCATTCCTCGGCTAAGGAAATGATATGCGCGCTTTGTAATTTGACACAGGTATATGTTCTGAATAATGTTGCTATAGGGTGTCTACCTGTTTCAGAAAAAATAGCCTAACAAAGTGTGTGTATGGGTAGTAGTAGCCTATGTCTTATAGTTTTTTGATGCGCGCGCGCAATAGAACCCGGCGTCATTAGCAATCTGGTAGAAGAGATTTTGACGGAAGAGGTTGAGGTTATAACAATTAGAATTCCTAGCGACCCAGAAGATGGTATCAACAGAAGAGATTTTGAAGATTTCAAGTAATATGCGCGCGCTAGAGTATGCAAGATGACTATGATTCAATAGAAGATTCTTCCTCAAATCTTTAGTACAACTTCAAAACAACAAGTGAGATGCATGTTGAAAAATATCATATTCTATCGGCACTGAAATGTTAAGGTCATTAGGGGAGAGAGTGCAGATGTGGGAGAGTAGAGATCTTACACTTGTTATCATCCTTGCAGTTGCCAGTTTTATCTATACGATATTTGTTGGGCAACTTGGCAACTTAATAACTGGAATTCAAGGATTAAATTGGCTCTTTATCGTGGGTCATATGATATTCATTAGTTTTGGTTTTCTCATGTATGAAGGAAGACGATGGAGATTATTGTTACAAGGCGTCTTAGCAGCGTTGCTTACCTTAACCACATATTTGTCTGGTGTCCCTTTTGACGTTTTATCTAAAATCCCAATGATAGCCACTTCTTTTTTTGGAGATGTGATTTTTAATAGTTTTTACATATTCTTTAAAAAACGTAATAGACTGTTTTGGTTAGCAATCTTAGTTGCTATTGGATTTATGTTGATGCTCCCCGTTTTTATTACATTAAATATGTACCTCTTCTCCCCTCCACAATTTTTGACCATGTTCATAAACGTCTATGTATTGTTGCTAGCTGTAACAATAGTTGAAACTATAGCAGGTGCATCCATAGGTTATATGATATATAGACGAGTAAGAAAAGAAAAATGTTGATTAACAATCCAACCAATTTGCCAATTGATAAGTACTGAGGTTTACACCTCCATATCTGATTGCGTAGGAGCTGAAATGAAAATCGAATCTCTTTCAATAAACCCTTCAGTTCCAGATCCAATATATTTTGACTGCGGATGAAAAAAAGAGACAAAGGCATCAAAAGAATTGAACCAGAACTCTTGTTTGCGACCTGTAGGAATAACATTAGTGAACATTCCAGATTTAACATCACCGTATCCCTCAAAGAGCAAACATGAAGGTGGTAGAATATACTCTGTAGACCCAAGCGGTATTGGTTTAGTCCAACCTGCAAAGAGAGTGTTCCCCTTTACTCGAACTTGAAATTCGTCTTTTTTAAAGATAATAATATTCTTCTCCACAGGAAAACCTGCAAATACTTCTTTCCTTAAATCCAAAGCCTTAGGGCTATCTTGAACATAAGAAACTGGAACATAATAGAAGCCCTTTTCTGTTTCTTGCAATAAATCAATTATCATCCTATTCTCAGCTCCAAAAGAAGAGTCGTTATTGTGATGAAGAACTCCTATAACAATATCAGGTAAAGCAAAAATGTTGGGTGGATGGATAACTGCAAAAGCTCTACAACCGAAATACCTCCAAGTATCAAACCAATTCAAATTGTCTTTAGTAAAGAGATTCTTTTCTTTTTCAATCTTATTCAACACATTTTCTTCAGTAATTGTTTCCATTTGCTGATATTTCATAGTTCGATAGAAACTTGTCTTTTCAAATAGAGAGTGATGTCCTATCGCTGATTTTGGTGATGCCATTGGGGATCTGGTTATTGACCGTATACTTTCGGAGGATGGAGTACGAGTTTTTCTCCAGATATCATAAAGCAAGTTTTTTGTTTTTTGAATATGGTTTAAGTCGTTAGTGTATAGGATGTTCTCAAAATATGCCATTTCATGTAATGATCTTTTTGTTGGAGACGTAGGTTTAAACTGGAAAAGGTGTTTCCCATCGATGATTATAGTTTCAAAATAACCTAATGGGATATGCCTAACTTCACTCCACTTCAATAGCTGCTGGGTAACATCCAAGTTTTCAGTTACGATTGGAGCCATGATTTTAATGGAAACCCCTCTTTCAGACCACTCTTTAAGTTGAGATTTTTTTTCCGATAGTCTAATTAAACCTTCAGAGGAAGTGATTATCAAGATCTCCACATTAGCAGAGTTCAAAATTTGATAGTAACGCATTTTGGCTGATGCTGGGTCTTTGATAATTTGGGTTTTAGGAGCAGATTTGCCAGTTTCAATTTCAGCTATTAGACTTTCAATATCGGTCGAGTTTTGCCACAAACCTTTGAAAACACTAGAAAACGCTTGAATTATTGACTTGCAGTTCGTACAAAGACAAACCTCCTTCTCCCATTTTGAATATTCATTTACTTCATCCGAAATGAAAAGAATAATCTCTTCTCCATCTCGTATTACCATTCTGGAAAACGGAGGTAAACCTACGTCAGGATTTATTCCTCTAAAAACAAGTATGGGCTTCAATTTTGGTTTAAGAATTTTTGCTGCTTTCAAGTTCTGCTTTGACAGTTGAGTAAGAACTCGAAAATGAATATTAGACTTCATAGGATGATCATACACAAATTCAAAAGCTCCAAATCGTTCCGCTTTAAATAAATCAGAGACAGTTAAAGCCATTGAAAATTGACTCTTGGTCTCTTTTATCATCTGGGATATTTTTTGAAAGATTTTCTTGTTTTCTTCAATCACAGCAAATTTTTCTAGAGATAAATCAAGCTCGCTTTGACTGATTTTATTCCAATCAGAAAGCAAATCTTTCTTTTTTTCTTCTATTAGGGCAACTTCCTCTTGTTTAGATTTAATGAAAGAATCAATTACTTTCTCAAATGGAACTGCAGTAAAACGAGTTGGATATTCTAGGGTTGCCTCGATTAGACCCTTCTTTTGAAGACTTTTTAGA
>CAYFWY010000037.1:0-13193 GCA_964346895.1 uncultured Candidatus Bathyarchaeia archaeon | reverse complement strand
TTAACCTCGACTATGACGCCACTCACAGGCGATATCAAGTCAAGAATAGTTTTTACGGATTCGAAAGAAGCCACTTCATCCAGTTGTTCAATTTCTGTGCCAACACCCTTGAATTCCACAAATATGATGTCAGTAGCCATACTTTGAAGGAAATCCGTAATTCCCACCCTTGCTTTGGATCCCTCTATTTTCGCCCAGCAATCATTTTCATTGTAAAGTAGATCTTTTGGGACTCGAAAAGTCCATTTTAGAACCTTGAGTTGATAAGAGTTTTCGTTTTTCAATCACTCACTTCCTCAAAATCTTGTCAATCAAGAGAACTGTTTCATCAGCAATTTTTGCTGTAAGTTTTTCTCCTTCAGGACCAATTTCTGCAGAGGTTTTCGGTTTCAACCCATGCTTTTGAGCACTTTGCGGAATGAACACCCTCCCTCTTATTTTACCTCTATTTTTTGCAACGATCTTCGTCGCACAACGTTCAGGACACCCATCAATAGTAATAACCGGATATTTCTTAATCCATTCAGAATGAGGGTTGACACCAATGACAAGAGGGGGAATACAGACTAGGACAGAATCTTCTGGCTTCAACTCTTTCACTACCTTGAAAGCGCAAGCACGAGCCACCGAACCTAGTGGTTTGTCCATTCCTGCACAGGCAACGATTGCCACTTTTTCTTCTTCACTCATTTACTGACGCCTCTTCACTTTTTTCTTCCCAAGACTTCGTCGACTTTTGCCACGATTTCCTCTGCAACTTTAATAGCAAGTTTCATTTCTTTGGCGCTCAGTTTGTCTCTTGATTTCGCTTTTAGGTGAGGGTATTTTTTCATAATTTCTGAAACAACAATTGTTGCAACTGGTTTGCCGCTGTATTCTTTGGTTCCAATCTCTGCACATCTTTTGTCGCATCCATCGACGGCAATCGTTGGAAATACTCTTGCGAAGGCTCTCTCGTCCTCGCTTCCCGCAAGAAACAATGGAAGGCATATGGTTACCGTATCGTCTGGTCTCAGTTTCTCCAATACAAGGCGAGTGGCGACGCGGGATATGGTTCCTTCAGATAAGTCTTCACCGCTACAGGAGACTATTCCTACTTTATCTTTTACTATAGTCAATCGTATTCACCTATTGTTTATTTCATCGATTTGTCTAGCAATTTTTTCTGCTAAAATGCTGGCGAGTTTCAATCCTTTTGGACCCAACGCGATGACAGCTTCCGGTTTCAGACTCCTATTTTCTCGCAAAACATCAGTAACCATTAAGCTGTCTACAAGCTTGCCTTTAGAAGCTTCTATGTTCTTGCGTGCGCATTGAAAAGGGCAACCGTCGATAGATATGCAAGGATTATCTCTTACAAGTTTCAGAACCGCTTCATCCCCAATTGTTAGCAAAGGAAGACAAACCGTGGTAGCCTCATTTGGTCTAAGCTTTTCCACGGCTTCATATGTGGCTGTCCTGCTAACAGTTCCGAGAGCTTTCCCAATTCCACTGCAGGGAATTACGAATACTTTTCCTTCTTTTGACATAAGACTACCTTCTAGTAATCCCTAAGTTTCTTTATTAGGGCCAGCACTTCCTTCTTTTCCGGAAAACTCAGTGCTTCGGGCACGCATACTCTCCTACACGAACGGCAAAAGACAACACAGTTGTTTGGATTTTCAACAACCAATTTCTTTGGCTGTTCCTTTACTGTATATACTCTGTGAGGGCAGAACTTTAAGCATTGAGGGTCGCTATCGCACAAATCGCATTTGCCATAGTTTATTTTTGGATACCACGGTATCTTGCTACGAGGTACACCCATGTAGGTCTCTTCAGACAGTTCCCGTGGCCTCCTCTAGGGCTTTCTTCACCACTTTAAGCGCGTCTTCTGTCTTCATGTCTCTGACATCCAGAGGGAACAGATCTTTCTTCACATCAAGTCCAGCACCTTCGAAAGCGTCTCGAAATAGTTTTTTCTGCATCACAGGAGCGCAGCCAGTGATTATGTATTTTCTGCCTCTTTTCAGAAACTCCGCTAGAAACCGGTCTCCATCTTCATCACAGAGCATCGGATGTACAAAAGCATATTCAACCGGATATTCGGCTCGAACAATATTAATAAAGTCCCAAATATCCATTTTAGAAAATCCTGGACATTTTCCGGTGCAGACACATAAAATGAAACCGATCTTCTTTTCTTCATTCTTTTCTTTTTCCGCCATGGGAATCCCCGCCTAGTTTTCGCCGCATTCGAAACAAAGATTGTCGTTCCCATTAGTCCAGAAAACCTTCCCACACTTGACGCATGTCACCCTTTTAAGCAGACCTTTTTTCGGTTTGGCCGCTCTCAAAACATCCATAAGTCTTTGAGTACACGCACAACTGTCCTTATCTTGTTCGCCCAATTGTAGCTGCCCCTTCGAATTTAGTGGAAGCATTATAGCGGAAGAACATATTTATATATTTTGTTTCATTAATATAATATCTCGGTCATGAGCTGGAAACATATTTAAATATGTTCAAATCACCTTCAGGTGTCGAACAATGATGTCAAAGCAAAAAGTGAGCAAACGACTTAATCGATTGATAAAATCTGGAATTTGCCCTGCAGAAGACGCTTTAGAATACGCAGACGAGTTGAAACAGCTGGCCGACAAAGTCGCAAATGTTGAAATAGCCAAGGGGCAACGCAGGTTTTTCAAGGCTCTTGCCGACGACACACGTTTAAGGATTTTAAGACTTCTAGAAGTTCGTGAGATGTGCGTTTGTGAGATAATGGTCGCGTTAAACCTAACACAGCCCACAGCTTCTCATCATCTGGGGCTTCTAGAAAATGTGGGTTTAGTCAAGGATAGAAAAGAAGGAAAATGGGTCTTCTATAGCCTAGCAACCCCAGAATTGCTTGAAATCCTGCACAAACTGAAAACTCTGTAAGCAGCTGAGGATATCGCGTTTTTGAGGAAAGGCTTTCGTTTTATATTATAACGATAGATTTAAATATGTAAATGTGTCCCAACATAATCTCAAGGATACCTCAGAAAAAAGAGAAATCTGAAGGAGAAGCCCAACCTTGACAGAGACAAAGGAAGCGAAACTTGGAGTTTTTGAGAAATATCTGACTTTGTGGATAGCCATCTGCATAATTGTTGGCCTCTTGTTAGGAAGATTTTTCCCAGCTTTTGGTCAATATTTAGACTCTTTGAAATTCGCTAAATTGTCAATTCCAATTGGTATCTGCCTATTTTTCATGATGTACCCCACCGTGGTGGGCATAGCTTTTACCGACATCAAGAAGGCTGTGAGAAAACCGAAACCCATGCTTCTCACAATAATTGCAAATTGGGTCATCGCCCCGCCGATAATGACGTTGTTTGCGAACTTGCTCCTCGATGATCCGATGTACAGAGCTGGCGTCATACTCTTAGGCATGTCTCCATGTACTGCGATGGTCATGTGGTGGATGCTGCTGGCCAAAGGAGACCTCGCTCAGGGACTTATAAACACAGCCATCAACGCGTTATTGATGGTTGCTCTCTACGCGCCTCAGTCGGCTTTCTATCTGGGTGTAAGTGGCATACCTGTACCGTGGGATCTGATCGCAATGAGCGTGATCGTTTTTATAGCTCTTCCAGTGTCCTTAGGAGCGATTTCCAGAAAGTTGCTTATAGGAAGAAAAGGAAAAGGATGGTTTGACTCTACCTATCTTGAAAGTGTGCGTAAAATATCCATCATCGCCTTGTTGCTCACTCTGATCGTCATGTTTTCTTTCCAAGGAGAGATAATCCTCAACGATCCGCTTCTGGTGGCTTACCTTGCTGCTCCAAATCTGCTCCACTATGTCACGATGATTGCCATAACCTACACAACCTCTTGGCTGTCAAACTGGGACTATGAAACGTCCATAGACACTACTCTAATCGGTTCAAGCAGCCACTTCGAGGTCGCCATCGCAGTTGCAACAACCCTTTACGGACTCAACTCGGGCGCTGCCTTGGCCACGGTCATAGGGCCTTTGATGGAAGTCCCCTTAATGCTGGCTATTGTGAGATTTGGTCTACGAACACGCCATCTCTTTCCACGAAACAAAAGGAAAACCAAGACGTGAAAAGAGATCTGGCGAAGACAAAAGACTGACAAAGAGAGATTCAACTTATGAGAAAAAATGTTCGAGTCAAAACATGGGAAGAGTTCAAAAGATTAGCCATCGGAAAGAAACCAAAGAGCATCGTATACATCATTGCTCAGAGCATTCCAGCTAAGAATCTAACGGCTCTCAAGCTAATTTTGCACGCGGAAGAAACACAATATCTATTTACTGACTGTGCAAAAGGCGACAAGCTGAGAAAGACAGGAATCCCCATTCACACTGATAAGAAAGGAAACCGCTTTATTGAAGATGATGACGTAAAAAGTTTCCTAACGACTCAACTACAAAGAGAGGACTTGCAAATTTTCTCTTACTGGCCGATTTAACAAAGAATATTTATAGCACTCTATGTTTTCTGCATCATTCAATAGAAAGCAGTGGTCAGCGCGCGCCATGGAATATGAATTTATGCATCCAAGCAAAAAACTTAGGCTACCCCTACACAGATGTGCGCCTCTTTTTCTGTCACACCTTTTTTAACAGAGTAGCAACATTAAGCGATTGTTGTAGTGGTGACAGATTACTTTTTGCGCGCGCGCATGGTTTGATTATTAGTATAACTCTTACAAATTTTTGTGGGGGCGTAAATTTTAACCCCCAACCCAAACCCAAAAATATCGTTTCTCTTATACTTACATACACTCACCACGTGCACACAAGAGAGTTGTAGCGCGCGTAGTAAGTAAAGAGGTGAAGCAATTCTATGAAAAAGGAAAAGGCTAAAAAGATTACTAGAAAACGCGGTGGCAAGGTAGCTAAGGGCAGTAGTTCTTGTTGTGCCTCCGCTCCTGCCCTAACGAAAAGTGGTAACTCGAAAACTCTGAAAATTGAATGGCAACGATTGATATCAAGTGATAAGACATGCCCAAGATGCGGATCAACAGAGGAAGAACTTGACAAGGCAGTTTCTACACTCAAGCGCACTCTCGCTCCATTAGGAATTGAAGTCATGTTGGAAAAGAAAGAGCTGTCTGTTTCCGAGTTCAAAGAAGCCCCTTTAGAGTCAAATCGGATATGGATCAACAATCGCCCATTAGAAAATCTTGTTCAAGGAAGTGTCGGCCAAAGTCCTTGCTGTGATGTTTGTGGCCCTTCTGAGTGCAGAACTGTCAAAATAGAAGGACAGGTATATGAAGCAATTCCATCCGAGATTATCCTACGAGCAGGACTCGCTGCTGCTGCACAAGTGGTTAATTCAGGAAATGAGAAATCCTGCTGTTCTGGGTGAACAATGAAGATAAAAGTCCTTTTCTTGTGTACACATAATTCAGCCCGATCGCAAATGGCTGAAGGATTGCTTAGGAATTTTTATGGTGAAAAGTACGAAGTCTTCAGCGCCGGCTCAAGTCCAACGCAAGTTCATCCCTTAGCCATTAAAGTTATGGCTGAGATAGGAATAGATATTTCCAAGCAGACTTCAAAGAGCATTGAAGAGTTCCGAAACAAGGATATCGACGTAGTTGCATCAGTGTGCAGAAGCAGCGCAAAAGTGATTTGCCCATTCTGCTCTTCACCCATAATTAGTGACAGACCCGAAATAATCAACGCGACATTACCTAGAATAAAGCGTTATATCCACCATAGTTTCAGTGATCCCTCCGAAGTCGATGAAAGCGACGAGGAAAAACTTGCTGCCTTTCGACACACAAGGGATGCCATCAAAAAGTGGATACTCAACTACTTTGCTGATCTAAAGACAGAAAGCTCTGAAAGTAGCGCATAAAGCCGCGCGCGCCAATCTAGGGAACCTGTGCTTTGTTTGGAAGAATTCTCTTTACTAGATTTACATAATAGTTGAATGCCTTCTCTTCAACAATCCGAAACCAGTATTTCTTTCTCTTCGTTTTGATTTCAATTATCCTACGTCTTTTAGGCGATAGTATGCTTTTTTTCTTGAGCTCAATTTTTCTCGATATCGCCATAAGGTATTGAAAAATTGAGTTTATCCAAATCCAAGATATCCTCTACATGCATGTTTTTGAGTTTATCCACTCGTTTATTTGCGATATGATTGTATACGTCGGTAATTGTAGATAGACCATAACCAGCATCTACGGATTCACCTAAAACTGTGGCAAAGATGCTTAATGTGCCACCAATCTTGACACAGATAAGTTCATTTTCAGTAAAAACCAGGGCAAACCGTCTAGTCACTCGCCCCTTCCCTTTACCCTCTAAAGGTCCAATGAGACCGATAACCTCTTCGCTCAAGTGCTCTCACACTAAACATTACCAACGAGTTGAAGACAATTAAAATTTAGTGGCCGTGTTAGGGGGGTCAAAATGTATGCGCACGCGCGCGATGCATGCAGTGCTTGGAAGAGAAACCTGCGACGTATATAGCTTCTCTACTAGAGTGTGTTTCAATTTTAAGGCGCTCAAATAACATCTCTAGCTTTGAGAAAAAACAGCTTCGGGTTTCATTATTTCATTTTTCTACTAACATTATGTAGTGCTTCAAGGGCGTCCACTGCGTTCCTGAGTAGGATAACTCTATTGCCTCCATGCATAAAATAATATACGAAATGTGCTGAATAATGTATTGGAGAGATTTATTATGTATAGAAATAGGAATCGCAAGCTTCTAGTTAGTGTCTTCAATCCTCAAGAGGCTAGAGAGGCTGTCCTTGGAGGAGGACGCATTGTTGATAGTGAAGATCCCCGAAGCGCGTTGGGCAACATCAAACCTTGGCAGATCATGGCGATCAGCGATGCAGTGTTGAACTACAAGCGAGACCTTGAGGTGCAACTGAGCACCAACATCGGGGAAGACCAGCTTCTATTCGATCGTTCAGAGACGGGGCAAGCCATCGAGAAGTTCCCCTACGAGATTGCTGGAAAAGCCGCTCAGTCAGCGATCGGGGTTGCCTGCTCCATGGGGACGCGGGTACATCCATGCAACTTGGTCAAGGTAGGAGTCGATGGAATGAAGGTGGAGCTGGTTAGAGAGGTTTTAGATGAGGTTGTTCTCACTCTGAATCGTACTGAGCAGTTCTCCCACTGCCAGGTTATGTCTGTCCTCTTCGCCCAAGACATGGAGGTCTGGAACAATCGTAAAGGAGAACGGGCGGTGCGAGAGGTGCTCATCGAACTTCGCGAGTTCCACCCTTGCCCCAGAGAAGCTGAAGGTGCCTTCGATTTACAGGAGTATGCAGTCAACACCCTGAGAGACCGCGAAGGTAGACCACTGTTTACCAATCGAACTCAAGTGTCCCTTGATACATTGATCTCCCGCGAGGTATTGCCAGACGATTCCACTAACACATATGTAAAGCTCAACGAGTTGTTCCCCCACAACAAGTATTTCCCACAGATAGCTCGCGGACAGAAGAGGACGAGCAAAGACGTAATCAGAGCCATGGTGGATGTAACTGCTGACGCTGGTGCCGACGCCATTATGCTAGACACTCGAATCCAAACCAAGGTGGCGCGACTATGTCTTGTGGACACGGCCAGCGACGGTCTTGTTGACATAAACCGTTTCGATATTAAGGACGGGATACCCCGCCGAGGCATCTTGTCACTTGATGAGATACGATTCTTCGTGGAATACTGCCATTACAGGGGAATCGAAGCAAACGTGGCCGGCTCTGTGCAGAGTTATCAGGCTCAGCAACTCTGGGTCAAGATCCCCGAGTTGGACCAAGTTTCCACTCGCGGCGGCGCTTCGGCTGTAAACTTGGAACCAGGCGCTGAGACCCAAGAAGCTGACACTCGCCAGCATCGCGTGATTAAACGCACATTAGTTCGTGGCCTAGCACCACCTGAACATGGAGGCTTGCTCAACCTCCCGGACAGTATGAAGCAAAGCCAGGAAGCGATGCGTACCATCAAAGCACTGTGCACTGAGTTGGCCGAAGAAAGGCGTAGACAAAGCCTACCCGATTTGGAATGCTTCTTCGTAGACAGGTATGGGAAAGCGACACCTTTTGACTATTCGGCCTTAGGCAAAGGTGGTAGTGGATAATGCCCAGTGGGAAGGTGACTCCTTTGAGTCAGACCGAGCGACCCAAGTGTTCCCTACCGCTGACCGACGCTGATCTAAGCCTCGGCAACGCCAACTGGTCAAGAGGCCTCCAGGCTATGAGCGACTGGATCTGGAGTGGAAACCTGAACCCCGAGGCGTTCCCAAACAACCTAGCCCGCTTCTTTCTCCAAATACCAGGTATCTTTGAGCAACAACTCAACTTCTCAACAACGCTGATCTTCGATGAACCTTCCTTCAAGAACGGAGTCCAGATATCGGGGTTTGTAGACCGAGTTAGCCGAGAGCTCGCGATCAGTCTGATCGCCCAACGTCGCAAATGTTGGTATTCGATGACGCACCACGCTATATTGGGACGCTTGACTGCCACAAAACACGGCTTAACCGAACGTCAATTCATCGATAAATGGCAAAATCTTACAGAATATGACAAACACCCCGAGTATTACACCCGTGTCGAAAGAGCCGTGCTGACGTTTGCTGATGCCTTCTCCACCGATCCCAAGGCCTACACTGATGAACAATATGATGAGCTACGAGCTGCCTTCAGAGAGGATAATGAGAGACGCTACTCGGAAGAAGGCCTATGGCAGTCACGCTTGGAGGCTGCCCGTGAAGCACGAGCCCTCGCATTGCTTGAGGATCTTAACCCTTCGGAGGTAGATGAGAGATCGCGCATGGCCCTAGAAGCGGTGTCCAAACGTGTGCCCCCTGACTTGAATGAAGGCAAAATTGATGCACAGGTGGTAGAACTCACCTTCCTTTGCCTCCAGTTCGTCGCCCTTACAGACATGTTCACAGGCTTAAACATACCAGACGAGGACTTCCTTGCCGACACAATGGTGAAAGCGCTGCCCCCTTCTGTCATCGAACACATAAACACACTCAATGAACTTGGACTCAAAGGAAGCGTAACGCCTCTAATGCTAGGGCCGCCCTATGACGAGCCTGATATTCTACAAGTGGGCAGTGAGGTCTTCAATTCCATCCTCAACGACGATGTAGTTGTGGAGCCGACTCCACTGAAAGGGTCCCGGATCCCCTTAATCCCGTACGAGGGCAGAGACGATGACGGTAATCTTCGCCCCGCCTTCCAAGCCGCACCTGATCGTGACAAAGGTTTGACCGTTGGCGGTCTCCAAATTGCGGTCTATGGCTGGGTCTTTGGCGGACATTTCCCTGGAGGCCTTGTCTACGCATTGAGGCCTCATCCAGAACTGGCACGATATGAGCCGCCCTACTCCCTGCCCTTGCTCTTCAACGAGGATGAGTGGCGCAACGGAGTTCAGACAGCTGGCTACGTCTCCAGACGTCTTAAGGAATTGGTGATCCAAAAAATCTATAGGCTGATTCGCACCCGATACGGCATCGAACATCATACCATGTACCTTTACAACACCTTTCTAGATGAACATGGTCTGGGCCGATCCCCATCACCAGACCTGTCCGAAGCGCAGCAACAACTTGCCCGTGATGCTGCTTTAGCCCGAGCTGAGAAGGCAACCCTCTACATGCATAACCACACTCACTCTCCAGAAGGTGTCTACACATCACTGGAGAAGGAGGTTTTGTCTTGGACCGAATCTTTAGTCTGTACGCCCCACCAAGCCTACAAACTTGAGGAGAAGGTGCGCATAGAACTCGACAAGGAGAATCGTCGAGAGATCAATGCTGGACTTCGCCGATTAGATACTTCATCTGGAGTCGATCAGGAAGCTGCCCTGAAACGCCTTGTCGATCATCAGATCGCCGAGCTGGCGATGGTGATCGGCCACATGGACGGGTTGGGGCGAGCACTAACTATTCTGCGTGTGGAGGCCGAGGATCCTGTGCAAATGATTGAGGGTCGTCCAGGGCCGAGCGGAGGCATCATACCTGATCTCGACGACGATGGGCAAGTCAAGTTCACCGGATACTTCAACAATCGACCAGGACTCCACCAAATACTGCGGTTCCTTGGGATAAGTGACAAAGTACTGACGCTAAACGAGCTGATGGTGAATCCCCAGCTTTGCAGAAAGATTAAGACCCGACTAGGAGAGGGTGAGAAAAAGATTAGAATATCGGCAGGTCAGGCTGCCGAGACTGGGGAGTTCTGAGGCCAAGGCAAAATGAGTGATAGGAGGTGATCATATAGCCAAATTAAAAATTTTGAGCTTAAATGGCGAAAATATGATCGATCTCATACCAAAGAGCCTCAATATACCGAAGAAAGATAGTGGACACTATTGGCGGTCCAGACTTCTCGCAGCCATTATACAAGAGGTAGATCCCGACATTTTGGGCTTGGTGGAAGCGCCGCCCACTCAGATTCGCACCAAGAAATTCGTAGATAATTACCTCGGAGGCTCATACAAGGTTTATCAGGGTGAGAAGAGGGGCTCATATGGTCTTGCTATTCTTGTAAGAAATGAGCTTGGAATTGACGTAAACATGCGTTCCAAGAAACAGAGCCTCAAAGACTTCAGACTAAGTATATTTGACGCTGATGGGGATGGCATCAAAGAAAATTACAGTTGGTGGAATCGTGTTCCTGTGGAAGCTGAGTTATCTGGTAGCGCTTTAATCGATAGCACTTTTTTCATTGTTATTCACGCAAAATCGAAAGGTGCCTTCATACCTGGAGACCTCTTCGCCTACGATAGGCTTTCCCGGGCAAACCGTATGAAGCTGAAAGCGCAGGCCAATGCGGTTCGGAAGAGACTTGATCAACTCATAGATGAAAATGGAAACGGAAGAGTTGTCGTGTTGGGAGATATGAATGATAGCCCTGAATTTGATGTGTATTCCGCAATGCTGGGAGGTGCTTTCCTAGAGCCAGTAATGGGAAGTGTTTGGGACCCTGTTCGGATTATGCACAACTGCCACGCCCCTCTGAAGACGGAAGAGCGATGGACACTTGATTTCAAGGACCGAGTGGTCAATCCTCTTGAAAGGTCTCGTTTTGGACAGCCCGCTGAGCTCAGGTCTTGGATAGACCATATCCTTGTTTCACCTGAACTAAAGGACTCTGTGGTTCCCAACAGCTTCGGTATCTTGCATAAGCAACCAAGAGTTGAAGGGTTACCGAAAGAATACTCCAGGATGAGAGGAACCGATCATCATCCTCCCTACGTCACATTGGATATTTAGGTTATAAGTAATATAAAATGAAGAAGAGGAAGGTAGAAAATGCCTAAAGTAGTTAGTATCGTCACTGGACCGAAAGTAGGTCTAAGATCCACCTGGTTTCTCGAGGACACAGTAGGCTTCGCAGCTCAAATGGGTAAGAAAATAGTAGTTTTTGACCTGTTCGAAGAGATTCTGAAGCAATCTAACATAAGCCCACAAAATGCTTACCAGCGGGCTTCGTATATCGGGGAGCTGATGGACGGATACCAGTATCAATTTAAGCTGATGCGTGAGAAAGCCTACTGTTCGATTGCAAGACAAATGGATAAACTTCCTAAGACCACGAACGTTATCGTCAGAACCCCAGCTTCCATCGAGTGGCGCGGACTCAATCTTGAGTTTAAGGATCACCGTGCAATTGCCGAACTGCATCCTGACCGGATCATCACTCTTATTGACGCAGAATGGAAAATCATGGAACGCCTGAAGACCGAGTACGGTGAACATGTCTTGAAGGTAATTGCACACCAGAAGGAAATGTCCCTGGAGAGAATCTTAGACTGGCTCGCTTCCGAAGTTTCCATAAGTGAAGACTGGGCTGAATGGGCAACTCATCTTACAGGCAAGAATGTTAGACACTTCGTATTGGGAACAAGAACTCCAAGTCGCGAAGATAGGGAAACCTATGTAAGGGACGTGGATAATATGGTGAAGTTCGCTACTGAGAAGAAGCTGCCAACTTTCTACGCTTCCTATTCAATGACTGTGGCTACCGAAGAGATTCGAAAAGAGATTAATGAACTAATATGGCGCCTACGCGATTACGGGGCAGTGATTGACCCAGCTTCGATCGAGATTGGACAGAACGTCGACCTAAAGGACGAATCAGTGGTGTTCGCATACACAGTCTGCCGCGATCTAAGATGGGACGTTAAGAAGGTGGACATCATCGCCGCCTTTCACCCTTACAGGGAGATGCCCCCCATGAGCACAGGTATGTTAGACGAACTTGGCCATGCCCGAGCCTTCAGGAAGGAACGCTATCTCGTTATGCCTGTAGGAGCAGGTAGCCCTTTCACAAGAGGTTGGATCGTCCCTGCTAACCACATCTTCAAAGAGGGAAAAACGTTCTTCGAATTTATTGAGAAGAAAAGGCGGCCTCCCCTTAAACCTCGCTTTGCTGAATCCACAAAAATGTTCGACAAGTGGCAGAAAAAGAGACTTGCAAAACAATCTTAAAGAAACTATTGGAAGAAACAAGATGCGTGTGCAATGTTACTGACTAGAATTAGCTCGAAACCTATAGCTCTACTCGATGAAAAGGCCCCAAAAATATTGTGACGAGTTGACTATGAATGAGTGGAGAATGGTTAAAAGAATATCATTCGAGAATAATCCAAGAATACAATTTTTCGATGGAAAGAAAAGACAGAGTAACCGATTGGGCGATTGGAATCTTCTTCGTTACATTAGTTGCGTATGCACAATTGTTGAGAGAACAAGTGCCTTCACTTTGGAGGATCTCTCTTTTGGTAGGTTTACTCTGCTTTGTGGTGAGACTATTCTCCAACTCTTGTTTAGCTTTTGCATATCTCAAAAAATGGCGATATCTGATTGACTTGATCGAAGAACATTGGATGAAAAATGTGCCTACTCTAGATGACGTGCAGAAGGCGATCCAAAGATTTCATTATACGCCGAGAACAACAGAGAAAAGAATCTTTTTCATCAAAAGTCAACTCATAACAGGTTTTCTTCTACTATTCATTTTTCCATTCTTCTTATTGTTGCTCGAATTATATTCTAACCCTCAAGACCTGAACGTTTTGGCACCCATCTCGTTTCTCGTAGCATACTATTTTTATGAGTCCATTATGTTCTGGAAAAACAAGTCGCTAAGCATGCCAAAGAATAATGACGCATCCACATCTAAGCAAAAGCATGGAATCTTTTGATGAACAAATA
>CAYFWY010000036.1:0-13205 GCA_964346895.1 uncultured Candidatus Bathyarchaeia archaeon | reverse complement strand
TGCACGCGCCTAACGGGGGTATTGAGGAGAAGAAGCTTTTGGTGTGGAGGGAGCAGAGAGATGCCAATTCCTAAGTGGCTCGTGGTTGCAAGGAACGAATATCGCATTCACACAAGCAGGATAAGACGGGTTAGACCTTACTTTCCCTATCTGATCGTCGGGCTGTTAGCGGTTTATGTGGTGTTAATTGCGCCGGGCTTCGCGAGACTATTCATCGATGACTTCCTTGCTTTCATCTTATCCCAAGCTGCTGTAGCAGTGGTTCAAATAATACTGTTCCTAATTTTTATTTACTTCATAATAATTCCAATTACCCAAACTTTGAGGGAAGTGCAGACTGGGCAGCTTGAGATCTTTCTTGCAGCCCCTATAAAGCCAAGTGACATTCTCTTAGGCGAATTCATGGGCCAGATGCCTTTCTACGCTATCTTCGTCACAGTAATTGCTGGGTTCTTCACTGCTGCTCTAAATCCTTTAGGATTGGATGTATTGCAAATAGCGATAATAATTGGAATTTTTGTTGTAACGTTCTTGTCAGCTTTCTGGATTGGCAATGTGGTCGCAGCTCTCATGCGAACAAAGTTTGGGAAAACAGCTCGTGGAAGGGATATTGGAAAGGCTCTTGCATTAATAATCGCCTTGCCCTTGGTCGCATTAGTATATGGAGTTCAGTTCGGAGGCATATTTGAAATTCTCGCTGATCCTGGAGCGAGTGGTACTGTGAAAGCAATTCTAAACCTGTTGCCTAGTTCTTGGGGAGCTGAAGTTATTGTAAGCTTTGCATCCAACCCCGGCAACATTGGATTAATTGGTTTTGAAACTCTGACACGGTTTGGGGGCCTTGTCGCCTTCTTCGTAGCGGTGCTGTGGCTGGGTGCGAAAGCGGCTGATCGCGCCTACAATATTGAACCCACAACCTTTACAGCTTCCAAGGCTAAACCAGACGGCTTCTTATATAGAACTGTTAGATATCTGGGCGGTGGCGACTCTTTCGGAACTCTTCTGGTATCTATTTTTAAAGACTACGGTCGGAGACTTGAGAACCTTTCGAAGATCGCCTATATAGTGGGTCTAATCGTTATGATGAACGTATTCGTGGTTGTTCCTCAGCTTCCCGAAGAGTATGAATTGGGCTTGATCATGCCTCTGATGATGATCCAATTCATGTTTCCAATCCTTGCAGTGTTTGTGGGTAGTGAAGTAACGCTCCGCGGTAAAGAAACCCTCTTCATATATAAGAAAACACCATCTGGTGTAGAAAGGTTTGTCAAGGCGAGGTTACTGCAAGGTTGGCTAATTGTGATACCGATTGCGGCTGCTGTTACAGTCCTATCGACAGGCCTTAGCCCGCAAACCACTTTAATTTCTTTGCTGATTAACACCGGATTTGGAGTATTGGTTGCCGCAGGAAATGTTGCAATCGTTCTAGGACTCTTCCTCTTGATACCCGCCTTCTCAGAAAAGTCTGTGAGGTTCATGTTAAACGTCTTAATAGTAATATTAGTATCAATTGGATCATTCTTGGGTCCCCTGTTTGGTTTGATGAAGCTAATTCCAGATTTGGACACGATTACGCGGCTATTATACGTTCTATTACTGCAAACCTCATTGGGTTGGTTGCTAGGGATTCTTTTCCTCTTCCTTGGATCAAAAAATCTGAAGAGAATCGAATAGGAGAAGATCGGAGTCGTTGTATATTCCGCGCGCGCGATAACTGCAGAAAGGAAACTATGTAGGCTGCTCTAATGACACTGGCAGATATGATACTAAATGGGTTCTCCTTAGCTTTTTGTAGAATAGAAAGCGGCGCGCGCAGTCTGGTGGCTCCGTATTCTTGGATCATTCTGTGTATGGTTTAAACTCCCATACTTCTTTCTTTGTGTGGATTTGTTTGAGGATTTCTGAGGCTTTTTCTTTGTCTAATGATAGAAGCAGCCTGCCTATGTGTTTGCAGAACCTTTTGTTGGTTAGCACCCTATTCCAGTCTGCGCAGTCGTGTAGGATCTTGCGATTCTCTAGGTCTATGACGATATGGTAGTCTCTTATCAATGCTTTAACTTGATTATTTGTCAGTTCCTGAATCGTTAGTTCGTTTTCTTTGATGCGTTGGGCTCTCTTTAGCCTAGGTTTGTCTATGAAAGCGTCGAGTAAGTCTTCCAGGGATATTTCTTTGGGTTTAATGAATTCTTCTAGGGTGAGCCTTTTCATTTTGGCGCGCGCGAGATATTTCTCTACAACTGTCTTGGCGTCAGCTTGCTCCGGTGTTAGGACATCCAACATTTCGAGAACCTGTAGGCAATTTTCCACAGCGTATCCGTGAAAGTGATTGTTGAAGTAGCCATACACCTTTTTAACGCCTTTTGCAACCTTACGTACTTTCGGCACCCAAGGCTCTAGTTCTTCCACTTTATAGCGATAATTGAACCAAGGTCTTGTTCCATGTCCATGCCATCTGAAATACGCGAAATCAGCTGTAACCTGTACTTCTGGAGGCAACAACGGTTCATCAACAATAGTGTACGCAACTCCATGTTTCTTTAAAAGCTTCCAAGTCTCGTTTCTCATCCAGGATAGATGGCGGAACTCGACGGCAAATTTGAATTCGGGGGGCAGAATTCGGAAGAATCTGTCTAGGTGATCCGGATCAAACGCGTATTTTGGGGGAAGCTGTATGAGGAGACATCCAAGTTTGCCATTCAAAAGAATAGGTCGAATCAGATCGCAAAAACGATTCAGATCCTCTTCGACGCCTTCCTCTAAATTGAGCATTTTCTCATGAGTTACTAGTTTAGGAAGCTTGGCAGAGAACACAAAATCTTCTGGAGAATATTTAACCCAACCCATAACGCTTCCTTTAGAAGGGTAAGCGTAGAAGGTGGAATCTATCTCAACGGTTTTGAAGACCTTTGAGTGGGCTTTCAACATGCTCTTTTCTTTTTTCTTGTAGAATGGTCCAATCCAGTCTCTATAGCTCCAGCCTGAGGTTCCGAGCAAGATGTTATTCAACGTATTCACCTTGGCTTGAGCGCCTCTAGGGTTTGGATTACCTCGTTGATGCTGTTATACGTTTTTTGAGGAAGTTTTTTGAGTATGTATGACGCATGCACCCGTTTGTTAGCCGTTAAGTCAATAAGCTTCCATCCTTGATGGGTAACTAGTTCCATTTTGTTGCTTGGGAATTTGGCGTCCTCTCGCAGAACTTCTTTGAGGGAGCTTAGACCAGTGGATTTGGTTACTTTGGGAAATTTTTCAGTCTGTTTGTAGATTTTAAAGCGGGCGGCGTCCTTGTACATTTTAACGGAGTGAAAGCTGAGGGCTACTGTTTTGTGGTCTCCTTTGGATGCTTTATTGTCGATTTTTCTCAGCTCCTTATCTGTTGGTTGGTAAATGTTGTGCAAGCCTTTACCGAAGAGTCTTGAATATAGGATTTCGGACTTGTAGGCGGGTTCCTCGTCTTTTGATAGGTCGACGCAGTGGATGAGATTGTAGTCTTGCATCGTTTTAACGAGGTGTGAGTTGAGGGGTTGTTTGGCACCTCTCATCTCTAAGGCAACTCTGATGCCCTTTAGGTCTACTGATGAGAAAAAGTTGCGCATTAATTCAACATTGGTCTTTGTGTCCTGGAAAGTCGCAGGGGTTTGTAGGTGCAGAATCTCGGCTTTGAGAGTATTACATATGGTCACCATCTTCTCTAGGATTTCAAATGCTTCCGGCGTCGGTTGGAACTTGTGTTTGTGAGTTAGCGCCTTGTTGCATCTTACTGCGAATTCGAAGTTCGGTGAGACTATTTTACGCCAAGACTCAACGAGCCTCAGGTTGGGTATCTCATAGAAGGTTGAGTTCACTTCGACAAAGTCAAATGCCCTTGAGTAGGCTGCGAGAGGGTGTATCCCAGATACTTGAAAGTATGCCCAGCCACCCGCTCCGATGAGGTACTTTGCCAAAGTATTGATCCCCATTGGTCTTTATGTCGTGGAGATTGAATAGAATATCGGTTTCGATTTTACTTGCACACACGAAATTGACAATAGCTGAGAAAAATTTTCCATGCGCTAGCGTTTCTACCAGAATCCGCCTTTGGTGGTTACTTTTACATCTGCTTCTAATTCCCCAAATCCAGCTGTTGCAAACGTGAAGTTGTAGTGTCCGCTGGATAATTCTATCCATCCGCTTTTGTACGTCGTTTGTCCTCCCTGACTGGCGCGGTGGTCCCAAATATTTTCATCTTGATTTTTGATTGTTGCGGTCCATAATGCTGTACCGCTGTGGACGATTACTTCTACTTGGGTCCACCCATGCAATGGTGAAATTTCGAATTCTCTATCTTCTACGTTTGCTCCAATAGTGAAGGAGACTGGAAAGCTGATAACCTTTTTAGGATATGTAAGTGCTGCATATGCAGCTACTGCTACCACTGCGAGCACAGCAACTAAAACAACTGCTCTAAGTCTTCGGCGTTTTTCCGGAATTTTTTCCATTAACCCCCAACACCTTTCAATTGAAATTCTGGAATCCCGATCTTAAGATATTTATGAATTCCGCGTAAATCTTTAACATCAATTTCAGTGCGAGTGTCTTTGTTTTTCTTGGATTTCAACTCTGGAGGTGGGAACAAATATTTCTAAAAGGTCGGGGTAAACAGTACAAACAATCTTACTTTTCGTCCAGACTGCCTTGAAGAAGGGAAAGTCTTTGCTCTTTGTTTTCTCGCGTTTTTCTTTTCTCTTCCCAAAATAGGAAGCGATGGCAAGAAAAAGTAAGAACTCTCCGAAGATAAGCGCTATCAACAAAAAGTCGATAGGCTCCACGATACTTCACTTCAGTTGTAACTTAGTCTCTTAATTAATTTAGAGTTTTGTATGCGCATATATCGGATCTCGACATATTCTTACAAAGGAAGAATCTCTTAAATCTTAATATAAAATACTATTTTCAGTGAGATGCTGGGCATGTTAAGAGTTTCCATGGGATACCTCGTATTCTTGCTTGGTTTGGTTGCGGTTGCCCTCTTCTTCCTAAAGGGTGCTAGGGCGGACATTTCTGGGTTACTTGTGCAAAATGTGGAGATTAACCCGGCAGTTGCTGAAATTGGAGAACATGTTAGTGTAAAAATGACGATAAGGAACAATCAGAGAAATGATGTGTGCTGCAATGTCACTCTCTGTTGCGGAGATTGCGTTGTGGGGACAAAGAAACTCAATATTGTCCATAAAAGCTCTGTTCCCGTGTCCTTTAAACTCGACACTAGCCTCATGTCTACTGGTGTTTATTCCATTGAGCTTCTAATTGAGGACTCTTCAGGTCAGCAGAAAATATTTGATTTAGGAGTTATCCCTATAGAGGAAGCGGGCGCGACCGTTCCCGATGTTACAGAGCCAGAACCAGATGATGTTACAGAGTTAGAACCAAAGGGTTCTACTTATTTCAACTGGCAATTTTTGCTTCCAATCGCACCAGTGGGAGCTGCTGCCACGATATTGATCATGCGAAAACAGAGAAACAAAAGTCAAAATCCTGCGATACCCAAGGAACAGCTGCCCCATATGCTCAATGAGATCTTGAAGTTTGAGGAAGAGGTTGAAGCAGGAATTTCAGACGAAAATAAAAGGTATATCTGTTAAAGAGTAGGGAAAACAGAGAAGGTTGATAAGGGACCCGTTAAGGGCGTAATAGAATTTGAAATCATGAAGATCGCTCGCGCAAAGTTGAAGCGACCTTTAGGATTTACAGCTACCTGCCCTTACCTGACACACCACGTTTCTTTAATATCTTCCTTGGTCATCTCCTTGAGTTTTTGAGATATCTTGGTAACGTTTTACATGCAACATTGGCTCAAATGCCAATTTTCTTCCGTTTTTCTTCTATATGAGCCAAGATTGAATCTGCAGCTTTGACTGGATCTTTTTCTACACTGAGTAAACCACCTGTCACTTGTTCACAGTCCTGCGTCAAAAGTTTGACCAAATTCGGTGCTCCCGTAACCGTTGGTACAGGGTTGACATATGTAAAGAGTCCTAAAGCCAAAGCAAATACCGCATCGATTGTAGCCTTCTGTTCCATATATTCAGGTGCCACAGCAGCGACAGGCAGATCTGGAATTGGTATGCCCAGTGTACTTGAGATTGCAGCTAACAAGTCGGCGAGGCGTCCTGTGTCGGTGCAGGTGCCATAGCTTAGAACTGGAGGAATACCCAGTTTGGTGCAAAGACTTTTCAGGTTTGAACCTGCAAGATTTTTCGCTTCGGGACTGCAAAGACCTGCAACCTGCATTGCCCCATTCCCGCAACCTAAAGAAAGAACCAAGATATCTCGTCTGATCAGTTCTTTAGCGATACGGACGCTATGCACATCTTGACCATAATCTCTTAAGCTTGTACATGAGACAAGACCTACAACTCCCCGTAAGGTTCCATCTTTTATGGCTTGCAAAAGAGGGTCAAGAGATCCACCAAGGATTTCAAGGATGCTCTCGTTGGAAAAACCGACCAAGACTTCTCTCATAGGTAATTGAGTAAAAGGCTCAACAGAAGCTCTGCGTTCTTTGTAGTTGTCTATGGCCATCTGCAAGAGTTGTGCAGCCTGCCTTTCAGCTTTTACTGGATCATAGTTTACTCGGTTTGTAACTCCTTCAAACGCCACTAATTCGCTTACTGGTACAAGCTTGAACTTGTACTTATTAGCGTATAATGGGTCAATGGGCATAGAACAATTCATGTCAGCTGCGAAGAGGTCTACACATCCACTGGCTAGAACTGCTTCCTGCATAATCCAGTTTCCAGTAAAGCCGTAGAATGTATCGTCCATCTCACATCTTTGAATCATTTCTTGGCCTGTTTCTATGTTTGCAATGACGCGCAACCCTTTTGCACCCACAGCCTTTGCTTTCTCTTGCCATTCAGGTTTTCGAGCCAATTGGACCATAGCGAACCCTAGAAATGGTTCATGACCATTTGGGAGCATATTAACATAGTCTGGATCCAATACGCCCAGATCTACCCGCATCTTGTGTGGTCTTGGAATCCCATAGAGGATATCTTGGCAATATTCGTTAACAATCTGACTCTGATATGCCATAGCCAAACCAAGACGCATAGCCTTCAGAGCCAAACTCAAGTAGTAACCATCAACATTTGTCAGGCATGAACTTGTAGCCAGCATCGTCTCACCATAGATTCCACCTGGAAAAATATCCAGCTTTTTCCACATTTCTTTGCGTTCCTCTGGAGCTAAGGCTTCCACGATTTGGCTTCGTTCATAGTACTTTCTGTTGAAATCCGACTCTACAAAATCACACAAGCGAATAGCGATTTCATCTTTCGATCCTGTCGTGTCTATTCCAAGTCGCTTGGCAAAATCTTTCAACTTGCCTGATTCTTTTATCGAAAATGGTGTCCGTCCTTTAGCAGTCGCTCTAAGGGTCTTAACTGTCTGATCTGTGTGATAATGGTATGTGGATGCCCCCATGACATTTCTAAGCAGCATCATTCGCATAGCCATACCATCGGCAGTGATACCGCATACGCCCCGCTTGTCCTTTGATGCGTCTGCTCGGCATGGCCCGTTAGAACATAAGTCACACCTAACTCCTGCCATACAGAAGGGACATCTCTTGTCAGGATTATCCCCAAAACCTTGGGCTTCATATCTGTCCCAGATGTTGTTCATGCCGTCTCTTTTTATCTTCTCGTAAACGTTGCGGACAGATTCATGGTAAGAAATCCTATTTTCTTCCATTTCCACCAACCATTTTTTCAAGTATGAGAACCACATTAAATTACTTATTGGTCAATTGGTAAAACCTCTCTCAAAAGAATCAGTGTAAAAAATACCATGCGTGCGCACCAGGTACCTATGAAAGCTTGACGCTCAACTAAATATGTTACATTATTGTTTTCTTAACCGTTATTCATGCTTGTAGGGGTGAAATCTTAATTTCCTTGCACACACAGCTCTCAATAACTTATAAGCCTATAACGACAACTCAATACAGGATCAGCTTATCGGAGGTGGTAAATTGGCTAGGTGTCCAAAGTGTGGAGCAGAAGTCGCCACTCTGATCAAAGAATGGGACGTCAGTCCAAAACTCCATGTAAAACTATACGAGTGTTGTGGCAAGAAATTCCGCGTACATGGAAAATAGCGATTGCACACGCATTGCGAGGAGTAATTTCTTGTTCTCTTCTGCCACCCTCACTATGTTAGCGTATGGTCGATTTCGGTAACAGCTATCTATGGTAAAAGTTGGTTATACCTTTATTTCTTATTTCTATTCGACTATATCTTTCCTGTAACTTTTAGTTATGTGCTCAAGCGAGTATACAGTCCTTAACCATCTTTTAGAATGCCTATAATTAGTGGTCCTTATCCCCGCTGTCCAGTCGTCTATTGAACGTTGTCCTTAAACGTCTTAGTTGATTGGGTTGAGTTTTAACTTCAAATGTCTGCATGTTAGTTTTTAGTTTTCTTCTTCCTTCGTTCAATAATCCAATTAACTAGCCAGATAACAGCGACGATGCTCGCCATCCCAAGTATGAAAATAATCTCTTTCTGTATATTTGGATTCAAAGCAAACACTCCTCATATTGTCGCGAATCCTTAAACAAAGTCATCACGTCTCTGCATCCCAAAACCGAGATGGTATTTAATTTTTTGCTAAAATATTATATTATCAACTTAAATAATTAAATTTTTTGATGAAATTTAAGGAGCACCCGCACATTAAAAATTTTCGTGCGCTCAGAAGCACGCGCGTAGGTATTAGGGTTTTCTACCAACAACTAGGGATCTAGCGATGTATTTGGTAGCAATTTTGTGTCGCAGTAAGAGACTTTTCCCTCTGCTGATTTTGCCAAATTGGGTATACAATCTTTTGGATCGTCTATTAAAAGCGATAGCCGGTTGCCCCTTCTCTGTCGTCCATTAACGTCTCCGTTGGTTGGTGGAAAAAATTTTAGTCTTTGGTTGATTGGAATAAATTTTAATGTGTGCTTTGAAGCTACCGCATCGTTATTTGAATGCGACTTCATCTTTCATTTCCTTTGCCAGTTCGGATAGGAGTTTCTTTTGGCGCGGCGTCATTTTTGTCGGCGTTTGAACGGTGACCTCAACAAGTTGATCACCCCTTCCCCATCCATTTAGGTGTGGAATCCCTTTACCTCGTAATCGGAACAATGTGCCGGTTTGCGTTCCAGCTGGAATCTTGAGTTTAGCCTTTCCATCCAGGGTTGGCACATAAATCTTGGTTCCTAGAGCCAATTGAGGAAAGCCAATTTTGGCCTGATAGAATATGTTGTCTCCGTTTCTAACAAAGGTTTCATGAGGTTTAACATGCACAATCACGTATAAGTTGCCCTTAGGACCACCTTTTATTCCAGGTTTTCCTTCTCCAATAAGTCTAAGAGCGTGGCCATCGTCAATTCCAGCAGGAACTTTTAATTTTATCCTGTGGAAGCCTTCCATTATTCCCTGGCCCTTGCAGGTTTCGCAAAGGTTTTCGTTGGGAACGCCTTTCCCTTGGCACTTGTTGCATGGTTGTATTTCGGTGAAGGTCATTGGGCCAAAGCTTCTTGTGTGTCTTATCTCGCCTCTCCCTTTGCATTTTGGACACTTCCTAGATTCGTATCCAGGTTTTACTCCGCTACCACGGCAAGTTTCACATACATCAAAGCCTGGCACCTCAATCTCTTTATCTAAGCCGAACGCGGCTTCTTTCAGGCTTATTTCAATATCATATCGTAGGTCTGGTCCTTTCCGTGGACCATAATTCTGTCGGGGTCTACCGCCAAATAATATGTTAAAGATCGAATTTAAGCCGCCTAAGCCAAACCCTAAGTCTCTAAAAATTGCTTCAAAGTCGACACCCCTGAAAATGTCGTCCCGGGTGTATCTGCCGCTTATTCCCTCATGACCAAATCTGTCATATTGCATGCGTTTCTCGTCGTCGGAAAGAATCGCGTAGGCCTCCGATACCTCCTTGAACTTTGCTTCAGCGTCCGGCGACTTGTTGCGGTCCGGGTGATATTTCAAAGCCAGTTTGCGATAGGCCTTTTTAATCTCCTCTTTTGTCGCATCTCTGGAAACGTTGAGAACGTCGTAGTAATCTTCCTTTCTAGGCATAAGTTATCAGCTTGCAGACTAAAAAACGGCTACTCTTTCTTCTCGTCTTTCACTTCTTCAAAGTCAGCGTCCACCACTTTCTCCTTAGCGCCACTAGTCTGTTCCGCTTGATCCGTTTCTGCTCTGCTAGCTGCTGCTTGTTGGTATACAGCTGTTCCCACCTCTTGCAATACCTTTGCCAACAATTCGCTCTTAGCCTTGATTCCCTCAATGTCATCGCCCTTCAATGTCTCTCTCAGTTCAGCAACTGCCTCATCTATTCTCGCCACCTGCTCTTTCCCAAGCTTGTCACCCAAATCCTTCTTTGTCTTCTCAGCAGTGTACATGAGTGAGTCTGCGTTATTGCGGATTTCAGCCATCTCCTTTCTCTTTTTATCTTGTTCCGCAAATTGTTCAGACTCCTTAATCATTCGTTCTTTCTCTTTCTCAGATAGTTTTGTTGATGCTGTAATGGTGATCTTCTGTTCCTTCCCCGTAGCTAAGTCCTTGGCTGAAACATTCAGTATGCCATCAGCATCGATGTCGAAGGTTACCTCAATCTGAGGGACACCTCTAGGAGCTGGGGGGATCCCGGTGAGATTGAACATTCCCAAAGAGATATTGTCTGCTGCCATAGCTCTCTCTCCCTGTAAGACATTAATTGTTACTGCAGTCTGGAAATCTGCTGCCGTGGAGAAAATTTGGCTCCTCTTGGTCGGGATAGTTGTGTTTCGTTCCATGATCTTTGTGAAGACTCTGCCCAACGTTTCAACTCCTAAAGAGAGGGGTGTAACGTCTAAGAGCAAAAGATCCTTAACCTCGCCAGCTAGAACGCCGCCTTGAATTGCAGCACCTACAGCAACACACTCCATTGGGTCTACACCTCGCTCAGCCGTTTTACCCATCAATTCTTCTACATACTTTCTTATGAGAGGCATTCTTGTTTGACCGCCGATTAGTATGATCTTGTCTATGTCTTTTGGATCAAGTTTTGCGTCTGAGAGCGTTCGCATAATTGGCGTTCTAATTCTTTCAATTATCGGCCTAGTGAGTTCTTCGAGTTTAGCTCTGGTAAGGGTGACATGGAGGTGTTTGGGTTCGCTGGCGTCGGAAGCAATAAATGGAAGATCGATATCTGTTGTCACCAGAGTGGAAAGTTCTATCTTCGCCTTTTCAGCTGCCTCTTTGAGCCTTCGCATTGCCATTGGATCGCTGCTAAGGTCAATGCTGGTTTGATCTTTGAACTCTTTTAGAAGGTGATTGACGACAGCGTTGTCTAAGTCGGTTCCTCCAAGTTGTGTGTCCCCACTTGTGGCTAACACCTCAAAAACCCCGCCTCCAAAATCCATTATTGTAGTGTCATTAGTTCCTCCTCCAAAACTGAAGACCATTATCTTCATCTCCTTGTCAAGCTTGTCGAGACCGTATGCCAACGAAGCTGCAGTTGGCTCGTTTATTATTCTTGATATCTCGAAGCCTGCAATCTCACCAGCATCCTTAGTGGCCTGCCTCTGGTTGTCGTTGAAATGAGCAGGAACCGTGATTACGCACTTCTGCAGTTTTTCGCCTAGGAATGTTTCTGCGTCCCTTTTTATTTTTTGCAGGATAAATCCGGATATTTGTTGAGGAGTGTATTCTTCACCATGTATTCTCACTTTTTGATTAGTTCCCATCTTCCTCTTTATCTCAAAGACAGATCCCTTCGGATTTGTTACTGCTTGCCTCTTTGCTGGCTCACCTACTAGGAGTTGCCCCTCTTTTGTAAATGCTACAACTGAAGGAAACATTTTGCCAGCTATAGTGGGTCCTTCCGCACTGGGGATTATCTGCGGCCTTCCAGCCTCCATTATAGCTGCAGCTGAATTTGTTGTCCCAAGATCTATTCCTAAAATCCTCTCTCTTTTTTTTACTTCACTCATTATTCTTAACCTCATTTTCTTTGCAGGCAATCTTCACTATACTTGATCTTACAACTTTACCTTTAAACATGAAGCCTCTTCTTGTTTCTTCAACCACTGTCCCTTCCTCACAGTCACTTTTAGGCACCTTGGCTAGAAACTCATGAATATTTGGGTCAAAAGGTTTCCCAACAGCCTCAATGCTCACCAAACCCTCCCTTTCCAATGTTGTAATCAGAGTTTTATAGACCATTTCAACTCCCTCTAACAGAGGTTCAACCTTTTTAATCGTTTTGCCGGTTTCAATAGCTCTTTCAAGGTCATCAACAACATTGAGAAGGCTCACCACCATCTTTTCGTTACTCCGATTGATTATCTCCTGCATCTCCTTCTCCCTTCGTTTCTGGTAATTCTCAAAGTCCGCCTGCAAATATTTAAGTCGGTTCAAATATTCCTGAGACTTTTCTCGCTCCGTCTCTAATTGCTCCAGTAGCCTCTTCTTTTTGATGCGGGGACTTTCCACTCGCTTACGCGTTTTCTTCATTAAATCTCCTTCTAAAGGCTTCATATTCATTCGTTTCGCGAAAAATGAAAAAACCGTGGCTAATAATTATTTCGATCACTAACCCTGCTGCTCCCCCTTTTTTCTGAAAATTTCACAAGAAGTGGTCGAGGTGAGGTGGCTTCTGTTAAAATGGAGATTTCTCCTGCAATTTCATCTTTTTGTATATGCATGCGAGGGACAACATAAGATGAAGTGGATATTTGACATGCGTACTAGACTCTAAGATACTCTTTGCCGTGCCTTCTAATTTCTGGAAATTCATCGAGCACAGCTTTAACCATGTGCCAAAGGGTTTCCTGAGAGTTATCCCTGCTTTATATCTTATCGTAATATTTAATAAAGATTATATTTATGTGATAAACACAGAATCTTGCACATGCCCAATTGAAGTCTTGAAGAACTATACATGTATTCAGCGGAACACTAGCATAGCGAAAGGATCTCCTGATCTGGGGCATCTGAGGTCTGATTTCTTCTATTCGAAAGGATGTACTTCGCAGGATACGGGAACCTGTGGAAGATAATTCTAGACTTGGTTAATGTTCTCTTGTTTGTCTTTGAAAATAAATAGATCGTCTATTGTTGTTTTCAGAACTTTAGCTATTTCATGAGCTAGCTTTAATGAGGGATTATATCTGCCCTTCTCC
>CAYFWY010000035.1:0-13465 GCA_964346895.1 uncultured Candidatus Bathyarchaeia archaeon | reverse complement strand
CATATAAACGTTAACTCACATCCTACATTGGGTCAAGAAATAGGGTTTACTCTTTATTTGGATTTTTGAGTTTAAGTTATTTATGAAAGATTGTTCTATACGGTCAAATGGTGTAGTTAGTCGTTTTTTGGACTGACTAGACTTTATGAAGCATGCTCTTGATAACATTTTTCGCTATTTGAAAGGAGAAAAGGAGAAAATGAAAAGAAATCTGGGATTCGGAGCTATTCTAGCATTGTCTTTCGTAGTCCTTGTTTCAGTTACTTGCGTAGCTCCAGCAATAGCAGAATCAACGAAAGGACTAAAAGTTCCTGCAACATTGACGCCCGGACCTCCAGTAGTCGACCCTCCACTTCCACCACCTGATAAAGTGTGGAGTACCAACGGTGGCATAATCCAAATTCGTGGCGAACAAACGGACTATGACCCTATCACTCTCACCATTGGAGGCGACGTGTATACTGATGGATATTCCAGCAATTTTGGCAATGTTGTCATTAACTTAAAAACTGGCTGGTTAATTAGTCGTGGCTATGCAGAGTGGACGTTTGAGGGCATTGGAGGATTTGCAGGTAACCTAGAGATGAAGCTATCAATTATTACAGGTTGGTATTCAATACACGGTGTGCTTCATGGCTTTGGGGATTTTGAGGGGCAAACACTGATGTTATCTTATGCTGGACCACCCTTCCCCGCGTTATGGACAGGCTACTGCTTGAAAGGTTAGCACAAGAATGCCTGTGTAATAGTTCATAATCTCCGAAAGCCTGATGCAAACGCTACGAAATAAACGAATAAGAAGCCCACAAACACCTTCCCCTTTTTTCTGTCTCTGAGAAATTCGTCAGTTCACTGGACGCACGATGGGATGTGGTTGGTTGAGTCTAGAACGAATGCTCGATACACTTGTGGGATTAGGACTCACACGGATAGAGGCTCAGACTTACATTTTTCTCGCAAAAAAGGGGCCTCATGCAAGAAAAGACTTGACTAGTGCACTGAAACTAACTAAGCAGCAGCTCTACCCCTGCCTCAAGAACCTGCGAAAAAAAGGCTTTGTAACCTCCACTCTTGAACGTCACGTTATCTTCTCTGCGGTACCCCTCGAGAAAGTCTTAGATAACTTCATAAAAGCCAAAGTGGAAGAAGCAGAACGCATAAAGCAAGACAAGCAAGACTTTCTTTCCACCTTGAACCGGTAATTATCTGTTACGGCGAGAAAGTCAACTTTGGCTTAACATTAAATGGTGACAAATTGAAATGCGCACAATAGGTTTATAAGCAGCTCTTAAACGTTAAGCTTTCAGGGATTAGTGTTCTAAACGAAAACTAGTTCTTTCAGCAGATCGGAGGTGCGATCTATATGTCGTATGGAAGAAGAGAACCAAGAGAAATGCATCCAGCAGTCTGTGCAGAGTGCGGTGAAGAATGCGAAGTTCCATTCAAGCCTGATGGAAGCAGACCAGTATACTGCAGAGAATGCTATGCAAAGAGAAGACCCCCAAGAAGAAGTAGATATAGTAGATATTAAACTCGCAAGCTGACTTGTTCTTCGTTCACAATC
The DNA here is from genome assembly GCA_964346895.1 of uncultured Candidatus Bathyarchaeia archaeon. Classification (GTDB taxonomy): domain Archaea; phylum Thermoproteota; class Bathyarchaeia; order Bathyarchaeales; family Bathyarchaeaceae; genus CAYFWY01. The sequence goes on along the minus strand of CAYFWY010000035.1, from coordinate 11,901 downwards.
TTTTCTTTTTTTTATCTTATCTTTTTTTTGCGCACAATGTTCAAGGTCCCTTTCATGACTATGAATCTTTTCCATGTTTTCAACTATTCCGCATTCTCCTTTGAAAACCTAAACTTAGTTACAAGAAACTGTTTACTAGGAGACTCAATCCCATTTTTCTTTCCATCTGGAATCTAAAACCCGAAACGATTTCAAAACAATGATGTGTTGTTAGGAGTATACACACGTGTTTTCTGCGTGTTAACAAGATAGTAATACGTTCTACACTTCCCTTTTCTGTTAAGAGAAAAAAATGGTCTGCTCAAAGATGGGGAGAAGATAAAGTGACGCAACCTCTGGCGTGCAAACTTGATTTAACTAGAATTCAGGGCAATGGGGATTTTCCCTGCCCAAATTGCGGTGTCACAATATCTCCTGAAGATGAGACAGAGGTTGTCTACCAAATTCTAGAGACAAAGGTTAAAGGCGAAGCCTTAGAAGAACTGGTGATCCAGTGCAACAAGTGTGCAAGCCAAATCTGTCTAACAGGTTTCTCTATCCTCAAGACAGATAACCCCTGATCTTCAGCTAAAAAACCTAGGGGGAGAGGGTAGATAAAAAACACGCTGCAAAAATTTCAGCAATCAACAAACTGAAGAATCGATAAGGCAAGAATCCGTGCAAGTGTTTTTGTATCGCTAGCGTTTGGCTTTCCAACTCTAGTCTTAGGGCTTTCCGTTATATTCCTACTGAATTGAATAGCGAGAATAGTTCAAGGCATACCAGGTATACGGTGAGCGCAACTAAGGCATTTTTAGGAAAAATGCTTATCTTGCGAAGATAGGGAAGTAGGATAAGGTAGTGGACCATGTTTGATTTGCTAGATTGGAATTTTATCCTTCAAATTATGCAAGTCGTCTTGATAATAGTAGCCAGTCTCATATTAGTCAGAATTTTCAATCGATTTGTAGTTAGGGTTGCCGAAGAAAGGATCAAAGTCCAGAAGGGGCGCCTTGTTAGCATTCAAAGATTCTTTCAGTTCTTCGTCTATTCTGTGGCAGGTTTTTTGGTGTTGAGAATCTTTGATGTCGATTTGACGGGGCTAATTGCTGGTCTAGGTATTGGAGCTTTAGTGATTGGTTTTGCGTTGAAGGACATAATTGAAAACTGGGTTTCGGGGCTACTGATAATCTCAGGGAAGACCTACAGAAATGGTGATGTGATAAGGGTTGGGGATCTAGCGGGTATGGTCACAGACATAAGCCTCAGAACGACTAAACTGAAGACATATGATAGAAATGAAATCGTCATCCCAAATTCTATGCTTTTGAAAGAGAAGATAATCAATCTAACTGGCGGCAAGAAAGAAACGGTAGCATCCATAATTTTCTACATTGACTACGTCTTTGACATAGACAAGACTAAGAAGGTTATCGAGGGCGTTCTTAGAGGTCACCCGAACGTTGTTGTGGACGAAAAGAGACTGCGCGAAATAAGGTTTGTTGTGAGGAGCAGAGAGTGGACTACCGAAATAGAATCTCTCTTCTGGATAAATGACCCTGAAAACGAGGAATTCATCAAATCCAAAATCACCGAACTAGTGAAGAAAAAACTTGAGGAAGAAAACATACTACCGCCACTTCCCGGCGTTATGAGGAACGAATTCTTAAAAAGCAGAAAATGAACTTTTAAGGTCTATGAGCGCGAACGCAGCCAACTTCCCTGCCTATAGAATCTCTATAAAAAACTATCTACCCAGTTCTCTTTCAACTCTTTCTCGAAACTTTACAAACTCTTCCATAACCATCGACATAACCATCGATTTTTCTTCGTCCGAAATGTGACGTAAATCCCCGAAATAAACTCTTTCTGCCAGCACAATTCCGATACCTGATGCATACGCGTAACCTACCATGAATCCTACCCCGAACTCTCTAATGTCAGAAACAAGCTTTTTGTCTTTGATCGACTCGAGAAATGGCAGAAGGTCTCCTCGCTCTGGTAACCCAGAGAGCGTTTCTCTAATCTTTTTTCTAGTATCTTCTTTCAACTAAGATTCCCTCATCATGACTTGTCTAACAAATCGGCTAGCTTTGCTTTCTTCTTTCCTTTCAGGCATATCTAAGTTTTTGTTCTGTACGAAAGGATGATATAACTCATGCGCGCCACTTCAGTTCGCACATAAAAATATCGCACGGTAATTCTGTCGGCACCAAAGCCGGGCGACCAGCAAATTCTAGCTTTCAAGATGAACCCACCGAAGGCCTAGGCCCGTATGTGCACCCGTAATAATACCCGCTTGGAAATATGTTTCCTAAGGAAACACATCTTATAGGAATCTGCGTCTACTTGAAAAACGACGAAACTCATTCACCAAGTTCAAAGAGGTTCAATCTTGGAAAAAGAACCATTGGAAACCAGAAAACTCAGAGACCGCTTCAGCATCATAGCAGAAATCCTTGTCGTAACAGAAGACGGAAACCTGAAACCCCAAATCATATACAAAACAGAACTGAGCTTGCCCCAACTAACCGAATACCTCACTCGCGCTCGCTCCCTCGCCCAAAAGAAATACGACGTTCTCTCACGCATCAACACAAGCATGCAAGAAAGAGATTATTGACGCACAAGTTCTGATAACATCCTAGAGATTCTAGTTGGAGTAAAAATTTTATTTTTGTTTTTTCACTCTTTAAAGAGGTGCCGAGAAGATGCCAGAGCGAAAACGGAAGAGGCCATTTTTCAATCTCTTCGGCTTTGGTGAAGACGATTTTCTCTTCGGAGGAAAGGCAACTCAAGGCGGATCCGGATACTCAATATCCGTCACCTACGACGCGAAAAACAAGCCTGTGGTCCACGTCAAAACCCATGGAGATATAGACGCAACAGAGCTACGTAGAGACATAGAAAAGCGATATCCCGGGGCAAAAATCGAAGGCCTAGAAAAGAAACCTTTGATACGAATAATAGACGAGGAAGAAGAGAAGAAATCCAATGCTGAAAAGGAGCCTTAAGAAAATCTCCAAGGAAAACAAAGCGGAGCCCCAAAATAAAATTTTCTAGATCTAAAATGCGTCTTCAACTCTCAACCTTTCGCCCAAAAAACAACCAGTCGATGGGAGAATAAGAGTATTGCAGACTACCTTTTATGTGTTTGTTCCATTATGAAGCAACATGTCACTTTATTAACGAAATCGGCAACTGTTTTTCTGGGAAATATACATGTCTGAAGAAGAAAAGAAGGCGGTATTTCCGTCTCCCCAACCCTTTAGAAGACCAGAAAGTCCTGAGGAAAGAAGGTGGCCGTCGCCAACTCCCTTGCCTATGCTTCCACCAGAAGACGTCGGCAAACTCTTGAAACAGATACTTAACCGACTGGACGCTATAGAAAAACGGCTAGAAGAAATAGAGAAAATTCTCATGACCTTCCAGCCTCCTCTGTAACCCATAAAATATTCAGAACCCGATGCACTCTTCTTAACGTTGTTCAAGCACCTAGGATTCAATACCACAACCGCCATAATTCACTCTACTTGTTGCATCCAGTCTTACAGAGTAATCGAACCATTAGACCTGAGCGCGGGAGAACAGATAGGTACCGAGACCCACCATCAAAGCGTCGAAGCCAACCACCACTCCTAAACTGATCAGCCAACCAAACGGACCAAGGAAAGACGTTCCAGACCCCAGTAGACACCACCGCAACAGTTCAACTCCATAAAACATTGGATCAAACAACATCGCAACCTGAAGCGGGAAAGGCACCACATCGATAGGGAAGAACACCCCTGACATCATGAAGAGAGGCCACAACACAAAGGTAGACAACAATTGGAACGCATGAAAATCATTCAAGGCTGAACCGATTGCGACACCCAACCCAACAAAGCCAGCAGTTATGAGAAGCATCACACCCGCAGCTGCGAGCGCTCCTGCCACCAACGCAAGGGAAGGCGCGAAAGCACCCATGAGCCCCGCAACCACCATTAATATTATACCCTGAATCGACGCAGTTAACGCTCCGCCGAAGATTTTGCCGAGAATAATACTGGTGCGGCTAACAGGTGCAACGAGCATCTCTTTCATGAAGCCAAATTGACGGTCAAAGATGACAGAGACGCCGGAGAAAACAGAGCCAAAGAGGAGCCCCATTCCAATGACGCCAGGACCCAAATAAGAGAGATAGTTAACGTTGCCAAAACCTCCGATGAACCCGCCAAGTCCTGCGCCAAAGATGACGAGAAAAAAGAAACTCTGCGCCACGGAAGCGATGATTCGTGCCTTCGCTCGCCAGTACCTCTTCAATTCGCGTAAAAGAACCACATAAATTGCCTGTCCAGATAACGGTTGCATCATTTCACCCTCCTCTGTTGCCTCGGATATCTTAACCCCTGCCCGGCTGCATACGGGCTTGTCGAACAATACGACGACGCCGAAAACTCTCAATAGAACTGCCTCGTTCGTCACGGATATGCCGCCCAGTCACTGAAAGAAAAACATCATCTAATGTGGGTTTATGTAGCTCCACCGACTCAAGAGCCACCCCAGTTCCATCGATCAACTTCACAATCTCGGGAATTCGATGGCCACCATCATCTACCAAGAGATTCAGCTGCTTCGAGCCTTCATCAAGACCAAGTTGACCGTTCCCGCCCCCCATTCCCTGTGCCAGAACTTGATGCAAACGTTTAGAGATCTTTCCCCTTCCACCGGCGCTGGCGGGATCCATACCAGGCATCATTCCATCGATCACTCCGCCACTAGGCATACTTCGCATCATCTGCATCATACGGCTCATCGTAGTTTGGTTGTTGCCTCCAGCAACCACATCGACGCGGCGTACCCATTCCTTCTCTTTCAAAAGAGGCTGAATTTTCGCAATTGCCTCAGGCTCCTTGAAGGCTAGAGTAACGATGTCGCCTTCAAGGCGCGCCTTTAACTTGTCCGGAGTATCCAGTGCAACTATCTTGCCAAGGTCTATGATTTGGATGCGGTGACAAAGATAGTCAGCTTCTTCTGTATAGTGAGTAGTCAGAATAATAGTGATATTTTCATCTTGATTCAAGCGCTGGATGTGTTCCCAAATAGCGCGTCGGGTTTGGGGATCTAGGCCCAAGGTCGGCTCATCGAGAAAAAGAATTTTAGGATAGTGAAGTAGCCCCCGAGCGATTTCCAGTCGACGCTTCATGCCGCCACTATAATTCTTCACGAAATCGTCAGCACGGTCTGTGAGCTGAACAATCTCCAACATTTCTTTGATACGTTGTTGCCGCACATCTCGCTTGAGACCATATAGACGCCCATGAAAATCCAAGTTCTCTTGGCCCGTCAATTCTATATCAAGTGTAAGATCTTGAAAGACGAAGCCGATGCTTCGGCGCACTGCATCAGGCTCTTTAAGAATGTCGTGGCCATCCACGGTTGCGGTACCACTGGTCGGTTGTAATAACGTAGCCAGCATATTCAAGGTGGTAGTTTTACCCGCCCCATTGGGACCCAAGAACCCTAAGATTTCCCCTTCCTCAACAGAGAAAGACACATGATCGACAGCTACGAGAGTCCCGAAGTGCTTGGTAAGGTTATCGGTTTCAATGACCCGCATTTTTCTTATCTCCCCTCATCTGAAGCCTATTGTCTGGCTCTCCTCAGTCTTTTAGCTTCTTCGCCATTTCTTCGATTTTTTCGGTAGTTTGTTCCATGACTTCCCTGACCTCAGCGACAACTTCTTCTGAGTACTTTTCACGTAGGCCGTCCAGAAGGTTCCAACTAGCCTTCACCATCTTTTTGCATGCTTCAACCAGTTCCCGGGTTTTTTCGGAATAGACGTTGAATCCGAAGATCCCAGGGAAAGGGGAGATCACAAATCCAAATTTTTTGCGAAGTTCTTCTTTTCTCTTAAAATGCTCCTCAAGAAACGCTTTACCTTGGTCGGTAAGAGCGTAACGTTTGATTCCCGCTTCCTGTTCAGGAACCTCTTTGGTGCATCCTTTATCCTGTAGCCATGCTAGGAGAGGATAGATGGAACCTGGACTTGGTTTCCAACGTCCATCGGTTCGTTTCTCGATTTCATTCATGATTTCTGATCCTGACATAGGCTCTTCGCTCAGCAGTCTCAACACATAATATCTCAAAAAGCCCTTTGGAACAGATGCCATATGCCTCATCCAACGTCCAAAGGGATGCGTATGATGCATACATTCACTTCCATTATGCCATTTTTTTTAATATCAAATTCGATATCAACATCGATACTTATAAAGGTTCTGACGAGCGCGGTTAGAAACTTAGAACTGCCTATGTGGCAATGGAGTGCACGCGCGCACTGAAATTTCTTTTGTTCCTTGATGTACGCGAAATGTGCGTTTGCGAAATCATTGTTGCATTAAACTTGCCTCAACCAACAGCATCCCACCATTTAGGGCATATTAGAAGTAGTGGGGCTGATGAGGGATAGACGCGAAGGAAAATGGGTTTTTTACAACTTAAGAAACAAGAACAAGATCAATGAACCATTCATAAAATGCCTGTTATCCTACTTTGGACAGAGTGGCGAACCTATATTTAGGCACTTTCCTTCTTTGAATACGCTTTAACTGTGCTGGAAACGCGTCTCAAATTCTCCAAGGCGCATTCATAGGTAGGGAAACTCTTCAGCCCACATTCAGGTCCTGCGTATAGCACCCTTTCCACACCAAACCTCTTAACTATCTCGACCAAACGTTTCTTCATTATCTCACGGTTCTCGAGGAATATTTCAGGATCAGTTTCTCGATTGATGATGCTTTTCCAGGCTTCAGCGATCTTTTCATTTATTGTTAATTCAGTAATTTTTTGTCGTGAAGTTGCTATTGTTCTCTTTTTTATTAGGGCGTCGAAGTCGGAGATGGATATACTTGCTTTCAGAAACTTGTCAGTTGATTCTAATCTCTCTTTGGTTTTCTTCATTTGGTAGAGTGGGTCGTCAACGTGAGAATCAATTACGTTCAAGGATTCTACACTCCAAAAAAGTTCGTCTGCGGTGTTGTGAAGGTGCAGCAGAGTCTGGGCACCCTTGGATTCAGCTTTGTGGAAAATGGATTCCCAAGCTTTTTGCAGATTTTCTCTTCCCTTCGAACCAAAATCGATCAGCGTGTCGTCTTGCAGTCCAAAAACTGGTTCATCTATCGCAACCAAACTCACTCTGCCATGTTTTTCGCTGAAAACGTTATTTTCCACAATCTGTGAGATTGCTTTTCCTAACCTGCTGAATATTTCGTTGTCCCGATAAAGGAAGAGAGAAGAAAGAGTATAGGGTCCTGTGACGCAGACTCTAACTTCGAAAGATTCACCCAGATTCTCGTAAATTATCCGAGAATTCTTTCTTAACACCGTAACCTCTGGTATATGGCTCCCATCTGATCTTACAGACAGAATCTTGGTCTCCAAGTAACCGCCCTTGACTTTCTCCACGCCTTCTATCATCGCCAGAAACATTTCATTCATGTCTCTAAACTGGGGATAGTTTGGAACATCGATGCCTGTTCCAAGTTTATCGCGAAAACCTTGCAAAACCATCTTCTCAAAGAATCTAACCGAATCACTGGCAGGATAAAGCAAGAAATCTGTTGCACCTTCCAAAAATCTCTCATAATCACCAACGAAAGGCAAGCTGCCGGAATCACAGCATTTCATTGTAAAGACAGCTCCATGAGTTCGTTATATTTCTGGCTTAACCTGTTTAAAGTGTTCCCATCCCCGAGCCTCTATAGAAACCGTTTTTCCTGCAACTTTGAGGAGAAGAGTTTTCTCCTCCATGACCCAGCCAATCCTTATAAAGAACCCACCCACGGTCTCCACAGCTTTTTTCACATCTTGCCAAAGCTTAGGTTGGATGGTTACCAGAAGCTCGTATTCTTCCCCCCCGTATAGACTCAGTTCCACCGGATCAAGATCGTGAATCAACGCAAACTTTTCCACTTCTGGCGCGATTGGAAGATTGTCGATTAGAAAGCCAACGTTGCTTGCCACCGAAATCTCGTGGAGACTCCACGCTAATCCATCACTGGAGTCTATAGAGGAGGTTGCCGCTTGGGCGTTGGCTAGAGCCACCCCTTCTCTAAGCCTTGCTTGAGGCATTAAAACTGAGTTGACAAGCTCTCCCCTTATTTCTGGAGGCGCAGAAAAATTGTCAATTAGAACCTTCAATCCTGAGGCCGGTTTTCCGAAAAAACCCGTAACTGCCACGTAGTCGCCAGGCTTTGCGCCACTACGCCTAATGAGATAACTTTTTTGGCATATTCCTAATACTGAGCAAGCGATCACAAGATCGGAGGCTTCATTGGTGTCCCCGCCCAACACGTAGGCATTGTGTTCACGAGCTCCAGCGTTCAGTCCCCTACCGATCTGCTGTATATCTTTGTCAGACAAGCCTCGGGGCACTCCAATAGACGCTAGGAGCGCGAGAGGCGGTACTCCCTTAGCGGCCAAATCACTTATGTTCATAACCACAGCCTTACGTGCAGCCTGCCAGAGACTCATGCCTGAGGGTACATCCGTTTTTCCAACAAGCATGTCAGTTTTTATTACGGCAAGCTTTTCATGTCCAATATCTATGGCTGAGGCATCGTCTCCGAAGGGAACTGGCATGTTGGGCATCTGATCTAGGCAACCTAAAATTAGATCGACAATTTTTCTTTCACCCAGCTCCTCTACTAAACTCAAATCAGAAACCTCTTTCGTATTTGTTTGCTCCCGAATATCTTAAAAATATATACTAAGGACACAATGCGCGCGCGCATCGATATTACACAAACCACAACATATCCCCCTTCTAAACACTTCAGGTTGCATACCATTTTTGTGCGCGAAACTTTCTTTTTAGGACGCCTTACCCTCCCTAAAGTAGATGCATCATGTTTGAGGATATAGCAACCTCGACTGCGTGGTTGGTCGTCACCATATTCTATATAGTAATTTTCTCCATCATAGTCTATGGTGCTTTGTCGCGCCGAATGCCCCGCAAGAATGCCTAAGTTTCGAATGAAGACGCACCAGAAAATCCAACAATTGCGCGCGCTAGAGAATCTAGTATTGGGAAGAGTATTATGGATGGATTCAGGTAAACAATGGTATAATGAGAGCTAAGGTGTTTACTATAGAGTGACATAGGAAGCATCCAAAAAGGTTTCTCGTTTTCAAGAATATGAATCCATTAATAAAACCCAACAAGAACACAAGAATAAGAAAAAAGGGTACACCCATTGTAACATATTTGTGATGGATGAAAACAAAAAGCAAAGTCTGCATGAAATTCAATGTTATACTCCTCAACGAAAAAAGGTTCATCTTCAAAGGCACAAAATATGCCAGAGCAAAACCCCTGTAGGTAACTTCTTCATAAAAAGGATACCAAAATACGTCCGTAAACAAAATGTATGGAGTTACAGAGACCCTTTCTGAAGGTGGCAAGTAGTAGATAAAGAAGAGGTACCAAACTAATATGATTCCAAGAGAAGAGCAGACACCGAGGAACCCTGAATGAGAAAGGTTCTCTCTATTAAATCCAATCCACTTTAACCCTTTCTTATCTACTAATTTAACATAGAGGAAAGGTAGTAAGATTAGAGGATAGAACCATCCATTTAGCCATAGAACAAAAACAACAAGCATAGGAAGTAAGACTTCAAGCAGACTACGTCTTAACTCCAAAATGCTCACTACAAACAATCATGGAAATCATAGGAATAAAGACTTTGACCAACTCTACATACATCTAATTAATTTTTGATTGTTTGTTCTAGAGAATATCTAGTGTTACAGTTTTCTGGTGAGAAAAAAAGGAGAAAGGAATGTTTGCAATTACTTGACATCTTCTGGAAAGAGTTTCTTTCCTTTTTCGGTGTACTCGATAACACCTAGTTGTTTGAGGAAATCCAATTCGTCAGTGACATTCCATCCTTCTACAAGCTTGCCATTAACTATGCGGAAGATGTCAACTGATGTTTCTGTAAACTTTTTGCCAGTAGGGGCTAATCCAAGAAATTCGCCTGTGTGTGTCCCACTAGTTTTAATACGAACCCAAACCTTGTCCCCTTCAGCGATTATGTCCTCAATGGTCTCATGGAAATCGGAAAAGCTCTTGAAAATCATAGTCGCCCATTGTTTGAGAACTTCCAGACCCTGCAACTGACGCTTATGGTCAACAAAATCGGGTGCTACTATCTCGTTCATTAAGTCGACGTTTCGCGTATTAGCGGCTTCAACCACTTTACGGACAATCGCCTTATTCTCTTCTAACGACACAATATCACCTCCCTTTTATTCTCTTCTCTTAACATCTAGCAGTTATTGTCTTCGCGCGAGCAACTATTTCTCCAGAATGCTCTTTAACTTCTCTAAAGATTTCTCGACTTGTTTTTCCAAGTACCCTTTGCCAAATCTCCCCCCGAACATTTCATAGCCCATCGCATAAGTGAGTTTAGTTCCCTCCTTTACGGGTTTCAAGGTATATGTTACAGTCATGGTCACTCTTCCCCCTCCCATCCAAGGGTATTTATATTTTCCTTTCGAAATAACCGTAATCTTCTCGTTTTCGAGACTCTCCGAGATATCCAAATCAAATTCCCCGTGCTTCTCAGTCACGTGAGCAGATGCACCCAGTTCATACTTCTCCTCGGGAGTGCGAACCTCGGAAGTAAACGCGACGCTCTTCCAATCGCTCATCCATTCTGGCATCCGGTCGAAAGCTAGCATTTCCCAAACTTTCTCATGTGGAGTCTTAATTTCAATCGACTTTTCTATCCTAACCAAAATACCACCTCCCCTCAATTATCAATCCTAATTATCTCGTTTTGACTCATTAGTAGGCTCATGCTTTCTGTTTAGCCTGCCATGCATACCAGACAACAAGTGCTGTAACCACAACTATCGAAAGCCACATCAGACTCTGATACGCAGACAATCTTGCCACAGAGTCACCTAATGCAGCGAGACCAATGACAGTAAAGACAGCACCCACGATGATGTTTGCCCAGCGATTTAGCGAATCCTTCAAAGTCAGGGATAGAAAAGCCATGAAAAATGGAATCAAAAATTCGATTGAGACAAAAAGCATGATTTCAGGCGTTATCTGCATATCTGATATTTCTCCCGCCATTATGCCCTCCAATACGCCCGGCTCCATCCACAACACAAACCCGACGAACACCCCAGCCAAGGTATGCATAAGCCAAAGCACTGAAATCTTTATCTTCCAATCTTCCATAATCTACCACCTCAATTAAAATGAAAATAAACAGTATTGCATATCTTATGATTCAGTTTTTATGATTTATGGAAGATTCCTCCATTTAGTTAAAGATGATACACAACTCTCCCAAAGCATAACAAAACATATCAAACAAACATTAGATGAAAGATTCACAGTACATTATTTCAAGTTGCATTGTTTTGCAGGGAAGGGTTCATCAAGACCTCTGAGTCAGGAGGTGATATCCAAAAAGAGAGATCTTGACAAACCGTTTCCTCTCTGCATCTTATATGAAACCACATCTCTTCGCATTATTTAATGGTTTACAAATGAAGTTAAGGTGTACGAGTAATTATCTTTCCACATTTAAGACAATGAACAGGGTAATAGTCTATCTATAGACCTATTTCTGGGGAGATGGTTTTCAGTCCGTTTAAAGAGATTTCAAAGAATTTCTCTCTGGGAATCCCAATTTCCTCACAAAAGCAAAAGCCATTGTGACACAATCCCCCTCTTTTTCATAGATCCTTGGTCAAGGGATTGCCCAATTTTCAACGTATGCCTTTTCACCTACCCCCTCCCCCCTATAGATTTCAACATACTTCGATATTTGGATCCTAATACAGCCGGTTAAATAGACTGTATATACAAAAAGAGGAAGGAGAAAAATGCGAAAGCTAATCAGCATACGCATT
>CAYFWY010000034.1:0-14077 GCA_964346895.1 uncultured Candidatus Bathyarchaeia archaeon | reverse complement strand
CCCGGGTCGTCAACGTGGCAGGCTGATGTCCTAACCAGACTAGACTACGGCCGCAAATCTTCCAACTACAAGTTTGATAGGGCTTCTAAAAACCTTTCTCAAGGCTAAAGTGAATAACTTCAAAATTGATATAACAGAAGAAAAGATGAGGAGAGAGAGTTATGGCAAAGGCGGCTGTAATAGATGCGCCGAGCATTTACCACTAACTTTTAAAGGAGGTTCAAGCAAAGTGGTTTGGAGGCGTTTGCCAAATGCTTGGATGGCAAGAGTTGGTCCTAATTTTTGCATTGCTGTTGTTTATATTTGGTCCAACAAAGTTGCCGAAACTCGCAAGGGAGTTGGGAAAGGCAATGAGAGAATTCAATAAGGCAACTTCGGGTCTTGCGACAGAATTGAATAAAGTAACATCGGATTCCATGAAAGATGTTAACTCTTCTTCAACCAGAGCTTCTCGGCCTTCGCTAAAGGCTGCAGATAAATGGAAAATTGATAAAACACTTTCCGACATCGCCAAAAAGCTGAATATTGATGCTGACGGAAAGACGAACGAGCAGATCGCTAGAGAGATAAATAAAAAACTCGATAGCCAAGAGAAAGCCTCCAATATCACAGCTGTAAAGAGGTGAAAATATGCCTATATTAGGATGGCCTGAGCTGATCCTCATCCTCGCAATAGTCCTCATTGTTTTTGGAGCAAGTCGACTGAAAGGCTTGGGAAAAGCTGTAGGTGAAAGCATACGAGAATTCAAAAAAGCGAGCTCTGAGGAACCCCCACCGACAAGGAAAGAAGATGAGAAAGAGGCTATCTTTGAAGCTGCAAGAAAAATGGGAGTAGACACCAAAGGAAAGAGCATGGAACAGATATTAAACGAGATGAAAGAGAAGGCCGCCAAAGAAGGGGAAGTACCCTGAATCTTTGGCCAATTCTCTAATCTCACATTGTAGCGCGCGGGGTAATTCGAATGCCTGACGAGGACAAAGAGGAGCTATCATTCTGGCAGCACACGATGGAGTTACTTTCGCGTTTGCGCTTGATTTTTTATGCCTTGATCATTTCCACAGTAGTTGTGATGGTGGTTCCTGTACAGCTTAATTTAGCCAATCTGTCAGCTTCCGATCCGTGGTACCAAACGATTTCGTCGTTCGCTATCAAAAAAATACAGACGGATTTCCTTCCCGCTGAAGTCGAACTCCTGCCCATCAGCTGGCTTGCTCCTTTAGAGGTTTACGTATACGTCTCCCTCATATTTGGAGTTATAATAAGCTCACCTATAATAATGTATGAGCTCTACAAATTCATCAATCCTGCGTTACATGTCCATGAAAGAAAAATCGTTTTTCCATTCATCATCTCATTCTCGTGCTTGTTTATTTTCGGATTCACCCTAGGATATATAGTGGTCGTACCTGCAACGGTAAAAGCTATGGTTTTGTTTGCAAACCTCCTCGGTCTCACCCCGACATACTCATTCTCAGATTTCTTTTCACTGGTTATGATGACTTTGTTATTATGCGGCTTCATATTCACGTTTCCAACATACATCGTTCTGCTCGTTAAAGCTGGAATCATAACCACCCAGCAAATCAAGAAAAACAGAAAATACATATACGTCGGAGCCATCGTTTTGATCGCTTTCATAGACCCTGAACCAAGTCTTATTACGGAGATGGCAACTATCATCCCACTAATTGCCTTGACGGAAGTAAGCATCTTAATAGCTCGCCGCTTCGAGAAACAACGGGAAGAAGCTTAGAAAACAGCAATTCTGTTTGTTTCTTGCTTTTTGGTTCTCGATTTTCCTTTCGTCTTTGGTGTTTCCGCTCAATTGTTAATTTTTCAGTTTCGCGCGCGCATCTTGTATGAATACATTTTTATTTGCCATAAATCCATTAAATCTATTGAGTGATTTTTGTTCTGGATGAAAATATGCTTGTTACAAACAAGGAACTCTTATCCACTGCTATGGCTAACGGTTATGCTGTTGGCGCTTTCAACATTAACAACTTAGAGACTTTGTTAGCTATTGTTGAGGGCTCTGCGGAGGAGAGGTCACCTGTAATCGTTTCAGTAACCCCCAGCGCCATCAAATATGCGGGCTTGGAGTATTTGGCCAATCTTGTTAGAACTGCAGGAATTTTGTCTCCAGTGCCGACTGCTCTTCATCTGGATCATGGGAAAGATTTTGAAACAGTCTCAAAATGTGTTGATGCAGGCTTCACCTCTGTTATGATCGATGGATCTCACCTAAATTTTGAAGAGAATATTTCTTTGACGAAGCGTGTCGTGGTTTTGGCGCATTCGAAAGGTGTCTCTGTTGAGGGGGAACTTGGGAGGCTTGCCGGCGTAGAGGAGTCAACTGTTGAAGAAAAAGAGGCCATATTAACCGATCCTAAGGCAGCCGAGGAGTTTGTTGAACGAACTGGTTTGGATGCTCTCGCTGTGGCAATTGGCACCTCCCACGGAGCCTACAAATTTAAAGCAAAACCAAAACTGGACTTTGAACGGTTAAAGGCTATCAGAAAAAAGGTTAAAGTTCCGTTAGTTTTGCATGGGGCATCCGGAGTTCCATCATGGATAGTTGAAAAAGCCGTGAGGTATGGGGCTGAGTTAGGTGGGGCTAAAGGCATTCCAGACGCACACATTAGAAAAGCTGTATCCTTGGGAATATCAAAAATAAATATTGACACCGATCTGAGGTTGGCTTTTACAAGTGCGATTCGCGAAGTCTTAGCAACTTCACCTAAAGAATTTGATCCAAGAAAGATATTAGGTCCAGCGAAAGAAACTGTGAAAGAGGTTATTAAGGCTAAAATGCGCTTATTTGGCAGCTCATTTAAAGTTCCGTAGAGGATAAAAAATGAAAGTTGGAATCCTAAGTGGAGGAGGAGACGCCCCAGGAATCAACGCAGTTATCAGAGCAGTTGTGAGAAAGGGAATTCGAAACTATGGTTATGAAATTGTTGGAATTAGGGATGGATGGCGAGGATTAATTGAAGGCAATTTTATCCCACTTGATTTAGAAGCAATTTCCGGAATGCTCCCTCGCGGAGGATCCATTCTCGGAACCTCGAGAACCAACCCCTTCAAAAATAAAGTTGGAGCTCAGAAAATTCTGAAAAATATCAAAGAAAATAACCTTGACGCGTTAATTGTGATTGGGGGCGAGGACACTTTGGGTGTGGCCTACAAGCTTTACGAAATGGGGCTTCCATGCGTTGCAGTGCCAAAGACAATCGACAACGATTTAGTTGGCACCGATTATACTTTTGGCTTCAAAACAGCGGTTGATATAGCAACTGAAGCGCTTGACAGGCTTCATACCACAGCTGAGGCGCACCACAGGGTAATTATCCTAGAAGTAATGGGCAGGAACACCGGATGGATTGCATTGGAGGCTGGAATTGCTGGAGGAGCAGACGTTATCCTGATTCCGGAAAAACCCTTTGACATCAACGAAGTTTGTGATTACATTAAGCAAAGACAGAATCGGGGTAGAACCTTCAGCCTAATCGTTGTCGCTGAGGGAGCAAGACCCAAAGGATGCGAAGAAATAATTTATAGCCCCGGCGTAGATGAGTTTGGACATCCTAGACTTGGCGGTGTAGGGTATTATCTTGGAAAGGAAATCGAAAAATGTATGGACCTTGAAACGAGGGTTGTAGTTCTCGGTCACCTTCAACGTGGTGGTTCCCCAACAGCCTTCGATAGAGTTCTTGCAACAAGATACGGAATCGCCGCAATAGATCTTGTTCACAATGGCCAGTTTGGACGTATGGTGGCTCTTCAGGGAAATGAGATCGTTTCTGTTCTATTAAAAGATGTAATTGGGAAGCGAAAGACCGTTAATTTGGAGTTTTACGAAATGTCAAAGGTGTTTTTCGGTTAACATTTTGAAATGCGTGCGTTTATTCCTTATGGTTGTTCCAATTACTTAGACGCTGTCTATATCCTTCGATGCATCCTTGTTTTATTTTCGTTGCTAATCGAGCGATCTTATGTAATGTTTCTTCGGGTTTCTTCAGATTTTTCTCGTAGATTTTCGCATAAGCACTTCCAACTATGGCGCCGTCTGCTCCCGCCGAAACCACAGCGGATGCGTGTTCTCTCTTCGAGATACCGAAGCCAACCAACGCGGGCACATCCGTGTGCCTTCTAACCCTGCTCACTAGTTTTAGAGTGTAATCTGCAAGACTTTCTCTTGCTCCAGTCACTCCTTCAACACCCATGACGTAGAGAAAACCGGAAGCAACGTCGGCTATTTTCTTCAACCTATCTTCAGTTGTTGTTGGAGCCACTTGCAATATTACATTCACACCCCTTTTCTTTCCTTCAGCTAAAAGGGCATCTGCCTCTTCAATCGGAAGGTCAGGAACGATTATCGCCTGAGCACCTGCTTTTCTTATTTCACTTAAAAAAGCTCCGATTCCAACGGCATATGGGATGTTGTAATAAGTTGTTACCACTAAAGGAATATCTATCCCGCTTCTTCTCAACTCTTTTATTCCTTGAATGCACTTGGCTGGGGTCATCCGTTTTTTCAGGGCTCTTTCACAGGCTGCTTGAAAAGTTGGTCCATCCGCAGTTGGGTCTGAAAATGGGATTCCAAACTCTATAACATCTGCACCGTTCTCAACCAGGTTTTTGATCAGTTTCAGGGAAAACTCCTCATTTGGGTCCCCGTAATAAACGTGGGACATATGAGCACCCTCTCTTAGCTCTCGCAACTCGCTGAATTTTTTCTCAAGATCCATAAAAATACCTCGTTATGACCTCAAGATCCTTGTCACCTCTTCCGGAGTAATTCAAAACGATGATCTCATCCTTATCAAATTCTTCCCCGTGATTTAGCACGTATGCTATGACATGCGCGGTTTCAAGAGCAGGTATCAATCCTTCTGTCTTGCACATGACTTCTGCGGCTCCAAAGACCTCTCTATCAAAAGCATAACAAGCCTTCACTCTCCCTGTTTCGCACAAATAAGATGTTTCGGGACCCCTCCCAGGATAGTTCAAACCAGCAGCTCTAGTCTTGGACGGTTTTATTTGGCCATCTTCATCCTGAAGAACTTGCATCAAGGCACCGTGGAGGACCCCAGGTTTGCCAAGTTGAAAAGCAGCAGCGCTGTTGTCAGCAGCTAAACTTTCCCCTCCTCCTTCAACGAAGTAAAGTCTGATGATTTTGTTGTCGAGGAAGGATCTGAATGCCCCCAAAGCATTGCTTCCCCCGCTGCCGCATGCTAGCACCGCATCCGGTAGCCTTCCTTCTTTCTTAAGTATCTGATCTTTGATTTCGATGCCAATTACGCTCTGAAAAGTTGCAACAATCTCTGGAAAGGGATGGGGTCCCACTGTTGATCCCATAAGATAATGAGTGGTACGTGAACAGGCGGTCCACCTTCTTAAAGTGTCAGAAACTGCATCCTTCAGGACACCTTCCCCAGACTCGACAGGCGCTACCTTTGCTCCAAGCAATTTCATTCTTCTTACATTGCTTGCTTGCCTTTCCATATCTTTCACTCCCATGAAAACCTCTGTTTCCAACCCACATACGTTGCCAGCCATCACAGTGGCGAGACCGTGTTGCCCGGCAGCAGTTTCTGTGATCAAACGAGTCTTTCCCATCTTCTTTGCTAAGAGTGCTTGTCCCAAAGCATTGTTAAGTTTGTGCGAGCCGCCACACAGCAGGTCTTCTCTCTTCAGGTAAACTTTGCATCCGACAAGCTTGCTGAAATTCTTCGCATAATAGAGCGGGGTTGGTCTTCCCCCATAGTCTCTTAATAAACCTTTAAACTGCTCTTGAAATTCAGCGGTCGGATAGTACTTATCAAAAGCTCTCTCTAACTCAATGAGAACAGGCATCAAGATTTCATTCACGTACTGCCCACCATACTTTCCATACTTCCCTTTGTTCAAAGCTAATTCCTCTTGTCCATTTTTAACTAGACATCAGCTTAATCGTCCGGTATCGATATCTCCTTTGCGTTTTCTATGAACGCCAAAACTTTCTTCGGATCCTTGATGGCTGGCTGTAATTCAACACCACTGGCAACATCTACAGCGTAAGGTTGGACAGTAAGAATTGCTTCTTTAACGTTTTCAGGATTCAAACCTCCCGCGAGAATTAGCGGCGTGGGTTTGATAATCTGTTTAATTTGGCTACTTAACTCCCAGTCATGAATCACGCCAGTCCCACCATGTTGCCCGCTGGAAAAAGAGTCTAGGAGAATCGCGTCAAAAAATTTCGAATTCCCCACAACCGATGCCTTTACATTACCTGTTTTCACATAAACAGTTTTTATCAACCGCAAGCCATGTATCTTCTCGCGAATAGCCGAAGCTTCAAATGGTCTTTCTCCATGGATTTGGATGGCTGTAGGCTCCAATATGTCATAAATTTTGACAAGCGAGTCGATGCTCTTTGGAATAGTAACAACCACGGTGTCAACAAAGACTGGCACCTGTTCTAGCAATCTCTCAGCCTGGTCCAAAGTCAGATTTCTTGGCGATGAAGGAACGCCTACAATGAAACCAACAGCGTCCGCTCCAGCGGCTACGACGATATCCAAATCTTTTTTTCGAGTTATTCCGCAGATTTTTACCCTAACTTTTCTCATGAAGCTGTCACAAACTCCTTAACCTTCTTTTCAATGTCATCGCTCCTCATGATTGCTGATCCAATCAAGAAGGCGTGAGCTCCACATTCATGGAGGAGACGAAGGTCGCTAGGCGTTTCTATTCCGCTCTCGCTTACAACAATTTTTCCGTGGGTATCATTATTTTCTAAAATTCTTTTTGTTACTCCAAGATCTACTGTTAAGGTTTCAAGGCTTCGATTGTTAATCCCGATTAGATCAGCATTACTTTTAAGTGCAGAACGGAACTCTTCCTCATTATGGGTTTCTAACAAAACCTCAAGATTTTTTGATTGAGCTTGCGCAATCATTTCGCAAAGGGCATATTCACAGTACCCTCTCTCAAAAAGGGCTTTTATCAAAAGAACCGTGTTGGCGCCGATTTTAGCAGCGGTTTCCAATTGTTCTGGGCTGAGGATTATGTCTTTCATGAGAATTGGAAGTTTTACTGCCTTCCGAACTTTGGTGAGGGCGAATAGAGAACCTTTGAAATGTTTTGGCTCAGTTAGAACTGATATTCCTACGGCTCCACCGTTTTTCATGGCGCCTGCAATTTTCTCAGGGTTAAAGTTTTTTCTAATGACACCTAAGGAGGGAGTGGCTGCTTTAATTTCGGTGATGATTGGGATACTTTTGCTTTCAAGTATCGCTTTTTTCAAGCTAGTAGAAAGAGTTGGGGTCTGGGCTGAAACTTCGTAGTAACCCTCATTGATCGTTTCCTTTGCATCTCGCGCTAGCAAGTCAAGAAAGTCAGCCATACTTTAGCTCAAGCTCCTCAAGTTTTGATGGGTTCCCTTTAGAGATCTTTACTAATGCTTTCAATTTTTTGTAGGCTGCACCGCTGTCAATTGATTCACGAGCTAGCTCCATCCCGGAACTAAAATCTTCAGCTTTTCCGCCCACAATAATTCCTGCGGCTCCGTTGACCAGCACTATTTCAACTTTCGGATCTTCAAAATCATAGCGACCGTTTAATATTTTGAAGGTGATTTCAGCACTTTCTTTTGGAGTGGTTCCTTTCACATCTTCAGGTCTAGCCAATTTGGCGCCGAAATCTTTTGGAACCGTTTCTTCAGTCTTGACTTCGCTCTCTCTCAACCATGAGATGACTGTTTTACCGATGGTAGATATCTCGTCTAAACCATCTAGACCGTGGACGACCATTGCTTCTTCACAACCAAGCTTCTTCAAAGCGTGGGCTAATGGCTTTGTTAATTTGCGATCGTAAACGCCAAGTAGTTGAGCGTTGGCGTCTGCCGGATTCGTAAGAGGACCGAGAACGTTGAAAACAGTTCTAACACCTAGTTCTCTTCTTGGACCAATGGCGTACTTCATGGCTGGATGGAATTCTGGGGCGAACATGAATCCTACTCCCACTTTCTCAACGGCCTTCTCCACAGCATCGGGTTTTAGGTTAAGGTTGAGGCCAAGCCTCTCCAAGATATCGGCACTTCCACTTTTGCTGGTGACTGATCGATTACCATGTTTGGCTACCGCCACCCCTGCGCCAGCAACAAGAAAAGCTGCGGTGGTGCTGATGTTGAAAGTTTTTATTTTGTCTCCACCAGTTCCGCAGGTGTCAACAAGCCGCCCATCGACGCGGGGATGAATGCGGCAACAGTATTCTTTCATAACCTTAGTGAAGGCGGTAATCTCGTTAACCGTCTCTCCTTTCAGTCTCAAAGCTGTTAAAAACGCAGCTATTTGAGCGCTTGTTGCTTTTCCAGACATAATTTCTTTCATAATTTTCTGTGATTCTTCACACGTAAGATCGATTCCATCAATGAGTTTCTGTATACCTTCTTTAATCACATTTCATCACCTGCCTTCAAGGAAGTTCTTTATAACCAGCTTTCCATCCTCGCAAAGTATCGATTCTGGATGGAACTGTACTCCTTCGATTGGGTATGCAATATGGCGGACGCCCATGATTTCTCCGTCATCAATGGATTTGGCGGTTATTTTGAGGCATGAAGAAACGGAATTTCTGTCTCCAACGAGCGAGTGATAGCGTGTCGCCGTGAAAGGGTTCTTGACGCCCTTAAAAACGCCTTCCCCATCATGTTTTATTAAGCTAGTTTTTCCGTGCATCAGTCTCTTTGCAGCCACGATTTTTCCGCCGAAGGTGTGGATTATTCCCTGATGCCCAAGGCAAACTCCTAATGTAGGAATTTTGCAGCTCATTTGTTGCAGGATGGAGTAGCAGACGCCGAAATACCGTGTCTCTTCAGGTGTGCCTGGACCAGGGGAAATTACGATTCTGTCGGGTTTAAGGCTCATCGCCTGTTTCAGAGTCACTTGGTCGTTTCTGTGGACAATGGTTTCTCCTCCAAGTTCCCCAATGTATTGAACTAGGTTGTAGACGAAGGAGTCATAATTGTCGATAACAAGAACTTTCAAGCTGACTCATCTCCTGAAGTTTGCAGGGCTTTAATTAGGGCCTCGGCTTTATATTCGGTTTCAAACCACTCCTTTTCCGGAACGGAATCTGCTACTATGCCCGCCCCCACTTGAATGTAGGCTTTGTCTTTATTGGCAACGAGAGTTCTAATTGTGATGGCGAAATCTGCGTTACCATTGTAGGAGAAGTAACCAACAGCCCCTGCATATGGGCCCCTTCTTGTTGGCTCAAGTTCTTCAATAATTTCCATTGCCCTAACTTTGGGGGCTCCTGAAACTGTTCCAGCTGGGAAAACGGCTCTCAATGCGTGGAAGCAATTGCACTCGTCTCTAAGAGTGCCTACTACTCGCGAAACTATGTGTTGTACGTGGCTGTATCGATGTACCGTCATAAATTCCGGAACGTGAACGCTTCCAAACTTCGAAACTTTTCCAATGTCATTTCTACCTAGATCTACAAGCATTACATGCTCAGCGCATTCTTTTGGATCTGACAGCAGTTCCTTGGCTAATCGTCTGTTTTCGCTAGGCTTTGCCACGCAAGGTCTTGTGCCAGCAATTGGAAAAGTTTCTACAACCCTGTTGTCAACTCTCACGAGCATTTCGGGGCTGGATCCAACGATTTGTCGATCGCCTGCTTTCAGAAAATACATGTATGGTGATGGATTTATCTTTCGAAGGGAACGATAGAATTTTGTTAGGTCGCCTCTGATATGAAAGTCGTAGCGTTTGGAAAGAACAACTTGAAAGACATCGCCAGCGACTACGTATTGTTTTGCGTCTTCTATTGCTTTCTCAAAGTATTCTTTTGTAATGTTTACTTTTGGTTGCTCATACGTTAAGCTTTCAAAATCGTTGGGTTCTTTCATTATCCTATATATTTCGGCAAGACGATTTTCGTTTGAATAGTAGTAGAATGCTTGTCTTTTCCTGTGGTCGAATACAATACCGTCATCAAAGACTCCTCCCTCAACATCAGGGAATTTTAAGTCATCGATTGCCTTGTCAGGGAGTCTTTCCCAGTAACGAAGTGCATCATAAGAGATATGCCCTACAAATCCGCCGACAAATCTAGATTCTCTATTAGGAAGCCGTCGGCCTTTAACGATTCTTTCAATTATGTGTAACGGATCGCTAACTTTCTCTCTATTTTCTTGACCAGTTCTTTCGTTGCGGGCTACAACATCTCCATTCTTTACTTTGATGGTTAGACTGGGGTTAAATCCTATAAACGAATATTGCGATAGTTTCCTCGGACCCTCAACCGACTCAAGGATGTAGGCACTCTCACAGTTTTTGTAGAATTTTGAGAAAATTTCAAGAGGTGACTTTTCGAAGGGAAATTTTCTTAGCCTCGGCTGATTAGTATTTTCAAATTTCACTTGTGTAAACGACGGTTTATGGCCAAACACTATACCCCATGTAGACGCAGCTCCTAAGGCTCTACAACAAACTTCAAAGGTATATTTAAGGCTTTTGAGTATAAAAATGTACGTTGAATGTGGTACGCGCTACCCTGTACCCTTACATTGCCAGAATATTCGCCAGCTTCAACAATTTTAGATCCAAAGGCCTTTCAGCTTTACATGATTTCTCCAATTCGATGCTGGTTATTTCCCCTTTTTTCAGTCCAACTATTCTGTTTCCCTGTCCTTCTACCAGAAGCTCAACCGCCTTGTTTGCGAACAAGTTGGCTAAGAGTCGGCTCCTCGCCGTGGGGTTGCCGCCTCTTTGGGCGTAGCCCAAAATGCTAAGCCTAACCTCTGCCCCTGTATTCTCTTCGATTTCTTTTGCAAGCCTAGAGATATCTTCGATTCCTTCTGCTGCCACAATAATGCCTGATTTCTTTCCTTTAGCACTGTTCTCCTTTAACGTTTTGAAAATGTTCAACTTTTCATGTTTAACTTCTGGAACCAAAATTATTTCGGCTCCAACAGTCAGACCCACGGTTAGCGCGAGAAAACCTCTTTTCCGTCCCATAACCTCAACTATGAATATTCTTTCGTGGGAGAAAGCGGTGTCTCGGATTTTATCAATCTCATCTATTGCTGTGTTCAGTGCTGTGTCAAAGCCTATCGTTTCATCGGTTCCGAAAACATCATTATCAATTGTCGCCGGAATCCCAATTATCAGTGTGTCGGTTTCTTTGCTTAACTCCAGAGCTCCTTTAAAAGAGCCGTTGCCACCGATGACTATCAGCCCATCAATTTTGTTCAAGGCGAGAGTTTCGCCTGCTTTCTTGACCCCTTCCCTCCTTCTGAACTGTGGAGATCTTGAGGTATTGAGAATAGTGCCACCTAATTGTAGTATTCCGCCAACAGAGCGGGGGGTCAATGTCACATACGTGTTTGTCATCAAGCCCTCCCACCCTCTCTTGAAACCCAAAACTTGAAGATTCTTTGAATAAGCGATGCGGACAACTGCTCGAATAGCAGCGTTCATTCCAGGCGCGTCTCCACCACTTGTAACCACGCCTATTCGTTTCAACTGGTGACAACCCTCCAAATCAAGAACTACAAGAAGAATTAGTTTTCAAGAATAA
Organism: uncultured Candidatus Bathyarchaeia archaeon; assembly: GCA_964346895.1. GTDB lineage: Archaea > Thermoproteota > Bathyarchaeia > Bathyarchaeales > Bathyarchaeaceae > CAYFWY01. The sequence continues at coordinate 2,502 of CAYFWY010000034.1, read as the reverse complement.
AAATATGTATTTACGCGCGCATGATGCGTATATAATTAAATGGAATCGAATATGCTATGAAAATCCCAAGCTTCGCGAGCACCAAACTTCATAAATTAAATAATCAGAGCTATCCGTAGCAGAAATAGTATTACAGCAATAGACAGCTGAATCCAACTAGTCCATCTTCTAATTCATGGTACTCATACAGATAGCAGATTCTTTATGAAATGTATAATGATCTTTGGTTGACGCAGTGCCGTCTCTAATGTTTTCTTAGGGTTCTTAACATAATTGATTAATGATAATCTCTTGTACGTTCTAACTGCCCTTGAAGCCATTTCTTTTAGCTCTATCGGCGAAAAGTCTTCGGTTTTTATTAAAGGCATTCCCCGAGGTTGTCTTACCTCAGCGAGAGCGCGCGGTGTCAAGTTCTCTTGGATATATCCTTTCTCCTTACATTCTTCGTACAGTCTCGTGCCATATGACGGTGTTGCAAAAAACAGGTGCATGCCAACATCAAATTCCCTCTTGAGCCTAAGGGCGAGTTCAACAGTCTTCTCCATATTTTCTTTTTTCTCACCGGGAAATCCAATGATATAAAATGCTCCTGTCTTTAGGCGTATCTCCTTGCATAATCTAGCAACTTTAATCACATCCCTTAATCTGAGGTTCTTATCGATAATATTATCCAAGACGAACTGGTCGCCAGATTCGATGCCGAAGAAGACACTTTTGCATCCTGCCTTTTTCATTTTCTTTAGAAGATTTGAAGTCAAATAGTCGGCTCTTATCCCATTTGGGGTTTCCCAATTAACTTTGATGCCTTTTTCAATTATTTTGTCGCAAATTGCCTCGAACCTTTTTAGATCAAGCGTAAGGTTGTCATCCTCAAAGAATATAGTCTCAACGCGATATTTTTTCACCACATACTCTATGTGGTTTACAACATAATTTACGGAGTGCGCTCTGAATATTTTTCCCATGTGTAGATGAACCGCACAGAAGCTGCAGTTAAAAGGGCAGCCCCTGCTGGTTATCATGGATATTGCCCTATTCTTAAAGCTGCGATACTCTATCTTTTTGGGGTTAAGATATTGCTCCATCTCCACTAAATGGTAAGCCGGATAAGGGAGGTCGTCTAAATTCTTGATTAATGGTCTTGGCGAATTTAGCAACACTGTCTGTTCATTGCGATAAGCGATTCCTTGAACATCGCTTATCTTTTTGTATCCTTCAAAGAACCTAATAATATCAAGCATCGTATATTCCCCTTCACCAATTACTGCAATATCGAAATTCTTCGCTTCTTTCAAGAATTCTACTGGCACTACAGTGACATGTGGACCTCCTACAACTGTTAAAATGCTCGGATCTATCTCTTTAACAATATCTGCAACTCTAACCGAATTCTCTACTTGACATGAAAAGGGATTCGATATTCCTACAATATCTGGCTTTCTCTTGCGTATTTCATCCATAATCCTTCTATAAGGCATACCAACTTCTATTATGTCACCAATTTTCCTGAAGGAAAAATTAGTCAAGAAGGCATCCAAAAGTTCTACTTTATACCCGGCTTTGTCCAGCACCGCAGCTACGTACATTAGACCGAGGGGAAGATTACCCGCTGGCGGTTCTGATCCGGGATAGAATATCTGTGGCGGATTGACGAGAAGCACTTTCATCGTTTTTACCTGTACGTATGAGTGAATTGTAAGATATATTTGAATTAGTTTATAGATTGGCGGTCTACTGTTTTTTCTTTTACATTGTTCTTGAAAAATCCCACGCTCCAGTAATTTTCTTGCATTTCATATTTTTTCTTTAAGTGTACCTAAAAAAGCTCAACATCTCTGGCATTCAATCGAATAGGTGACATGACAATCAGATGAAAAACAGTCGAAGAATTTAAGCCTTTTTTAAATCGCCTAAAAGCATATAGACTGGAGGTAGAAACGCGCGTGCGCCCAAACGGTTTTAAGAACGACTGGTCGTTTTACCACAATATTTATAAGACTGACCAGTCGTATTAATTAGTGTAAATTGGAGGCAAAAAAATGGCTCCTAGGCTAACCCAAGAAGATTATAATGAAATTCATGAAAAAATTATGAGTGCAGCAGAAAGACTATTCGCCCAAAAAGGCTACAACGGAACATCGATGAACGATATAGTTGAAGCGAGCGGTCAAAGCAAAGGAGCAATCTACAATCACTTCAAAAGCAAAGAACGGTTGTTCCTTTCCCTGCTTGAAAAACAAACCATGCTAGGGTTGAACCAACTAAAAGGTAGCTTCGCCTCAGAAGACACGGCCGTCGAAAAGCTAAGGAAAGTGCTTGATTTAACAATGGTTAATTCTTGTGATTGCCCCAGCGAGGTTGGTAGGATGCAGATAGAATTCATGATAGCAGCCTCAAGGATAAAATCTCTGAAGTTCGACATGAAAAACCGCTACAACACAATCCACGCTTTCGTACGTGAATTGATAGATGAGGGAATAAACAACGGTGAATTCAAATCCG
>CAYFWY010000033.1:0-14329 GCA_964346895.1 uncultured Candidatus Bathyarchaeia archaeon | reverse complement strand
TAGAAGCGATAACAGAAGCAAATTAGTTATGTAATGAGCTTGGGTTAGACACGATATCTACTGGCAGTACCATCGCCTGTGCTATGGAACTTTCTGAGAAGGGATTTATACATAGAAAAATAAGGTTTGGCGATGGAAAAAAAGTAATTGGCTTAGTCAAAAAAATAGCACAAAAAGAAGGAATCGGTGAAGACTTGTCATGCGGCTCATACCGTTTTGCTAAAAAATATGGGCATGAAGAATTATCGATGAGTGTTAAAAAATTGGAAATGCCCGCATACGATCCAAGAGGACTTCAGGGAATGGGACTTGCTTATGCTACATCTAGTAGGGGGGCATGTCATCTTCGTGCTTATACAACTTCTTTTGAAGTTTTGGGTGCACCTTGTTTAGTAGATAGGTTTAGAATAGAGGGTAAACCGGAACTAACAATATTATTCCAAAATATCTCTGCAGCAATTGATTCGATGATCTTGTGTAAATTTTCTCAGCTTGCGTTGAATCCAGATATTTATGCAGATTTATTAGAGGCTGTGACAGGAGAAATGTTCACTGGTCATAGAATAATAACTACTGGAGAGAGGATATGTAGTCTAGAAAGAGTATTCAATGTAAGAGAGGGATTTGATAGGAAAGAGGATACATTGCCGAATAGGTTGCTTGAAACACCACTCATAGAGGGACATTCAAAAAATAGAGTAGTGAATCTTGAACCCATGTTAGATGAGTTTTACAAGTTAAGAGGGTGGGGTATTGAAGGAATACCTACATTGGATACACTTGCAGACTTGAAACTATATGAAGCAAGAAAATTTGTAGAAGAATTGATTGCTATTTAATGTGCACGCGCAACTACGTACATGCGTATTCTAGTGCGTTTCTTTCTCGTGTCTTCTTAAAGCTTCCATTACGTTTTGTCTAAGACCCTCCAATCCAATTTCCTTTCTTTTCAATATGGGTAACCCACTGAGATTTCGGAACTCGTTTATCTGCTTTTCATATTTGTCCAGATCACCAAGGGAATCCAAAAGAATAATTCCTTTAATCCCGGTGAACATCTTCTCAAACGCCTCTCTATACCCCTCTTGAATCGCCAGTTTCTTTAAGCGATCAAAGTATCTGATCCAACCTGGGCTCAAAAAAAGACATTCTTGGTCCGGATCAATTTCAAGAAGTTTTCCTTTACCGCCCAGTAAGCAATCAATGCAGTTCAAGGCATCAATTTTAACGACGCCATACCTATCCATTAACTTTCTCATTTTATTCCCAGGTCCGATACAGAGATCACCGTAGACTGCGACAACGTCTTTGCTGTATCGCAATAAGTTTTTTTTAACAGCTTGCTTTAAACTAGATTCTAAAAGACCATAGTCCATGTGAAGGGACATGTCAAGGTAATAAGTTTTAACATTCAAAGAATCTTCTTCAACAAGTTTCTGAATTTCCCTTTCTAGAACATTACAACAAAGCAGACAAAGCTTCGACTTACCCATTTTTTTACCTTCGTCTCATGCATACCACACATGCATTCAACGCGAATATAATATTTAAGTGCGCGCGCATCATGAAAAAACTTGTGCCAATTTTCCAAAAGCCAATGATCGTATTTGCATCATATAGGGCGATGAATGTTGAAAAAGGGGGGGAGGGGATCTATAAAAAACACCAACACAGATAAACAGCAATGTCACCGATTGTATACGGAAGGCGCGGGCGCACGCATAAAAGTTTATTATTGACGAAACGCCCTTTCTGCAAGCATTCTAAGCCTAAAAATACGCCTTGATGTAAAAGAAGGTTTGCGAATTGGAAGATGAAGTGCCTCCATCAATCTCTGAATACATTGTTAAATTCTACGCTAGAAAAAAGAAGAAAAAAGAAAGGGAAGATGAAACATAAAGAAACCGTGGCGCACATAAAAAGAAATAAAATAATAAGAATCTAAAAATTGCGCGCGCACGATGAATAAGAGTTTGAGATTCCTCTAGGTAACTTTGCAGTTGGAGACTAGATGCGTAGCTTTTGTGCGTGCGCGTTTAGGGTGTGGATTGTGTTGGGACTCTCATTCTTCTGTTGAGAATGAAGAGAAACGTCATCATCGCCGCAAAAACCATCGTAGTGACTCCGAGGAAGTACATCATGTTTGTAACATTCTTGTTGGATACCATTTGCTCTTCTAGTTGCTCCTCCAATTGTTGGTTGACAGTCTGTTGCTCATCCAATTGGTCTTCTAATTGTTCGTTGATCGTGACCTGTTCCTCCAGCTGTTCTTTGTAGGGTGACTCTATGAAGAGTGTTGGTTGGTAAGTTGGTTGGCCTGATTCCATCCACCTTTGCAGAATATTACTCCACGTTTGGGTTCTTGTTCTTACGTCAACATTCGTGTAGCCTGAAGCAATGTTGGTCGGCAGGCTAAGGGGAATGTGGAAGGTGCTTGAGTTTCCCTCTTCAATCTCAACTGGTAGGGTCGCATCGGTAAAGAACTTCTGCAGGTAGATGGTCCCGTCGGTGTAGTAATAGTTGATTGTAGCGGTTAGTTCAGTCACTCTAATCTCGCTGTCGGCATCATTGAATATTGTAACTTTGATATATCCTGTTTCTCCTTGCTCATACGTGTCCCTGTCAAAGGTGCATGCAGTAATTGTTGCGGCTTGCGCCGCAAGGGGAATAGCCATCAAAGATAGAAGCGTCAGCAACGCGATTAGCAGTCGTTTTTTACACATTTTTTTCTCACCACATTTAGACTTTCACTTTTTCGGTTCAGCTGTGAAGCTAAAAAAGTTGTGAAGGACAGATACTGATTGAGAGTATACCTGCCCCTTTGTGCGCGCGCCTTTTTCTTTTTTTGGAATACCAGCACAATATTGGGAGTTTGTTCTTACACGGTGCTATTTAGCCTTCTCTTCTTTCTTCTCAAGCATGCGTTTAAGCTGTTTTTCCATCTTCAACTCGTAAGCGTGTTCTAGGGGTGGAGGAGGCAACTGCTTCAAAATCTCCTCAACATCTGTGTTTGGTTTTTTCTTTCTACGTCTCTTTTCCTTTGCCATGTTACCCTCTTCCATTTAATCAAATTTCATGGAAAAATATCTTTCCAGTGTTCCCTTATTTCTATTATACATAATAATTATAACGGCTAATTGCGCGCGCCCTTTCTTGGTAGGGTCAAAAATACTTGCGGAAAATTTTTATATTTTTCCAAAAACAGATGCGAGTATCCATAGCTTACATTCGCAATTTCAGAGTTACTTTTAGATTGTTTTTCAAGTAAAAATTTTACTTTTCCAATTCGCGCCCGCTATTTTCGCGTTTCAATATGCATCATTTTGTTTTCATGTTCTTTGCAAAGCCGATAAACACCATTATAGAAATTCTTAGGTTTGCAAGGTGCTTTCATTAAACAACCTTCACTTTTGCAATGCCTCAACCCAAGGCTATGTCCAATTTCATGGAGACTGATTCCTACGCAAGCCTCAGAGAAGTGCCTCTCATTCACACCGTAAGTTGAGACTATTGACAAGTTAGACTCAGGTGTTAAGCCCACCAAATCATCACCGAAACCAAGGATATAATGAGGCAAAATGGAAAGAATGATCTTTTTCGAGTCATAAGTAAAATGTTTTTTCAGCTCTCCAAGCAGATCGTCGAGATAGATCATCTTTCTTTTTCTCATAAAGAATTTGGCTAAATGACTTTTTGGGCTTAGAAGTAAATCTTTTGGCAACATTATTTTAGGCAATATTTCAACTTTCACTATTTTATATAGTGATTTGGAATTCCTACAAATATCCTCAACAAAATCGTAGTCACGATAGAAAGGTTGAATGATCAAATGATACTGCATGTTTCGCATTCCTGTTTAGTATTCGCAAGTATAAAAACTTCATGCGCGCGCTCCTCAATTCAGAACCAGGTTCCCCATAAATTTGAATAAGTTTCTGGCTGTGTGTTGAACAAAATATTTTCTGGAGGTACGGGTTGAGGATTACCTTTGGCTGCCTGCCTTGCATGATGGGTTTTTACCTTGGTTTGGTATGCTTGAGTATGCTTCTTTATTTCTTCCGGTCACATGAACCTTTTTATCGAGGTTTAGCGTATAATATGACTTGATGCTCAATATGTCTAAAAAAAGACATATTGTATCCATGCAGAACGGCTAAACTGTTCAACAAAAAAACATGAGGCGAAAAAATTGAACCAAGAACTAAAGAAGACCCAGATCAAACTCATGCGGGGGCTTCTGGATCTGGTCATCCTACAATTCTTGAAAGCGAACCCCATGCATGGATACCAAATTATCACAAACATCCGCAAAAACTTTGGAGTCTATTTCGGCCCCAGCACCATATACCCCTTTCTCAGCGAACTAGAAGAAAAAGGCTACATAAAGAGCCAATGGAACCTAAAAAAAGAACGACCCAGAAGAGTCTACTCTCTCACACATGAAGGCCACAGCCTCTTGAATGGCACCGAAGAATCACTCAATCATATCTGCCGCAAACTTACAAATATGGGGTTGACCCGACTCCACATCAACAGCAATAGCATCCCGAAAAGCCCCTAACCTCCCCCTCTTTTTCAACATACCTAACTCTTTGCATCCAAGAGAAGCTTCAAGGCTTGATAAGCTCCAAGGAATCTAAGGCCCTTCTCAGTCGTATGATAAGAATCCCCTATTCTAAGAAGTCCAGTTTCCAGCAGATAGGAGACGAGACGTCTAGTCTGCCGATGGTGAAGGTTACAGTTGACCATGATGCGGGTCTGTTTTGCTCCATCCTTCGCTGTCTGAAGGATCTCAGCAAGTATTTCAAAATGACTTCTTTGCATAACCATCGAAACCTCCAGTTCATTACTTCCAACGATGCTGGAGTTATTAACTATATGTGACTGTTACCCAACAGTAACAGAAGATTGCACCCATCCTCCCTTTTTCTGGTTTTAACGCGCGCGCAGTTGCACAAAGTAGAATCTTTCAAGCTGAAACTCACACGAACAGATTCACCAAAAACAAACACTCAACGAAAGCAAACATTCTCCCACATCTGAAACAAAAAACAAAATAACAAGACAAACAAAGCATGCCAAAACAAAAGAACCAGAACCACTCCTAAGAGCATACGAAAAACAAAAAAGCCTGTTAGGATCAAAATAAAGGGACCTGTACGCCCTGCAAAAAATAAAAATAAAAAACATTTCTCAGCAACCATAAACAAAGATAATTTCGAACATCGAGACTTGATATCGCATGAGCAGAGTAAAAAAGGGCAGCCTATAACCAGAAAATTGCTACACATATAATGAGACTATGGTGCACTAGATAACTACGCACGCAGGAGATATATCGGATTTTTGAATATATTGCAGAATATAATAAGCGATATATTAACTCGCACGACACAATATATTCGGGAGAAGTCAAAAACGTCAAAGTTGAAGAAGGGCAGCTGGTTCACGGCAGCTCTAGGATCATTTATTCTCGCTTGGGTCGGCCACTTAGCATGGCATGACATAACTGTGTGGGGCAAAGACATTAGCCGCATATTCTTCAGTTCCAGAACAGCCGAGTACATGTTCCCCACCCTAGGAGTAGACATGCGAGTAATACACTATTTTCTGATAGGGTCGACACTTCTCTTCGGCTCTGTTCTACTCCTTCAAACCCACAAATGTCCTCATCACCTCGGATACTATGCAACTCAACCCAAAAAAACCATTATGCCAAAAACATGCCTAATGTGTAAAAAAGCAGTAGAATGCGTTTCCGGCACGCCTCAGAAACAGAAGAAATCAACAAAACCTGCTGCAAAGAAGGAAGAAGATTCCCCAAAGTGCTCTCATCCTCTCGGATACTTGAGAAGCCTCCCAGATGACGTAGCTGTCCCTCATGAATGCACAACCTGCAAAAATCTGTTGGAATGCAGAAATCTGATCTAATTGTTTCTGTATTTGCACGTGCATATTGAAGAAATAGGAATGTTGAGGAAGTAGGAATAAACGATTTAGTTCTCACAAATCCTTTTTTCATCATGGCACTATGCGCCGGGGAAAAGTGGTGCACCAAAATTGACTGCAACATGCATGCATGTATGCCCTAAGTAATGAGTGAAATGACGAGATTTATAGGAAAGCTTTCAGATGGATGACAAACGTGTTGCTAGTTATTTGAAAGGAAATACTCTGCGTGTCTACTGGTGCTTATTAGAGTCATCAAAGGGTTCTAGGGGTCCAAGAGAAGTTCAAAGAAAGCTTGGGTTTTCAAGTCCTGGCTTAGCTGTTTATCACCTAGACAAACTTGGTGAGTTGGGTTTAGTTGAAAATGTTTCAGGTGAATATCATTTAACTAAAATCGTTGAGGTGGGGATTCTGAAACAGTTTTTAAGATTCAAGGGTTTCCTTGTCCCCCGAAATGTTCTGTACGCAACAATGCTCACAACACTTTTCGTTTTCTACCTTACACAACTCAAGGAAGTCAATTTCTACAGCATCTTCGGATTCATTTTCGGATTGTTAGGCTCCTCAATTCTCTGGTTTGAAACAATCAGGGTTTGGCGCTACAAGCCGTAACGATTTTGAATCAGAAAAAAAGAAAAGGATGTTGAAGCCAACTAGGCTATTGAAGCCTTGAGTACCGGTCGCAAACGGTTACTATTGCTGATTGCTACCCAATCGGCCTGCATATCAACTAACACAACTGTTACATCATCAGATTCCACTTCAAATTTGATTATGACATCAATATGTCCTGGCGGAACAATAAGATCCACCGTTTCACCAGTTGCAAAGGTTGCATTTGCAGTTTTTACGGTCATTCGCATCTTAGTGTAGTTTCCAACAGGTACTTCCGCATCAGATAATTCCATTGTCACATTATACAATGCCAGAAGATCGAAGTAGACTTCTGTTTTACCTTCGACAAAGGGCAGCTCTATCCAAGATGCGTTTTCAAGTTTAACGGACAAACTGTCGATTGTAATGTTCAAGTGGTCTATATCCACTGGGGCATCTGTCAACAAAACAACAAGATTACCCCTCTGGGTGGCAAAGCCAGGAAATTGAAGCCCAGACAAGTACAACCCCGAAACTATTAGAACTGCAAGAGTAACACCGGCAACCGCGTAAATACCAACCTTTCCAGTTTCCATAGCAAACACCTAACACTGCTGCTACACCAACGTAACCGCATCATTTAATACAATGCTTTTGAACACACCGTTCAAATTGTTGAACAAAAAATGAAACCATTGCTAAAATTCGCGCGCATCCATGCTTGAATTCTGGTTTGCCTAATTCACTAAATTAGATTGGTTGTGGTATTTACAGCAAGATCTTAATGTTCTTCTTCTCTTTAGTTGGCGCGGATTGTCGCCACCATGCAGTCCCCTAGTCTTTGGCAGATGATGCACTCGTTAGGTATAGGCGTATCCTTGGGGCGAACCGCAAGGTATCCGAAATGATTAAGGCACCCTGAAAAAATTTCTTTTTCAAGCACGGGTACATCTTCTCTCTTGGCATCTGTTTTAGCAGTTTTCTCTTCTTTTTTGTTTTTTTGTGGTTCCCTTGGCAAGGGAGGTTTGCGAATTAGTTTGGGCTTCTTCCAACGTCTTCGAAGAAAGAAGAGTGTGCCTGAAAGAAATAGTCCTAAGCCCAACATAAAATAGTGTATTACTCGCATGTCTACTCCTAGGGTGGGGAACATATGCTCGGCTGTTCTGGAACTGAAGAATATGCGGCCGATGTCTTTGCCCCACACAGTTATGTCATGCAAAGTTAGTTGGCCGACCCAAGCTAGAGTAACGGCGCCCAAGGTTGTAAGTATTAAGCCCGGCAGGTTTGGCAAGAGACGGCTGAGACGCCTCTTTCCGGGTAGCGATTTGTCTAGCATTTTTTATCCTTCCTTTTCAGGAGCGCCAGTGACACCGTCGATCTTAACAATTCTCTCCTCGCCAGATTTCATGTTACGAAATAGAATTTCAAAGACGGGGCTGTAGATCACAGTCTCCTCGAAGAGTTGAAGATCCTTGTTTTTGAATTCTTCTCCAGCAGGAGCCCTTTGAGCAATATTAATCTTCACCATCTCGATTACCCTACGATGAGAAGTCTCTGTCTTTGCTTTTTTGTAGAACTCTTTCAGTATTTCTTGGGGTTTATCTTCAGAGGGAGCAGTGGGTACCTCATCAATCGGAATTTCGCGGCCATTCTCGTCAAAAACGATGAAGAACTTGTCCTCGTAGGTGAATGATTCTTCAGCTTCAATTTTGATTACTTTGCGGGTTCTCTCATCAGGGCCAACTACTATTTCAGGATTTAGTATTTCTTTCAAAATTTTTACTTCTTTGGTTTTATTGTCAACATCAAAGCTGAGGACTCTTTTCTTCTGGTAGTCGGCGCTGTATTTTCCGTCAACGAGAAAGTATGGCTTGTAGTACCTGTCAATTGAGACAATCTGAATTTCTTCAGGTTTAGGCTTTGAAAAGCGCGTGACAAACAATTCAACCTTCATTTTCTCTAAGACTCGTCCTAATTTAGTGGGATCAATATTAGGCTTGTAAACGATAATCTTTCTTTCGCCTATCCTCTTTTGGCCTTCTGGAGTCTGGAACAATACCAAACCTCTAGGACAAAAAATACAAATAGTCCATTAAATCCGTTATGAATCTTCTATTATTATTACCACTCGAGTTACTTTGCTTTGCTCTGCTTTCATTCTTATCAGAAGGAACCCCGGATAGTTTTATGCTTATGACCCTTTCATTTCAGTAGGTCGTAACCTCTCCAAGCATCAGGATTTTGATATTTCACCTTGGGACCACTACTGTCCAACATGGCATGTAGATACGTTTCAAACTCTTTTCTTGAGAGTCTTTTAGATGACATTTAAACCCTCAATTCATTCCATGCATGTGCACAAAATACTCTCTCTCATCTCTTAATATATCAATTATTTCACGTTTCGATACATATCAAAAGATGACTGAAAAAATCCATTTCTAACTTATCGACATCCAAGCCGAACAACTTGAGAACCAAAAGATGCAAAAATTAGTGGATAGTGAATAAGAAACTCAAAAAGACATGCGCGCTAGGGGACTTCGAGTTGTCCGTTCCTTTCCTCTTCAAGTTCCTTTCCTGTAAAATAGAAGGTGTAAAAACAAGCAAGTATTCCAGAGGCAAGAAATGTCGTTGAAGGATTTATGAAAAGATGTATTTCTGGAAACCCCGATACAATAAAAACGATTTCGAATAACGTAATTGCAATGGCAAATAGGAAGAAGCAGGAGACTATTCTATAAAAGATTTTGAAGCCAAGGTTCTTTGTTGCAGTCAATTTTGGTGCACCACTTTTCCCCGGCGCATAGTGCCATGATGAAAAAAGGATTTGTGAGAACTAAATCGTTTATTCCTACTTCCTCAACATTCCTATTTCTTCAATATGTACGCATGTTTCTCACAAGACCAAGCACGCGCGCAAAGATTAAATCATATGGTGAACCTATAAGCGATGGACGCATCCATAACCTTTGGGAGACGGTGTTTTTGAGTGAAGTGTGGATTAAAACTTCTGAGAAAATTTTGGATCACATAAAGCGTTTAGAGGAAGCTAAGGAAAGGGACCGCCTCGAGCTGGTGAGATCCCTACGTTTCGTGTTGAGCGCGTTACAGCGGAGCCTTCTTGGCTGGATTCAATGGGTAAATAACCCCGACATCATGACAAGATTCACAAAAGAGGAGCTAGAAGAGATGAATAAAGAACTCTCTAACTTCACCCGATCCTTCATAGAATACGACCTAGAAGCCACCAAGCTAGGAGCCAAGAAAGGTTTAAGACCCAAAAAGAAGGTTAGAAAGAAAAAAGAAGAAAGACCGGAACCATTCTACGTCTAACCACAAAGTGGAGCCCCGGACCTACGCACATGCATTTCAAGCGTTCAGTTAAAGAATTTATATACTTGCCAACCTCTCTATTATTCTGGGTTTTGAATGGCATTCGTGTGTCCTGACTGTAAAGAAGAGACACTCTCACCGCGCTCCGCAAAGGTTAAGGTTTGCTTGAAGTGTGGAAAACTAGTAGATTGGCAGGACGTAATAAACTTGCTTCGTAAAATAGGTGTGCAAGAAAGAACCATAAACAGAGTCCGAAATGACATTGTGGCCAAACAACTGTAAATTCGTGAACAAACATGTTCGGGATTTATGCGGCGTATGATTAGCATAAAACATTTGGGATATAGCCTTGCCTGTCCACGTTCATAAGAAAGGGGTTAGAGCATTAGGAATCTCCGAAAGCTTCAGGAAAGGCACCAGCAAATTTTCAACCCTAGCAGGAGTCGTATTGCGGGCTGACATGATCATAGACGGCTTCACCTTCTCTGAAGTGAAGGTTGGAGGCATGGATGCCACAGAAAAAATCGTTGAGATGTACGAGGCTTTAGACCGCCACGACATTAACATTTTACTCTTAAACGGCTGTGTCATCAGTTGGTACAACGTCATCGACCTCAACCATCTAATCGACGCAGTCGGGTTGCCTCTGATCTGCGTTACCTACAGAGACTCAAAGGGTCTTGAAAAATTCTTTAAAGAGAACTTTCCTGAGGATTGGCAGCAGAGAACTGAAGTCTATAAAAGGAATGGATCAAGAATCCCTCTAACTCTCCACACAGGTCACACAATCTATGTCCGATCATTAAACATAAGCAAAGAGGAGACTTCAAGACTATTGAACAAGTTCACCTTCCAAGGAGCAGTTCCAGAGCCCTTGAGGATAGCTCGACTACTATCCAGATCTCTCATGAGGAGATCATCGGCTACACGCTAGTGCGCCTAAGAGAAAAAGCGGCTGCCACACTGTCCACGAAGTGCGGCTGAAAAAAAGAATACTTGCCAGATGCATGCGAGTATTCTACAACGACGCCATCTCGAAAACGACTAGGAAATGTGACTTTTAATTTACCTTCTCTTATTGTTTCGACTTCATCATGTAGACTCCGATAATGAAAAAGACTACGGCGCCCACGATGAAGGGGACTTGAAATTCAATTGGAGGCTTGTACTTGTCAAGAACGGCATTAAACCATATTACCGCAAAAATAACCAGTGAAGAAAAGGCTAGAATAATTAACCCTAACCAATATGCCCACGTTTTGTTCTTCATTAACGAATTTCACATCCTCTTCATTTAGTTTTATTTATTTCAGATCCGCAGTTTCCACAAAACCTCATAGTAACGGGCATTCTTGAACCACATTTTTGGCAGGCAATTTGTGGAGGGGGATAAAGACTTTGCCCGCAATTGCCACAGAATCTGTAATCGATGGGATTTTGTACGGCACATTTATGGCATACTAGAACTCTCTTAACTACAGGTTTTTCTTGTGGTCTCATGGCCTGGAGCATATGTTGACTCATAACCAGCCCTAAAGCCATTCCTAAACCAGCTGAAAAGGCTTCACTCATACATATTCCACAACTACTAACTCCCATTAGGGGCGCGACCCATTTCTAGTTCCTCTGAAATCTTCGCGCGAGAATCTCTTTTAATCCCCCTTCTAGCTCTCTAAGCTGTAAGCAAGAAGACTGCTTTCACCGCAAGGAGTATGGCAGAGGAGGTGATAGCTGTATCGCGGTGACCTTGCTCTGTTTCTTCTCTTTGCTCGCTTGAACGCAGGCATTAGCGTGCCTTGGTAAATACTGGTTCGGTTTCTTAAATCCTTTGTTATCCCGTAGAATTCATATTTTGAGTCTCACTTTTCTGATGAATGGAAAGGCTCAATATTTCTGTCGGATGTGTTGACGAACATAACGATCATCTTTCTCTTTTTTTGCCGACAGTCCTAAAGCAGATCATTTTGCTTTGGAAGTCGCCAGGAAAGCCAGTTGCTTGGTTGTACCCATCCTGAGATACGGTATCCATAAATTAGCAATATTCCATGCATGCCATAGTCCTTGCAACAACAGATCTATATGCAAAACTGCCTACAAATAGAGACTACGTGCTAAAAAACAATAAATTGCACATGAAACATTAACACAAACTACACACCATCTCTGCAGGGGAGAAGAATGAACAGAAACCTTGTTGTCATTATCCTCTTAATATCCGCCTTTCTAGTCGCTCTCCATCAATTCATCTATTGGCAAACATGGTTTAGTTTAAACGACATCCACCACGAAACCTTTGTTGTCGCTCTCACCTGCTTAGCCCTCGGCATACTCATATCCAAACGACTTGAATAACAAATTGAGTAAAACCAAGAGTTGAAAAATCAAGCGCATAATTTTCGTCCCAAATTCTATTCTGAATATTACGCTCCTGTCCTTTTTCCTTCTTCTCGTTTTCTTCTTTCACTTTTTGTCTAGAGATGCGTACAGAGTTAAAATAGGCGCGAGTCACGATCCGCTATATACTAGTCTGTTGTTAATGTGTGCATTTGGGTTTAGTTGTTAAATTTTAAACCCACACACATGAGTATAGCTCGCACATGACATTTTCGGGCACAAAAAACCGTTAAGCCTGGATGCATGCCAGGGCATATCATCTAAAATTGTTAACTTCATTTCATGCGGCTTTTAGGTGTACGCATATCCATTGTTAAAGTAAAAATTTGGTTGTCAGCAGAATTATCGATAGTATGCTGTAGGTTTGGGTAACCAGCATTATCCACTGTGGATTATGTGCAGACAAACTAACAATTTCTTCTCCTACTGGATTTTGTTTCTTCGAGGATGCATATTCTTTGGAGAGAAGATGGAGTTTCTTGAATTTTCCTAGAACAAAGAGAACAACCACTGGTATGGCGAGTAAGAAGACACTCAACCACGGGTTCTCACTGTAAGCCCACTCGAGAAAGAAGGCTGTTCCGATGAGTATTGCCCCTATGGACAACAATAGAATCCCTAGCAATGAAGCCCTAGCAAGCCCAAGACGAACTGTCATTGTTTCAATGTTCATTTTTTTGTCGCTGAAGTAGTCTCGGATTTCTGTTGGTATTATTACGGCGTAAACTGTCAGGGCGAGTCCAGTAAGGGAAATTAGGAAAAAGGTGTTAATTTCAAAGGTGAAGGTGTAATAAGCAAATAGCACCGGAAAGACAGCCAAGACAAGAATGAGCGAAATTGGTGCTATCCAAGATCTTGATTTCAACCTTAACGGTGGAGCAGAGTAGGCGTATCCTAAAGAAATTCCAACGATCCATAATACCAATAGGATGGGTTTTTCTTGAATAAACATAAACAGAGAAACCAAAGCCAAGGTCAAAACAAACTCGATTAACAACACTATTCTCAGTTGCTTTCGTCCAAAAGAATCAAATGCTTGAACAAGTTGTCTCTTGCGTTTATCTTTCAAATCCAGTTCATAATCCGAAAGGGTATTTACTTGAGCTCCTATTGCAGAACTGAGGTTTATAATGGAAAAGGAGAGAAGTACAAAGACGATTGCGTTGATCAGACTTAAAGGAGGACTCGCCCCCCAAGCAAGCCCCATTATTAGAGAACCAAGATTGGGCAATAGGAATTCAGATCTGGAGACTGTTAATAAAGATTGCAGACGATTGGACATGACGAATCAGCAAATGAGCTGCAAGCGTGATTTAAAACCCTTTCTTTTTGGGGGCATGCGCGCCTAGCCGTCACTCTTCTATATTTCAGCTTTCAATCATTCTTTTGAATGTTAATCATTAATGCATGCATTCAGCTAAGATAAAAAAAGAGAGGAAGTTTTAAGTCTTCTTCGATTTCGGCTTTGTCGGCGTCATTGATTTCGGCTTTGTCGGTGTCACAATCTGTCTTGGAATCTGCGTTTTCTTTCTAGCTACAATTACTGAAAGCCATGCTCCTACAGCCGCAATTAGTGCTAATATTGTGGCGAGCAAGCCAAATTCGTATCCTGTTGGAACCACCTCGCCTTTTACGTCGCTGACATCTGATTCTATTGCTCCAATGTCTGTCTCTATTGTTCCTATGTCGGTTTCTATTGTTGCAACATTTCCGTCGATGCTAACCAGTTTGGCATTGATATCTTTCAAATCAGCTTCAATTTCTCCCAAGTTTGTTTCTATGGTAGCCACCGTTCCATTGAGGCTGACTATCTTGGCGTCAATGTTAGTTAAGTTGGCCTTTATTGTATCTAGATCCGGTATCACGATAGTGTCTATCTCATCTTTGATGTTCACCAACAGATCGCCCTCAACTATTGTAAGGGAAGCCGATGCCAGCGCTTCACCGACTACTAATCCGTCACCTTCTGCTAGGCTGTAGGCTACAACTGTGTAGACTCCAGGTTTCCCAACTGGAACGACGAAAGAATATTCGCATGATCCATATTCGTCTGCGA
>CAYFWY010000032.1:10759-14344 GCA_964346895.1 uncultured Candidatus Bathyarchaeia archaeon | reverse complement strand
AAAAGTAATTTTACCTTACGCTTCCAGCTTTCTTTCTTTCAAATAGCGAGACAGATAACCATGGATGTTAAATGAATACAAAATAACGATTACCACAACATTAAACACTTAATATTTTGTCGTGATTAATATGATAACCTTAAAGAGGAA
The DNA here is from genome assembly GCA_964346895.1 of uncultured Candidatus Bathyarchaeia archaeon. GTDB lineage: Archaea > Thermoproteota > Bathyarchaeia > Bathyarchaeales > Bathyarchaeaceae > CAYFWY01. The sequence continues at coordinate 14,194 of CAYFWY010000032.1, read as the reverse complement.
ACAAAGACAAAAATAAAGTGAGCAGCAATTAACTAACAACCAGAGGTACAATCATGCCGAAATTAGCGAAGAAACCGGAACGCACCCTCGTTCTCTGCGTAGACAGAGATGATGACCTCGGCATGAAAGCAGGAATAAAGACGCCTATCCTTGGAAGGAAAGAAAACATAAACGCGGCTGCAAGTCTTGCTCTACGAGACCCCGAAGAACCTGATGCAAATGCCATGTTCGAAGCGGTTAGAATTTATGATAATCTAAAGAAAGGATCCAAAGAACAACAAGAAGAGTATGAGGTCGCGACTATAGCTGGCTCTGATCTGGGTGGAGTAGGAGCAGACCGCCAACTTGTGGCCAAACTCACCGAAGTTCTAAACGGATTTCCAGCGACTGACGTCATACTTGTTACTGATGGTTACACTGATGAAGCCATTTTGCCACTGATTGAATCCAGAGTGCCAGTAACCTCGGTTCGAAGAATTGTGATGAAGCATAGCAAATCCATTGAAGAAACAGCTGCCGTTTTCACTCGATATTTAAAAACCCTTACGGAAAACCCCCGTTATTCTCGAATCTTGTTAGGTCTACCTGGAATCCTTTTTATCATTCTAGGCATATTATGGGTACTCAACTATCTCGAACATGCCGGAATAGCTCTACTAATCGTTTTTGGCTCATTCCTTTTTGTAAGAGGATTTAGACTCGACAGAGCAGCCCTAAATATTTACAAATGGGTCAGAGAATATTCGCCCCCTCCGTATACTGTGCAAATAGCAGGCTTTTCTGCCGTTGCAGGAGTCCTATTGATTCTAGTGGGCGCTTATCTGGGAGGAACAGCCGTTGCCGACGCGCTATCTATAATAGATTCTAGCCAATTGTTCGCCTCGCTTCCAAGGCTTATTGGAGAGTTTCTCTCAAGCTCGATACTTCTGATAGTTATTGGGATTTGTGTTATACTTTCGGGTAGAACGATTCGCTGGTTCTTTGAACGAGACCTTCGATTATGGCGTACCCTCGTCGCGGTAGTTGTATTTGCTTGGTCATACACCATGTTTTATGAAACTTCTCAGATTCTCATCAACCCAGAATTCTCTTACGCTGGCCTCATAGTTGCTATTATTATCGGGATCCCTTTAATCGTAGCCGCTGTTTTAAGCGTATTCATATTACGAAGAAGATATGCCAACTATTTCACAGGGAAGGAAAAAGAGATCGAAGAATTTAAGGAAGGCTGATGTAGCGATAATTGATAAATCTGGTTCAGAGACTTATTTGAAGATACGGAGAAAAATCTGGTGGGGACACTCTATGGACTCCTACCCTCAATATAGTTGGTGAGATCTATACTCGTGTACACACACGAATTGGTTGAATTCAAATTTTCTTGACATTCTTGGGATTCCGTACGCAGAGAGAAGAGAACTAGTTGACAATCAATTTGACGAATGAAGGAAGTCAATAATTGTCTTTCTCTTAAGGTGTAAATCGAGAAGTTAGAAGTCAAGAGCAAAGTTAAAAAGACCATTTCATATTTTTAGGCAAGGAGGGGTTCTGAATTGCCTGTTCGACAACCCATAGTCTGTGTGCTCGGGCATAACTCAGCTAAGTAGACCTTGCTGGGTGCCAATCGACACTGGAAAAACGCTTTTGTTAGATAAAATCAGGAGAAGCAGTGTTCAAGCTCGTGAAGTGGGAGGCATAACCCAACACATCGGTGCAAGTTTCTTTCCCGTCAAGACCCTTACCAAGATATGTGGTCCGCTTCTGAAAGGATTAAGAAAAAGGGTGCGAATTCCTGGACTGCTTGTAATTGATACTCCGGGTCACGAAGCCTTCGCCAACTTGAGAAAAAGAGGCGGTGCGGTGGCAGATATTGCGATTCTTGTGATTGACGTTTTAAGGGGATTTGAGGCTCAGACGCGTGAGTGTATTGACATTTTGAAGGCGAGAAAAACTCCATTCCTTGTGGCGGCAAACAAAATAGATCGCTTACCAGGTTGGAAATCCAATCCCGATGAGGCTTTCTTAGCGTCCTATCGAAATCAAGACCCCTATGTTCGCCAAGACCTAGATGATCACTTATACACGATCATGGGAACTTTTTCTAGGCTCGATTTCAGAGCAGACCGGTTTGACAAAATATCTGATTTCACTAGAAACATTGCTATCATTCCAACGAGCGCAAAAACGGGGGAGGGCATACCGGAACTTTTAGCAGTTCTCGTCGGCCTAACTCAACAGCATCTGCGCTCAAGTCTCCGAGTGACAAAGGGACCGGCGAAGGGCACAGTTTTGGAAGTCAAGGAGGAACCTGGGCTCGGTATCACAATCAACGTCATAATCTATGACGGTGTGCTTGAAAAAGGCGACATCATAGTCGTTGGTGCCAAAGAAAAACCTATCGTAACTAACGTCCGGGCTGTTCTTCTGCCTAAGCCTCTGGACGAAATAAGAGATCCTCGGGACAAATTCTCCTCAGTTAACGCGGTTTCAGCTGCCACTGGAATAAAAATCGCAGCGCCAAATCTTGAAGAAGCCTTAGCTGGTGCACCTTTATACGTAGTCCCCTCTGAAGATCGTCTTGAAGGATATGTTAAGTCGGTTTCCGAAGAAGTGGAGAAAATTCGAGTCGACACTGAAGGTGAAGGGGTCGTACTGAAAACCGACGCCTTGGGGTCCCTTGAAGCCATCGCAGAGAGTTTGAAGCGAAACAACGTTCCGATAAGGTTGGCGGATGTTGGGGACGTTTCTAAACGAGATATTACCGAAGCGGTTGTGGTCAAAGAACATGAGCCACTTCTGGGAGCTGTTTTAGCCTTCAATGTGAAAGTATTGCCAGATGCGGAGGAAGAAGCAAAAAATCGAGGGATTCCTATCTTTCAAAAAAGCATTATTTATCATCTGATTGACGATTACGTTCAATGGGTCAACAGCGAGAAGGAGGCACACCTTAAAGAAGAGTTTGAAAGACTAGTCAAGCCTGGTAAGATGAAGTTCCTTCCTGGCTACGTGTTTAGGAAGGCGAAACCAGCTATAGTTGGTATAGAAGTTTTGGCTGGGCATATTCAACCAAAGTATATCCTTGTCAAGGAAGATGGACGGGATGTCGGTGAGATCAAGCAAATTCAGGACCGCGGTCAAGCAGTTTCAGAGGCTAATACTGGAATGCAAGTAGCGGTTTCTTTGGATAAACCGATTGTGGGGCGTCACATCCATGAGAATGACATATTCTACGTTAGGGTGCCTGAAGCTCATGCTAAAATCTTGCTAACGAAGTTTCAAGGTCGTTTATCCCATGAAGAGCTTGTAGCGCTGAATGAACTTGTGGAAATGATGCGGCGTGAGTATCCTTTTTGGGCAGCCTAGCGAATTTAAAATGTGATTGTGTAAGTGATTTTCCGTTCATAGACTTTATTAAGTCTTGCGATACAACGTATT
>CAYFWY010000032.1:0-10749 GCA_964346895.1 uncultured Candidatus Bathyarchaeia archaeon | reverse complement strand
TAACGAAGTTTCAAGATCGCTTGTCCTCTGAAGAACTTGGGGCATTGAATGAGCTAGTAGAAGTGATGAGGCGTAAATCTCTCTTCTGGGCAGCTTAGCCTAAGTTAGACTGTGATTGTGTAAGTGATTTCCCATTCATAGACTTTATTAAGTCTTGCGATACAACGTATTCTCGCTATGGAAGAGTCGCAAATCGGCTTCGTCAGCCAATTCCTTAGCGGAAGAACTATTACGCAGAGCAAAAGTGAGGGCTAATGAAAGGCAAGTCAAGATCGATACAAGAAAAAAAGCCATCCGTTTTCCGAGAAGTTTATCCCATTCATGAACCCTATGTCTACGCCGCAGTCGTTAGAGAACCAAATACCCAAACAATAAGATACGAAGTAATCGAACCTACGCTTCTCGAAGAAGAGGAAGATCAACTAAGAGAAATCAAAGCTATACTAATCGAAGAAATCGACGTTAACCTCAAAGAAATCGGAACAAGAGAGAAGGCTGAAGAATATCTTAAAAACAAGATTCGCGAAATCATCAAAGATTATCAACTAAAAATCGTTGAGGAAGCCATAGACAAACTCATTTACTATGTTATACGCGACTTCCTTGGCTACGGAAAAATTGACCCCCTTATGAAAGACCATCTGATTGAGGATGTTTCAGGAGACGGAGTCAACATACCCATCTACGTTTGGCATCGAGAACACGAATCCATTCCTACCAACATAATCTTCAGCGATGTTAAAGAACTAAACTCCTTCATAGTTAGGTTGGCATACCTAGCAGGAAAAAATATCTCCCTTGCGATCCCTATACTTGACGCCTCCCTCCCAGACGGAAGCCGTATCCAAGTAACATACGGAAAAGAAATCACCCGAAGAGGGTCAACATTCACAATTCGCCGCTTTCGCGTTGATCCCCTGACCATTTCAGACCTAATTTCCTTCGGTACCCTCTCATCCGACATAGCCGCATACTTCTGGTACGCCATAGAAAACCGGGCATCTACCCTAATAGCTGGAGGCGTAGCTGCAGGAAAAACAACCTTACTTAATTGTTTGTCAATGTTTATAAAACCCGGATTAAAGATAGTCAGCGTAGAGGACACAGCAGAACTCAACCTGCCCCATGAAAACTGGATTCCATCCGTTGTGAGAACAAGCTTCGGGAACGACGAAAAGGGAATAGGCAATATCACCCTGTTTGATCTTTTGAAGGTGGCTGTTAGGCAGCGACCTGACTACCTAATCGTGGGCGAAGTCCGCGGTGCAGAAGCCTACACTCTCTTCCAAGCCATGGCTACAGGGCACCTAGGAATGGGCACTATCCATGGTGAATCTGTGAGTTCAGTTATCCATCGTTTGGGATCGGAACCGATGAACATTCCGAGGCCTCTGCTTGCAATGATCGATTCTGTAACAGTTCAGTTGCGAACAGAAGTTGACGGAAAACCCAGCAGAAGAACCCACTCAGTTACAGAGATTGTTGGGTTAGACCCTAGGAATCAACAACTTTTAACCCATGAAGTGTATCGATGGGATGCAAAACGTGACATCTTCGTGTATTCTGGTCGCAGCCACATCTTGGAGAAAAAAATGAGACGTCTGGGACTCAGCGAGGAGGAGATTCAAGAAGAACTTCATCGAAGAAAAACAGTTTTAGACTGGATGGTGAGAAAAGAGATCCGCAGATACACCGAAGTCGCCAACGTAATCAGAGAATACTATGTTGATCCTGCCCGTGTTTATCGTAAAGCGAGGTTGGGAGTCCCATGACTTTAAAGAAAATCAGGAACGGCTTAAAAAGAGCTTATCGACGCTTCAAAGACTCCTTTCGCCCGTACCTCTCTCCCATTACGCGCCGATTTCGTTTCTGGATCGAGAGCCTTCGATTAGGTGCGACGAAACCTCAGGTTTTTGCTTATCAAGTTATTGGGGAAAGGAGAATCGGATTCTTACCCTTATTCAAAGATTTGGATGTAAACTTGCGCAAATCTGGAATAAAAGTAAACTTCAAGGCTTATGTTAGCACAGTTGTTTTGACAGCTATTCTGCTCTCCGTTTCAGTTCTGATTCTTGTTCCTGTGCTCCTAAATTTCATTTTTGGGCTTTCCCTTTTCCCTTCTCTTCTTTTTGGAGTTGGTACCAGCATGCTTGCAGGAGCCTTAACGGTAATCGGTTTCTATTTTTACCCAATTTATCGTGCGGATAATTTGAAGAGGGAACTGGAGGATGGGCTTCCCTTTACTGCTGGTTACATGTCCATTCTGGCAGGTGCCGGTGTGCTACCAGATGTTATGTTTCGTTCCCTAGCTCAAGCTGACCCTTTATTGGCGGTTTCCAATGAAGCTAGAAACATAGTACGGGATGTAGAGCTTTTTGGTTTTGACGTCATCTCCGCCCTGGAGGCTGCCTCTAAGCGGACGCCTTCTGAAGAGTTTAAAGGGTTGCTTGAGGGTTTTATCGCGACCATTCACTCTGGAGGAAGCTTGGTAAAATACCTTAGAGACCGATCGCGCCAATATATGAAATTAAAGAGAATCGCATTGCGTCGATTCTCAGATACTCTTACGGTTTTGGCAGAGTTTTACGTTACTCTAATGGTTGCTGGTTCTCTCATTTTCTTGGTGATGCTTTCAGTGTTGGCGATGCTGGGGGGAGGAGGGTTTGGATTGCTGGACTTTCGTCTACTGCTTTATCTTCTAACGTATATCGGCTTGCCAATCGGATCGGTCGTGTTTCTCACAATTCTTGACATAATTTCGCCGAAGCGATGAGTATGCCTAAAGTTGAAAAGTGGGAGAAAAAAATCGCTTGGATCGTATCCGGTGGCTTAGGGATCATTATAGTTGTAACAGCATGCACAACACTTCAAGGGAGTCCCCTCTTTGATGAATATCTGTTGTTAGCCCTCGTCTTAACTGTTTTTCCTCCGGCAGTGCTCGATTACGTAGATTATCGTTGGAAAAGATCTGTAGATAAACATCTTCCCGACCTCTTTCGAAGTATAGTTCAAGCCCAAAAAACTGGTATTGCCCTGCCGCAGGCGTTAGAAGAGGCATCTAAACGACGTTATGGACCTCTAACCAAAGAATTGAAGAAGATGGTAGCTCAAATGAGCTGGGGAGTGCCTTTCGATGAGGCGCTTCAATCCCTAGGCGAGCGTATTGATACAACTCTCGTTAGACGATCGATTCCCTTGATCCTTGAAGCTAGTAGGTCTGGAGGACGAATTGAAAGGGTCTTTGATCCGATGGAAAAATTCGTGCAGACAACTCTAACATTTGATAAAGAAAGAAAAACCCAAACAAGACCTTATATCGCAATTATCTACGTCGCGTTTTTTGTATTCCTCTTCACCGTTGTTATGTTTTTCAAATCCTTCTTTGTTCGCATGTCGGAGATTTCCAGCATAGGGTTTGTCGCTATAATGACGCTGAAAGAAGCCAAGAGCATTTTCTTTCACATGAGTGCCATTCAAGCTTTCTTCGGTGGTCTCATGGCTGGAAAAATGGGTGAGGGAACCGTCGGCGCTGGTCTTAAGCACAGTATCATCTTTTTGACATGTGGGTATCTGGTCTTCAAATTCATTGTATGACGGTGGGATAATTGAAAAAAATATTACAGAATCGAAGGGGAATAACCCCCGTCCTGAGCAGTCTCTTATTAATGGTCATCGCAGTCGCTGCCATGTCAATCGCAATAACAGCTACTTATGTTATTACAGACAATCTTCACGACACCATGGGCGAACGATTTATAGTAGAGAACGTTTGGTTTACATCCGGAAAAATTTCGATCTACCTTCGCAATGTGGGCAAAGTCTCGATTAAGATAGCCGCGGTATATGTAAATCGCACCACCCAATCGTTCACTCCACTTGAGTTGGAAGAAGACAAACATAACTGGTTAAACGTCACTTACAGCTGGAATTCAGATTCTGTGCTTCACATTAATATTGTATCTAATAGGGGGACCAAAGTTGTGGACTATTACACGTCTCCGTCTTAAGCAGGATCGACGTGGCGTCAGCAATATAATAGTCGTCGTGCTTAGTCTAGTGATTATCGTAGCCATTATAGCAGACATTGTTTTATGGAACTACGAAATGAACCAAGTGGATTGGGAGAAAATAAAAGAGAACACGAGTATCACCAACGTAGAGCGCATCACTCACTCCTCTTGGTTTGTGACTCAAAGCGAATACGCTTTGAATACAGGCAGTCGAACAAGTGGCACCTATATGGACACACAAGTCATCGACAGCAACTATGAACGCTTCAGTGAGACGAGCATACTCGACTTGAACGGAACCTTGACAATAGATTTGCCTACATATCCTCTTGAAGGCATTAAAACAATAGAAATAAGATTGCGGTACAAGACTGATGACCCTGGGGAGAAGTGGTACCTGAGGGCTTATAACTGGTTTTCATCCTCCTACAGTGACAGCGGTTTCAATTATACTGTAGGCCACACGCCGACAACGGGATGGGATGATTATGCTGTCAATCTTACTGACGAGTGGCCTAGTTACGTGCAAGATGATGGCACAATATATGTTAAATTTGTGGACGAAGGCGCTGACAGCAACCAAACTACAATAGACATAGACTTTCTTGGCGTAAGAGCTGAAATTGATGGGGCGCGTTTTACATTCAAAAACGAGGGAGCTCTAACCTCCCATCTAGTTTCATTGTGGATAATTAATTCAGCTGACCATCGGCGACATGACATAGATGTTTTCATAAATTCGGCAGAGACCAAAACCTACATTCGCACAGATATTTCGTTACCTGAAGACCAGTATACGGTTAAGGTTGTGACTGAAAGAGGAAATACGGCAGTCTACTAAGCTAGCCTACTTTATACAAACCTTCTCAAACGTTTTTATTACGTCTTTAGGATTCATCGCCTCAACCAACATTATCTTGTAAAGGGCTGCTAACTTCTTTCCGTTTTCACTCATTCTTGGAAGCGCAACCAAACATGCCTTGCCTGGAGAAACATCATAAGTCTTAGCGAACATAGCGATAACTGGCTGCTCAGAAACAATCTCATCAGCTGATGTTGCAAAGTCAATCACAGTTATGTCTCTTTTCACTTCAAGTGGAGAAGCAACTATGTCGAACATATGACTCGCGCCAGATTTTCCCTTCAAGAATCCAGGACTTTCCACTATGAATCCACGACCTTCCAAGAACTCCCTTATTGGAGTGATCATAACCCATCCCAACGTTGCTTCTTTCGTGGCTTCATGGGTCAAACTGTAAGAGTATACGTCTACGTAAAGGGCTTCTTCAAACGAAAAATTTTGATGACAATCACGACAAAAATGGGCCGGGACTGGGATGTCAAAGTTTTTGCCACATTCATTGCAGGTGCACCATACTCCAGCTTTGTGATAATCTAAGTCTGGTTTAGCCATTTCTTTGTAACATCTTGGACAGAAAAATTTGTCGTTCTTTCTGAATTTTTCTTCTGTATCGATGTAACCACAGCGTATATGTTCAATTAACGCGCTCTTTCGGATATCGAAGGATTTGCAATGGGGGCAACAATAGTGCATGGAAACGTTCGATTTACCACAAGATGGGCAATAGACGATCTTATCGTAAAGCTTCCTCTCAAGAACACCAGCCTCAGATAGGCTCTGCAAGAGCACGTTGGTACTGGAGGGATCGCCTACTATTGCATCAACGACTGGGTAGCTGTAACCTTGCTCCGGATCGTAAACCGGATTCAATTCATTAAGCTCTCCGCTCACAAACTTGCTGATAAGCAACTGAACGTCATGATCTTTGTAGAGCTTAGTCCGCCGATTTTTCGAAGATTCCGACATTAATTTTCTCCTTTTGGGACTTAAGACCTGAAAACCGTTCTACCTCTTTTTTTCAAACGTAAAACAGTTATGTTCCACGGTTTTTTAAAACTTTGTGGACGGAGAATTCACACTTTTTCATACATTTGCTTTTGCGAAATGATGCTCAAATAGTAATATGCATATGAAGGAATTCGCTACTTAATGAAACAATATGTTCCCATTCAAATTCTAAAAAATACAGAGCGTTTTCTAAGATCCTGTAACAATGCGATGGGCAAATTCCATTTCTGCAAAAAACCAAAGTGGTGTGTTGCGTCTCAAGAACAAACAATTCAATTTCCTGAATGTGGTTTCACCTTCAACATCAGCAACGGTAGAACCTTCGCGTATTCCTTACTTCCCTCGCTCATTCAATGCGAAATGGCAAAATTCTAAAAATGTAGCCCCAAATTTCCATTGTCTACCTTATAAGGAACGGCCTATCCTAGTCTTTGCAGAAAGTTCGCTTGAAGATTTTGAGTGCCTAAGAAGAAACAAATGCGCCTTAACGTTTTCGTATTCCTCGCTTCACTCTGAATCTTAAACTTGCAATACTCTTTGCTTCTTGTTAAACATTTAGTAAAGATCAGAAGACCAGGTTAAAATTAATAAGAAGAGTGTTAGCCTAAGTAAGATGCGTAGGAAAACAATCGAGTGGTGAACTTGAACTAACGGCGGGTGAGTCATTGTGGCTTTTGAAGAACGAAGGAAACGCCTAATCTTCAGGTGGACTGCGCAAAAAGGATTCGTCACAATGGTGCTATTCTCTGCCCTAGCCGTTCTTTTTGAGTATCTTACAGTCTTGTTCTTCACATTTTCGGGTTTAACGGACAATTTTGCATTCAAATTTTTCACAATAACAATCAGCCCTCTGTTTCATCTAATGCCCCTCGGCGTGATATCTGTCCTCATTTCAAGTTGGATATGTCTCACAAAATACATAGCTGTGGTGCCCCCTAAAACATCTCCAGCCAAGAAGAAGGTAGAGAGACATAGAAGACGCCTCGTAAGGATGCGGAAAATACGTTTCAAGGCTTTAAGAAATTTTTTCCATCGAATAGGCGCTGCTTTCCTGAGAATTCGTGGAGTTTCATATTTACATAAGCGACTTTCTTTCGCGAAGGTTGCCGTCGAGAGCTCGGCAACTGTTCTAGCAGTTTTTCTGGTGACCGTTCTTGCCTTGTACATTCTGGTATATCCGAATCTGTCCCGCGATTTAGCCTTTGGACTCTATAGCGCAAATCAGTCTTTCCATGGGTTCGTGTTGAAAACAATTGATATAGCAAAAGGGGTGGCACAAGCCTTGTCCCCGATAGGATGGTTGACATCAGCAATAGATGGAGCACTGCGTGCTGCGGCTCCAGGCTTCAGAAAGATCATTGAAGGATACGGAACATCTATAACGGAACCCATAGCCAATCTCGATCTCGTGTGGAAATACACCCTTTGTCAAAACGCTGCGGCATGGATCTCCGGAATCGTATCAATAGTGTACGGGGAACTCACCTATCGTGTGCATCGCATCCGCAAACCAAGATAAACCCTTTCTTAACTGGGCAGTTTTTACGTCTGTGTTTGAAATCAACGAATGATAATACAATAGTAGATCGACCAAGGTTTGCTCCTGCTGCAATTTCTCTAGGTTTCAAAATGTAAATAGATGCGATACACTATGATAAAGAAGTTTAAGAGAAAAGGAACCGTTAACGTCCATAATGCAGCTACGGCGGCTTACGATAGCTTTTTTTACATAAACTCTCTTGCTCTCTAGGGGATTAAACTTTGACGCGGCTTAAAGGATTTGTTAAACTGACGAATATTGATGAGGCCCTCTCCGCCTTCATTGAAAAACTTGAACCAGAAAAGTTGGATTCTGAACAAATCCCAATTCATACGGCATCAAGACGGGTCACAGCAGAAGATATCCAAGCTAAAAACGATTTGCCTCCTTTTGATCGTTCCGCCGTGGACGGCTACGCTGTGAAGGCTCAGGACACCTTTGGAGCATCTCAATTTAACCCAAAAACCCTGAAACTAACCGAACATGAAGGAGTCCATGAAGGCCAAGCGATGCAAATATGGACTGGAACCTCGCTTCCTAAGGGCGCCAATGCCGTGGTTATGTTGGAGCATACAAAGAGAACTGGAGACAAAATCGAGGTGGGAATCACGGTTACCCCTGGCGGAAACGTTTCTAAAAAGGGAGAGGACGTGCAGAGAGGAGAAGTCGCGATAAAAAAGGGAACGCGGTTGAAGCCGCATCACTTGGGGTTGTTGGCGGCGTTGGGGGAAACTCAAGCCAATGTTACAAAAAAACCTAAGGTAGCGATTTTGTCTACCGGAAACGAGCTAGTTGAGTTGGGGAATAAACCAAAGCCCAACCAGATAATAGAAACAAACCGATTGATCTTGTCCAGTATGTGTCAAGAGTTGGGTGCAGAACCTTTAGATCTAGGTATAGCAAAAGACGATTTGAAGGAAATTAGCGCCAAGATTCGGGAAGGATTAGAGCGAGCAGATGTGGTCATGACCACTGGGGGGACGAGCGTCGGATACTTGGATTTGGTTCCTATGGCTGTCAAACAAATTGGAGCTCCTGGAGTCATTGTGCACGGTGTAGCTATGCGTCCGGGTATGCCAACTGCGCTGGCAATCCTTCAAGGCAAACCCGTTTTTATATTGTCGGGGAACCCTGTTGCTGCTATTATTGGCTTTGAGGTCTTTGCTCGACCCCTTTTGTTTAAGTTATTAGGAGTTGAAAGAGAACCTAGACCGACACTTGAGGCGATATTAACCCGGAGGGTTGCGTCGGCTTTGGGGCGGCGAGTTTTCCTAAGGGTCCATGTTTTTGAAAAAAATGGTAGGTTTTTCGCAGAGCCTGTTAGAATAAAGGGAGCTGGTGTCCTTTCAACAATGACAAAGGCCAATGGTTATGTGGAGATTTCTGAAAACCGGGAGGGCCTAGAGGAAGGCGAATCGGTTATTGTTAATCTTTTCGACAGGATATGAGGGACATAGCGTGTTCAGAAAACTAATTTCCCTCGACGAAGCTAAACAGATTCTGAAACAGAACTTTTCTCCTAAACCAGTAGGAGTGGAAAGGGTTGCCCTTTTGAAAGCGCATAATCGTGTTCTAGCTCGGGACATCTTAGCGCCTATGGATGTACCTCCCTTTGACCGGTCAACCGTGGACGGTTATGCAGTGAGAGCTGCTGACACTTTTGACGCTGATGAAGAAAAACCGGTCGCTCTCAAGCTTTGTGGCAAAGTGACAGTAGGTGAATCTCCTACCATAGTTGTGGAAAAGGGCATGGCTGCTGAGATAGCCACGGGAGCACCTTTACCCAAGGGCGCCGATGCCATTGTCATGGTTGAGTACTCAACTCAAAGAGGCACTTACATTTTCATACATCGCGCGGTTTCAAAGGATGAAAATGTGATGGAAGCGGGCTCCGACATTCGTAAAGGCGAAAGAATTATGAAAAAAAGTCAGAGGTTGTCTTCGCGTGAAATAGGGGTTCTCGCTGCGATTGGCTTGACAGAAGTTGATGTTTATAAGCGCCCAAGAGTGGCCATCCTTTCCACAGGCGCGGAAGTTGTGGAACCGGGGAAGCCCCTTCCATCTGGAAAGATTTTTGACATCAATGCTTATGCGTTTAGTGCTGCCGTTTTAGAGTGTGGCGGAGAGCCAATTAACTTAGGAATCATTCCCGATGACAGGAATCAACTTATAGCCGCGATTAAGGAGGCTTTAGACTCAGCGGATGCCGTAATAACTTCAGGCGGAGTTTCAGTTGGTCCCAAGGATCTTATTCCTAAAGTAGTTGGCACGCTGGGTAAACCTGGCGTAATCGTATCTGGAATAGCTGTGAAACCCGGAAAACCCACAACCATCGCCATTATTGATGGAATACCAGTTTTCTCTCTGCCCGGTCACCCTACATCCTCTCTCTTGATGTTTCACATAATTGTTCGTCCCGCTATCTGCAAAATGGCTGGACGAACCGAAGTAACCCCTTCCATGCTCAAGGCAGTGGCTGCAACAAAAATGTTTCCAGCAAAGGGACGCCGAACCTTTGTTATGGTAAATCTAACCTATGATAAATTAGGTAAACCGCTCGCCTCACCGGTTCCCATAGGCTTATCCGGCGCCATAACCACGCTTGCAAGAGCTGATGGCTTCGTTGAAATACCAGAGAAACAGCAATTTGTAGATGCTGGGACAACAATAAAAGTTTTCCCGCTTTATTAATTAGTAATTTTTGGAAATCCCTTTTTTTGGACTTGACGACTCGACAGTTCGGGTTAGGCTGTATTATCAAACTGCATTTTTGCATATGGATTTACGCGCCCGCGCATGTGCGGCTTTCTAACGAGGGATTTCGTTGATCATCTCAATGAACTAAAGGAGAGACTGAGACCTGAGGGTTGCTCGTTCATTTAGGAGCTGAAATATTAATGGACTTGGCGAGATGGAAATTTCCCTGCGTCCGACGGGTCGATGTGGGAGCAAGTGGAGGAACTCTATTCCCCGTGGAAGATTCTATTGTTGACGATTTGGAGGTTCGATAGCAATTTTGTCTGCAGCTATGGCGAGGGCGAAAGACAAGAATTTTGTTTACGATCGTTTTTTCCTCTAGACAACTTTAAATAGGTTAATATGCAACATTCTCTATCCTGAATTCATGAAGAGGTGCGTAGATATGTCTGAAGAATCAAACGTTGTATATGTTGGAAGAAAACCGCCTATGAGTTATGTGACAGCGATCATAACGAGTTTCGCCGGATCTGACGTTAAAGAGGTTACCTTGAAGGCTAGAGGAAGATCAATAACAACGGCTGTGGATGTTGCTGAGATAACCCGCCGCAAATTCATGAAAGAATTGAACG
>CAYFWY010000031.1:0-14886 GCA_964346895.1 uncultured Candidatus Bathyarchaeia archaeon | reverse complement strand
TCCAGTTACATGCAACAAGGCTACCAAATATCCAAGCCATTATGGCATGTATTGCCTCACCGCTAACCAATCTGATGATTGATATAACAGCCAATAGAAAGCTATTAACAGCTATTCCAACTAACAATAATGTTAACATTGGCACTCCTTGTCCTGTCCTCGCGATACTATAAACCAAGAAAACCGTGGCGAGGGCAGTACCGAATGCCATGAGAGGAATTGAATATAGCACCCCAAAAAAAGATAAACCGATTCCGAAAGCGATAGCAAATGATGCTCCTAAGCTGGCTCCGGCAGAAATACCTATCACATATGGATCAGCCATTGGATTCCTGAATAAACCCTGCAAAACAACTCCGGCTACTGCGAGAGCAATGCCAACAATTGCTGCAGCCAAGACCCGAGGCAACCTTACTTCAAGAACAACCACTTCCTCAATGGATGATGACCCGCCACTCACGAAATCACCTATGAAAGGTATTTTCTTGATTATTATCTTATAGGCATCTAGCGGCGAAATCTGCATTGGACCTACTGTTACGGCAAATGTGATTGTAAGTATTAGAGCCAAGGTTAGAAGGATAACGATAATTTTCCATCGAGCAAACCGCTTGAAATATTTAGTTTCAGCCTCACTTAAGTTCATGAAAACCTTCGCCTTCCTTTCACGTATCAACTATACTTATTGTCGACTCACATCCACGCTCTTTGATTGCCCCAATAAGGTTTCACTTAATGGATAAACGGATGTAATAAGGTATCGCAGGTCTTTTACGATTATTTTCTTAGAGGATTTTACTTTGAAAGAGGTAGGATAAAGGGGGCATTCGATGACTAATGTATGGTATTCCCCATTCTCACCGAGCGGATCCACATCTTCAGTTTCAACTAGAAATGTGTTAGCAGTTTCTGTGCTTAATGTGAATCCCAACCATTTCTCTCCGAGATATCTAACGTCTACGCCAATTATTAGGGCTTTGAATCTTGAATTAAAGATCTCATGGAAAAGATCTGAAGTCTTCCTTCCAAAGATAGGCTCAAGCAAATCTACGCCAGCTCTACCGCAAGTCTTCTCAAGCCAAGATACATGTTCTTCAAGGAAAATATCGCCTGCCACAAGGGTATCAACATTGAGATTTTTAAGCACCTTAACGAATTCTTCTTTTCCTTTGTGGAAATCTACTATTGTGAGGCTCTTCTTCATTGCTTCCGCGAGTATCTTTAATGAATCGATATTCTCCGCGTGAGGCGAGGGC
Source organism: uncultured Candidatus Bathyarchaeia archaeon (assembly GCA_964346895.1). Lineage (GTDB taxonomy): Archaea > Thermoproteota > Bathyarchaeia > Bathyarchaeales > Bathyarchaeaceae > CAYFWY01. The sequence goes on along the minus strand of CAYFWY010000031.1, from coordinate 13,630 downwards.
GAAGGAAAGCTTGGAATCAGGCATACTAAATGTTCAACTTTGATACCTTGCTTTTCAGCGAGATACATCGCATAAATTGAGTCTTTACCACCAGAAAAGAGACTGGCAGCTTTCATGCGTCAACTCACCATCCAGAAGCTATTAAGCATATCCCACCAACTCGAGTTTTTCTCAATTGTTGAGAACCTTCGCCTCTTTATAGCGATAGTTGATAGGTCGTTGTGTCTAGTATCAAAGATGCCTCTTAGTCTACCTACATTTACTATTTTTTTGTAAAGAGTTAGGACAATCATTACTGATAGCCATGAGAGCTCAGATAGCATATCCATTCAGCCGTTCACTGGTTTTGCTACTTCCGTTAGTTACTGAGCCACTATACTTTTTTCAGAATAGGTCTGGATGAATTATCTTGGCAAGCTCCTCCAAGCCATTAATTAATCTTGGCCCCTCTCTAGACATAATACTCTCTTCAATTTCGTATATTTGATCATTTTGAACGGCATAAATCTCGCTCCAACCGGGCCGCGTTTTGATCGTTTCTATTGTAAGTCCACAAGCCTCTGCCATGGCACCTTCACCAATTACTATGATCTCTGGATTTGCTGCAAGCACCTCTTCTGTAGATGTTGAGATGATTCCACCTGTGAAATCCGAAAAGACATTTGTTCCGCCTGCCATGTAGATCAATTCATTAGCATATGCTGCTGACCCGAAAGTCCAGTATCCCCCATTGAAAGAGTATTCAATGTAGACACTCGGTCTAGACTCGCCTTGGGTTTTGTCAGCGATTTCTTGAGCCTTTTCCTGCATGTCAGTTACAAGTGCTTCCGCCTCGTCGATCTGACCCGTGGCTTTTCCAACTAAAGAGATGTCCGCAAGTACCCCATCGAAATCTTCTGGATAGAGAACTACCACAGGTTGACCATGCCCCTCCAGGCTTTCGGCTATTAAGCGCTGGACTCCACCTGTCGCCACAATCAAATCAGGCTCCAAGCCCACAACCGTCTCCAAACTAATCTCAGCAAAGGATCCAACCGTTGTCAAGTTACCCTCCCCAACTTTTTCTTGAACCTCTAGAGGATAATCGGAGTAATCATCCACACCAACGACTTTGTTTTCCAATCCCAATGCAAAGAGTATTTCCGTGCAACTGGGAGCCAAGGACACTATTCTCTCCGGAGGATAATTGGTAATCGTAACGTTTCTTCCCACATCGTCTATAACACTTATTGGACCAGTGATTGGTTTCTTAGGTTGGTAAAATTGTTGCCAAATAATCACTCCTATGACACTTACAATTACTATCAATGCCAGAGCTAATGCGAGTGTTTTCCGTTTGGTTATCACTATTTTTTCCTCCCATGGGGTTTATGGTTGGAGCATCCAACCATATAAGCTTTTTTGTAAAGGTTTCTTGACTATCGAAGCAATCAAGGAAACATGTTTTGGTCAAGGTTTCTTAACAAGAAAGATCTGCCTACGATCTTTCAACATAATATTGTTGGCGTACTGATTCTGAATTGAGAATATTGTTCGAGTAACATTAACATCAAAAAAACTTTTTTATGACTTTGAACTATCAGAGTTCGTGGTGAATTTGAAAACCGAAACCTTCAGTCCACCGTTGCTCAAGTACTTGGAGGATCGAGGAATCACACTAGATGATCTTATAACGACGGCTCTGGAGCTCTTTGCCCCTCATCCAGGTGTGGAAACAAAGGAGAAGGCTACCGAGATCCTTCGGGAAGAGTTCTTTGACACTCTGTCGGATGTGAACGTTTCCTGTCTAGAGGTTGCGTGTTTCCGTGCGGAAGAAGACGCGAAATCCGGCTTGGTTCCAGGCTTGACGAAGAAAAGATTCATGGGGCGTCCGGGGCTCGTAGCTGATGAGCTGCTAGGAATGACAATAGCCAGCTATATTGCGGGAGCAAGAGGTATTTTCGAGTTCATTCGGTTCGATCAAGCTAAGCCAGGAATTCTAAAGAAGCTCGGGGCACTTTCGAATGATGCTGTTGGAGGCCTAATAGCGGGAGTTTCATCAAACATGTATACTCGGGCTTTGAGAAATAAGTAGCAAGTTTACTTCGCTCTTTGTATGATTTTTCAAGATCACTTGCGCGATTTTCTAAGCCTCTTGATTATGCCTATTACAAGACCGAGCGTAAAGAATTGCATCGCTCCAATGATAAATAGAAATGGAAACACTACGGTGGGAAGCATGCTTGCATGGAGCAGCAGGCCTATTATCCACAAAACTGTTCCTATGCCTCCAAAAAAAAGGAGAGGTTGAGTATCAAACATCAACCTCAAAGTGATTCCAAGTATTCTACCGCCATCTTTTATGGGATTAAGCTTTGTCTTTCCCACCCTTGGCCTATAACTTACAGGTGTCTCATTTATTCTAGCATCAGCACTGAGGGCTTCTGCCAACATCTCGATTGCAAACGGCATACCCCTGGTCACCATGTTCATACTGTCCAGAAGCTCAGACCTAAAGGCCCTGATGCCGCTTTGAGTATCATATATTTTTAGCCTCAAAGTAAACTTTGCAATCAAAGAGAGAACTCTGTTCCCAACCCTGTTAATTAATGGCATTGCTCCCCTCTGCATGCCCGCAAACCTGTTACCCACCACAAAATCAGCTTCATCATTTAAGATTGGCGCCACCAGTTCCGGGATATCTTTGGGATCGTAGGTGAAGTCGGCATCTATCATCACAATCACTTCAGCGTCTAGTCTTTTTCTAGCATAGAAGAACCCAGTTTTCAAAGCTTCACCATAACCTTTGCCTCTTTGATAAATAACTTCGGCGCCCTTTTTTGTGGCAATCTCTTCCGTGCCATCAACGGAATGCCCATCCACAACCAACATTCGATAATGATATCCATCCATAGCATCTTTTAAACAATCCAACACTTTCCCAACAGCTTCACGTTCATTCAACGTAGGAATTACAATGGCAATTTTTGTCGCAGAACGCTTAGCTTCCACTGTTTTGTCTTCCAGAGGTTTGTCGAACATGGTATTCACATTTTCATTAATCACTTAGTATAATTCTTCACTACATTCTGCGCCTGCCTAATGCCTTACACATTTTATTTTCAGGGCATTTTCCCTTATTTCGCAACCTCGATTTATACCCTTCCCTCGAGCCTCATTTGTTGAGTACTTGATTTATGTTCTCGTCTCAATGTGCACGCGAGGCTCATTTGTGCTCATGTAGTGATTCAGTCTTGATCGAAAAAGCTGCTTCCAAATGGAACAGATAGAAATCATTGTCTCTGCGTTGCAGAGATTGGAGTATTCAAAATTTTCCTTTCTTAAATGGGTTGAATGATTTTTTTTAACGGGCAAACAGTCTAAAAACAAGAGCTTGGCCTGCTATTTTTCTCTTTCAGTCGGTTCGTGGACGAAGAATACTGTTAGGAGCAAGCAAGGGACGTAAAGCGTTGACGACAGGAGGAAAGGCATTGCAGGAGATAAATACTGATACATGAAGCCGCCTGAGAGCTGGCCTAAAGAATTCATGATGTTAAAGAAGAAATATGTGCTGCCGGCTATCTTTCCACGTTTTTCTCTGGCGACTAGGTCGGCTACTAACGCCGGATACGCTGTATTTACAAGAATTGAAGCCACTCCTAAAAGCAGAAAGCATATCGAAAGAATTATCAGATTTCCGTACACGAAAGCTATCATTGCGGGTATGAATAGGAGCCATCCTGTCAATAGAGGCTTCTTCCTTCCAAATTTATCAATAATCTTTCCACAGGGTAGAGCAGAGAGGATGTTCACAGCTGAAAACCACATCATCAGAATCGCCCATTCAAACTCCTTGATGTTGAGAACAGCTGTTGCATAGAATATCAAATTGAGAGAACAAGTGAACCACGCAAAGTTGTAAATTGCAAAACTAACGAACAGAAAAAGCATCGAGCGGGATGCGGTCTTTAATGCCCTCAGGCTTTTATATACAGAATCGGGAAATGTTCGGAAGGATTCAACTAAAGGCATCTTTTCAGTTCTGTTTCCTAACGTTTCTCTTAGTCTCATTCTTAGGACAGCCGCAATCAAGAATGACACAGCGACGATGAGATAAGCAATCCTCATCCCAAAGATTAGACCATATCGAATAGATAGAAAACCAGCTATAAGGGGTGACGGTACCGAAACGTAGTGAACGAGGTTGATGATCGAGAAACCCATTCCTCGCTTCTCGGGTGGCATCGAGTCAGCTGCAATGGCGAGAAGGGCTGGCTGGTAGATGAGGCACAGACTTTGCATCACAGTAGCTATTAGAATGAAATGCCAGGTGGGAGCGGCTGCGTAGAAAACATAGGCAACCGCAGTTCCGAAGGTCATAGTAACGATAAGCCATCTTCTTCCATGTTTATCCGCGAGATATCCTCCTGGAAACTGGACCAATGCCAAAGTTGCGTAAGAGGCAAAACCGATGACCCCTACGATGAACGGTGTGCCCCCTAATCCCTCAACGTATTTGGGGTAGTATGTGGATGGTATGGCAGCCGCAGAAATGATTATGATCAACGTAATTACCAGTACCAACATGTTGCCGCCAATGAATGAAAATTCATCTCCGAGTCTACCTAAGATTGGCAACCAGATTCTCCTTGAAGAAGAAAGAGACCATATAAGGTAAATAAATTAGTATGATAAAAAGCGAAACTTCCGTATATTTTAGAACTTAATTCTCTTTTCTCAGCTCTTTGTTCTCTTGTCTTAGAGTTGAATATCCAAGAATTACTCTTCAATTTGCCTTATTCAGAATAGGTTCGCCTCTTCCACCTTTAAGCTTATGATCTTTCGTATAATCAACAGGTATCTGAGAAAACTTGTCCTCTTCAGCACATTTTATTTAAATAGGGTTGGTTTTTCCACGCCCTGTCATTCGACATGTCCCCCTCCAAGGAATAGCACGCGCATTTTAAAGACTTCACGCTTCACTTCAAGAAGGGAAATAGTTAAATTTTGAAGGTTTCTACCGTGCACCTATGGCTAAGATATGTCTTGTTACACACTTTTTTCCACCTCACATTGGAGGTATAGAGAAGGTCGCCTATGAACAGTGTAAACGATTAGCAAAATTGGGTTATCAAATATCCGTTTTGACAAGCAAAACAGGCAAACAAAACGAACGGTATGCAGAAGGAATTAAGGTATTCTCATATTCCATCATAAATATAGCTGAAAAATTTGGTGTACCTTACCCAGTTCTCTCATTCAAGTCGTATAAAAATTTTACAGAGGTTATCAGAAAGTGCGACATAGTTCACGCGCATGGTCACGCTTACATGTCGTCATATATAGCGTGCAAGGTCGCAGAGAAATACAAAAAACCTTTCGTTTTGACCCAGCACAACACATTCATAGATTATCGGTCATGGCTAAATATAGTCGAACACGTAAACGACTGGACTGTTGGTAGGTTAGTTTTGAAAGGGTCAGACAGAGTGATTACTGTCAGCAGGAAGACAATGGAGTACGTTCTAAAACTGGGTGCAGACATGTCAAAAACATCAGTGATGCATAACGGAGTCGATACGACCTTCTTTCATCCCATGAACAGAGAGGAAAGCAGAGACAAACTCGGTCTACCCAAAAATAAGACATTGATACTCACTATACGAAGATTAGTTTACAAAAATGGTTTGGACACGTTTATAGAGGCTGCCGCACTCCTAGCACAAGAATTCCCACATCTCCTATTCATTGTTATTGGAAAAGGCCCAAACAGAAAACTGATAGAAAAACGTGTAAGGGAACTGCGCATTGACGACAATGTCAGGCTAGCTGGTTTCGTGCCTGAAGAGCTCTTACCACTGCATTACAACGCCGCTGACTACTTCGTCATCCCATCAAGCTCCGGAGAAGGATTGCCATTAGTGCTTTTAGAAGCCATGGCTTGCGGATTGCCAGTTATTGCCACAGCCGTAGGAGGAACCCCTGAAATAATTAAAGACATGAAAAACGGAGCTCTAGTCCCTCCCAGAAATCCGGAAGCATTAGCAGAAACCATATCAAAATTCCTCTCAAACAAAGAATTGGGGCTAGCAATTGGAGAGGAGGCTAAAAAGATCGTTGAAGAGAAATTTTCTTGGGAAGAAAACGTTCATCGACTACAAAAAGTGTATGGCGAGATCCTTTAATGAAGAAAGTATTTTATGCGCGCGCTAATTTTGATTAGGCAGGGTCATCTAATGAAAACGAGATTGGGATTAGCTCTTGCAGTTGCCTTTTTCTTGGTTATACTGGTGAATCCTTACATAAACTTGAGTATGCGTTTTTCTGCTGAGGCGCAAATTAATGAAAATATCGAAGAAGCGAAAGCGAAAATTCAAGAGGCCTACAACGCCACTGTGGAAGCTGAAAGAAGTGGAGCGAAAGTAGGCGAGGCCGTAGAAAAACTGAATAGTGCATTAGATTATATATCTCAAGCTGAAAACCTTTCTGCCGAAGGAGATTTGGTTCAAGCAGTTGTTTTGATAGAGAACTCAATACAGTTGTCTGAAGAAACTTTGGTCTTGGCTCAAGAGTTGAAGCAAGAGGCAGAATCTCTGCGATATACCGAGTTGATATTCTATAGTTTCATCTCTGTTGTGGTGCTCGTTCTTGGTGTCGTCGCATTTTTCTATGGAAGACGTGTGTGGAAGCGACATCAGCAAAATAAGTTCATGGATATGAGAGTAAAGGGGAAGCTGGGCTCAAAATGAGTTCAAATAGAATGTGGACCGAAGAAAAGTCAATGATTGTAGCGGTTTTGTCAGCCCTTATCATTCTCGCTGGGTTATTGGCTTATATAATGCTCACTCCCGTGCCACAGGAGGCTTTTGTCTCTTTGTTTCTGCTTGACTCGGAAAAAAAGGCAGAAAATTATCCTCAGTTGCTGGTTCTGGGCGAGAACAATACGTTTCTGCTATGGTTTGGTGTGGAAAACTTCATGGGTAGGATTGAGTATTGCTCAGTTTCAGTAAAGATAGATAATGGAACGCTAAAGGCGGATCCAAGCCCCCTCGAACCTGTTTGCCACTTTAAGAAGGTTTTGCTGAATAAGGAAACGTGGGAGGTTCCCGTGACAACAACGGTGAACCAAGTGGGGAAACATAGGATAATTTTTGAACTCTGGCTTTTCGATGAATTGGAGAATGTTTTCAAATATTCAGGAAGTTGGGGTAGTATCTGGTTCGATGTAATTGAACCCTAGTTTGTTATAGCACCCTTTTTCTCAATTTGCAACTTATAGACCTTGGTGAACGTACATAAGGGAATAAGACGTGAATTAAGCCGCTTTTAGAATTAAGGTCTTCCGTTAGCCGCGAAATTTGACCAGTTTCTTGGAAAAGATTAAGTAACGAGTGTAACAAAGTTTGGATACAAAAACTTCGAGGAGTTGCCTTGAAAGCACTTGAAGAAACCGAAGTTGCAGTGACTGGTGGCGCAGGATTCATTGGTTCGCACCTCTGTAAAACGCTTTTGGAACACGGCGCAAAAGTAACAGCATATGATAATCTATCAACTGGAAAGATTGCGTACATAGAAAATTTGCTGGGGAAAAAACTGAAATTCGTGCGAGGCGACATTAGAGACCCTGTCATGTTAGAGGAAGCGACGAGAAACTGTGAAATCATTTTTCATCTAGCAGCCCAAACGAGCGTCTCCTTCTCTATGGAAAAACCTAATGAAGACTCTGAAGTCAACGTAGTTGGAACATTGAATACGCTTGAAGCTGCTCGCAAAGCTGGTGCCAGAGTTTTATTCGCGTCATCAGCGGCTGTTTATGGTAATCCAGATGAAAGACCGACGCCTGAAGATTACCCGACACATCCCATCTCATTCTATGGTTTGGCAAAGGTGTTAGGTGAAAATTATTGTCGTTTCTACAGTGAAAACTACGGTTTGAAGGTGGTTATTCTCCGCATATTCAATGCTTATGGTCCAAATTGTCACGGAGTCATGGCTGACTTCCTTAGCAAACTGCGAATGACACCAAAGAAATTGGAAGTGTTGGGTACGGGCAAGCAGTCCAGAGACTTTATTCATGTCTCAGATTTGGTCAGGTTCTTAATTTTAGCTGCAACTTCTAAGACAAGTATAGGTCAAACCTACAACCTAGGCTCAGGAACCACTATGTCAGTATCGAATCTGGCGAAAAAGATTATTGACCTTCTGGGACTTGAGGGAGTTGAAATCTCTTTCACAGGCGGCCAAGCTTGGGAGGGAGACATGAATATTACCCAAGCGGACATCAGCAAAGCCATGAGGGACTTACATTGGCGGCCCCTAATCGAATTGGAAGAGGGATTGAAAAATTTAATAAGTCAAGAACAACATTAAGCGCGACTTAAGTGGAATCCTCTTTGAAAGGACAGTTGAAAGCTTTCATCATGCTTCTTCGACCAACATATTGGCTAATGACTGGCGGTCTCTCAGTTTTGGCGATGATAACTCTGCAAAAAGGATTGCCAAACCCCTACCTCCTGACAACCACGTTTGTGTCGGTGATTTGCATTACTTCTGGCGGTTTCGCATTCAACGATTATAGTGACCAAGAGGCAGACGCCATTGTTAAACCGAACAGACCAATACCATCAAAACTCGTAGCGCCACGGCATGCACTCCTAGCATCAGCAGTCTTATTCACGATTGGGTTGCTGACAGCTCTGAGAATTAATGTTCTCTGCTTTGGAATAGCGTTCATGGGAATACTGCTTCTGGTAGCATACTCTGCGTTCATAAAGAGGCTTGCTGGATTTCTTGGAAATTTTCTTGTAGGCTTTCTGATAGGAACATCCTTTGTTTATGGTGAAGCTGCCTTGTTTGGAAGAGTAACCGTCACTTCCTTATCCTTGACTTTTATGAGTATGGGCAGCATAGGAGGAAACATGTTAAGAGACGTGTTGAGCCTAAATGGAGATTTGAAAGCGGGATATACGACCCTAGCGACAAAACGTGGTGCTAGCCTCGCCACTAAAATGGGAGCAATTCTTTTCTTGCTTAATGCAATAGCCTCGCCGATTCCCTTTCTAGCGGGAGCAGTTGGCTACGCATACCTAATTCCAATAATCATCTGGGACATCATCCTCTTTTATTCTGCATTTTCTCTCTTAAGAAAAACAAAAATTGAAGAAGTAAAAAAACAAGAAAGGCTAGTAACGATGACCATGATCCTGATACCGATCGCCTTAATCGCTGGGGCTTTAACTTGAAGGATTGGAAGGTTCTCCGGGGAACTTTCAGTGTTTGCCCAGTTTGTCTTAAAAAAATTAAGGCAGAGATCGTGGAAAAAGATGGAAAGGTTTTAATCAAAAAGCAATGTAGTGAGCATGGAGACTTCAACGATGTCTACTGGAACAGTGCAGAGCTTTATCACCGGGCTGAAGATATCGGTCAAAAGACATTGGAAATTAAGCATTCTCATGAACAATCTTTTGACAAGTGTCCTTACGATTGTGGATTGAACAGTTGTTCTCTTCACGCTTCTGGAACAGTCATGGCGGTTATTGACTTAACCAACAAATGTGATTTGCAATGTCCAACATGCTTTGCTAACTCATCTAATATTGGTAACATCTATGAGCCGAACAAAGAGACCGTTTTTCGTATGTTGAAGTTTCTCAAGAAACAAGACCCGACACCACCTGCCGTAATGTTCGCTGGAGGAGAACCTACAGTCCGCGACGACATAGTTGAAATTGTGAAGATGGCTCATGAATTGAGATTTATGATTCTTTTGGCAACAAATGGTCTTAGAATGGTAAGAAATCCGAAAATTGTGAGCGAGCTAAAGGACGCTGGATTGAACATAGTGTACCTGCAATTTGACGGACTTACTGATCCACCCTATGAAAAACTAAGAGGGACAAAACTGCTTCAAAAAAAACTGAAACTCATCAAACTTTGCCGCGACTCCGACATAGAAATAATTCTGGTTCCTACTGTACATGGCGGTGTAAACGACAACGAAATAGGGGAAATAATTAGATTTGCTGCCGAGAACGTGGATATAATTAGGGGAATCGTTTTTCAACCCATGTCTTTCACCGGAAGGACTGAAAGTATCGTTTCAAGGAAAAACAGAGTATGTAACTCGTTGCTAGCCAAGAGAATCGAGGAACAGACTAGTGGAAAGATCAGAGAAAAAGATTTGTTTCCTGTTTCACTCATGGTCCCACCAATAAAAGTTATGAATAGTTTCCTAGATAAATCGTGGCCTCTGTTCATGCCTACTCCTTACTGTGGACTCTGGAATTGGGTTTTAGTTTCCAGACAAAGCAAAAAACTGTTTACACCCATCAACCACTTCTTGAACTTCGACGCTTTCATGTCCAGTTTGAGTGCAATGAATAAAACGAATAATAGATGGATTATCGACAGAATTGGGATTTATCTAAGGTTACTTTTTGCATCATTGCGGTACTTGGATTGGAGAAAGGTTCAGCAAGAGGCTGGACTGATTAGCACCGTGAAAATGTTAATCAACATACATACAAAGCCTTCTTATGATTCTCTTGGAGATATCCGACGAAGGCTTCTGCTGATTGGGTCAATGGCTTTTATGGATCCCTATAACTTTGATGTGGAAAGAGCAAAACGATGCGTCATCCACTATGTAACTCCAGCTCCACAGCTAATTCCATTTTGCGTGTACAACATGTTTTACAGAGAGAAAATCGAGCAACAGTATGGCAAGATGCAAGTGTACGCCACGTAAACCTTTCTTCAACGAGTTACATTAGCAAAATTACCATTGCATAAATCGAGTTGGCAGACTTATTTATTCTTCGCTGTAGCCATTTTAGCACTCTCTCTTTCCTCAAAAATGTGGTGTGTTACATGAATGCCCAGGCCAGTAGCCGCACCCGCAGAGCCACCTAGAAGTAACTGAATAAGTTCCGCATGTTCATATGCCAATGCCACAACCACAAGTCCGTCGAAAATTACCGCAATAGCTAAGTAAAGGAAACACCAATTCATGATGCTTGTCCTTCTAGGCTGGGTTATACCGATTACAATTAGTATAAACAACATTACAAGAGCACCGATCAAAGCGTAAATCAAGCAGTTACACCTCACCATGCACAGACAAACGCCTTTTCTTCATCCAGTTTAACAGCTTACTTGATTCCACATAAGCTTTTTTAAAGACTATGCAGATTATGAAATTCCAAATCCATTATTAATTGACTATATCATGGACTGTTAAAGTGGAGGCATTAAACTTCACAAAATTTGATGAAACACATTGTCATAAGTGGGCTCTTCTGCTAAACGAAAGAAAAAGAAAAATAGACAGAGCCTCTGCAGCCGTATATTCTAGGGATTTTGATACAGCAAAGAAGTTGGCCCATGAAGTTTTTCATGGTGGTTCCTTCGGCAAATACGCCGACCCAGGTATGGAAGGATCGCTTTTGTATCACATGGCTATGGTAACCAAAATGGCCGCAGAATCCAAGCTAGTCCTTGAAGAAATGAATGTTGAAGCACCAGATATAGAAAAACAATTATGGAGATTTTACGGCGATTTCGCCTCTGATATAAAAGATCTTTCGGAAAAAATGTTGCCCCAGGAAGTGAACTTGAGAGAGGTGGCGAAAAAAGAAGCTCTCAGAGTTGATGAGAAAATCTGGTTATTTAATAACCTAACTAAAAGGACCATTAAAGTCGAGGGTATGCTTGAAAAAAAGGACCCCAGAGCTAGGGAGGAGCTACAAAACCTGTTTCAGAAATGGGCTGAATATATTGTTGATATACGTTTGCGCCAAGAATACGAAACAATGAGGGGCTTCTTGATCGTTGCGAGATTGGCCAAAGATCTAGGTATTGAGCCATTAGAAAAAGCAATGAGGCGGGTCCAAAGAAGATTCGGCGAAGAGACTGTCAAAGCTGCCCTCAGTGTCACGCTCAAACTCGGAAAGAGGAGGAAAGACTTGGATACTATTATGCTTAGTGACCATTTTATCGAACGTGAAATGGATGTGGCTAAGTTGGAAGGTTTTTTACGACTTCTGAATTGCCCAATCTTTGGAAGCCATGAGTACATGGCTGACAAATTGGATGCAAAAGATGAAATAACCTCTCTATTCTGCAGGTATTTCTGTTATGCCCATGCCAAAGCTATGTTGGAAACCGTTATTCCCTTTCCATTCGAATTATCGCAACCTAAGAAAATGGCTGGAGATGGAAGATGCGAATTCCTTCTCGAGCTTGCTCGTGCATCTGTCGTAAGGCCAGCCAAAGAGGAGTATATTCCTCTGGTTATATCTTGGAACGTAACCTTGAAGTGCAATTTGAAGTGCCCCCATTGTTACATTAACGCGACTGATAGGGAACTCCCAGACGAGTTAAGTACTGAAGCGGCAAAGATGCTTATACATCAAATTGCAGAAGTTAGCAGACCTTTGCTCATACTGAGTGGTGGTGAACCTCTTCTGAGGAAAGACATCTTTGAACTCATCCAATACGGTAAAGAACGAGGTTTAAGAATGGCTATGGGGAGCAACGGGATGCTCATTGATGACGAGGTTGCAGGAAAACTCAGAAAAGCAGGAATAGAATCAGTTTCAATTAGCTTGGATTCGACAACACCTGAGCGTCACGACGAGTTTCGCGGCATAAAAGACTCTTGGAAACGCGCGATAATAGCAATCAAAGCACTAAAGAATAATGATATACTTGTCCAAGTCAACACCACCGTGACCAAAGAAAACTATGACGAGATAGACGACATAATGACTCTAGCTGAAGAGCTGGGAGTTGAGAATTTTCACCTATTCTTCCTGGTACCTACTGGAAGGGGAGTGAAAATAGAAGACATATCTCCAGATATGTATGAAAATATGATTAAAGGAACACTTGAAAAAATCGCAAAGCACAAACTCAACGTGAAACCCGCATGTGCCCCACAATTCATGCGAATTGCAGAGCAAATGAATGTAAGCCTAAAACATGTACAAGCAATGATGCGAGGCTGCATAGCAGGACTCTACTATTGCCGCATTTATCCAACTGGTGAAGTTACTCCCTGCCCATATCTGCCAATCAAACTTGGTGACATTCGAAAAAAATCGTTCAAGGACATATGGTTTAACTCGGAAATCCTCAAAAACCTGCGTGACTTTAAAAAGTTGCAGGGTAAATGTGGTGTATGCGGGTACCAAAGGGTATGCGGGGGATGTCGGGCTCGCGCATATGGCTTGACAAGTGACTTCATCGATTTTTGCGGTGACTTGCACGAACCAACGGAGTTAAAGGGCAATTATCTGGCTGAGGAAACATGGTGCATTTATCAACCAAAAGCTTCTGCTACTCAAAAATCTTAAACATCACAAATTAATAACAATTGAAAAATGATTCTGCCGCTCATCTGATAATGCACAAAGTCACTGGCAGATGGAGAAATTCAGAATATGAAAGACAAAGACACGGGAATCCTACGTGCCTACGAGGGAGCGGCGCCCTGGCCACCTTACACCTACCGAGATTATCCCGACGTAACGCTTGAGAACTTTCATTCCTTCAACAACTTTCTAGGAACCGAAAACACCAGCCATGAGAAAAAGGAGTTGCAACCTTGGATACCTTTCTGTAACTCAAAGTGCACCTTCTGTTATTTCCC
>CAYFWY010000030.1:0-14966 GCA_964346895.1 uncultured Candidatus Bathyarchaeia archaeon | reverse complement strand
GGTGATCAACCTTATTCCAGCGCTGACGTTTGTAGGGTTGTGGGGCAGCGTATCCTTAACGATTTTGGCGGGAAGTTAGGTTTGAAAGTTGATTTGGATAGACCAGATGTGAAGTTTGGAGTTGAATCTAGACTGGATGAGGCCTTCGTTTACTCAGATGTAATTGATGGAGTTGGTGGCATGCCCCTTGGTACTCAACAGGAGTTGGTTGGTTTGCTGAGTGGGGGAATTGATTCCGCGGTGGCGTGTTGGCTAGTTATGAAGCGGGGTTGCCCTGTTGTGCCCGTTTATTTTGACAATGCACCTTATACGGATGAGACTACGACGGAACGGGCTTTGAATGTCGCTGATGCCCTGTTCGATTGGGCTGTTGGATTCCCTAGAAGGGTTTACGTGGTTCAGCACGGAGCAAACTTGCAGAAAATCATAAAATGTTCTAGAAAATTCACCTGTTTGCTTTGCAAACGCATGATGTGTCGAATTGCGGAACGCTTAACTGATATGATCCGGGCCGAGGGGATAGTGACTGGAGAAGCAATTGGGGAGCAGGCTAGCCAAACAATAATCAACCTAAGGGTGCTAAATAACGCGGTCCAGAAATATCCAATACATCGGCCGCTGCTGGGGTTCGATAAGGCAGAAACGGAAAAAATAGCAAGAAGAATTGGAACTTACAAAATTTCAAGCAGAAAGGCGGGAGGCTGCAGAGCAGTTCCTAATCAACCATCGACAAAGGCACGGTTGAAGGAAGTGATCAAGATAGAAGAAAAATTGAATGTGAAAGAAATGGTTGAAACATCAATCAAATCCCTCAAAGTCGTTGAAGTTTAACCCTTTTGCAAGAATCCCGATCTGCCCAAAATTCATCCCTCCTGAAAAATGGGGACATGGTGAGTACACGAAAAAGCCCTTAAATTGTTTCTTCCTAAAGATTTTGTGAATATGTCTGCCCTTGATATTGCCGTTGAAGTTTATCGTAAGCTCGAACCCGAAGATCTACAAATACTCCAGGCCATTGAACTTCAAATGAAACGATATGAACACGCTCCAGAAGATGCAATCAATAAATCCGCTCACCTTCCGCCTCAAGAAGTTGCCTACAGGGTACCACATCTAGAAAAAAAAGGGCTCATCCGACACTGGCGAGGAGCCTACACAGGCTACAACCTCACAACAGGAGGATACGACACCCTAGCCATAAACGCTCTTGTCAAGGCCAACGTACTCGAAGCCTTCGGAAAACCATTGGGCGTTGGCAAAGAAGCAGACGTTTACACTGCTTTAACCCCAACTGGCCAACAAGTAGCAGTGAAATTCCACCGCTTAGGGCGAACAAGCTTCAAACAGACAAAACGCAAACGAGGCTACGTAACAAAATACCACTACACTCCAGATTGGCACCACCAATCCCGAATTGCAGCAAAAAAAGAATACAAGGCTTTGAAAATTCTCTATACAAAAGGCGTAGCGGTTCCAAAACCCATAAAACAAAGTCGCCACGTCTTAGTCATAAGCGTAATAGAAGGAACAGAACTATACCGCTACCCAGAGCTACCAAACCCACAAGCAGTTCTAACCGAAATCTTAGTTAATATACGGAAGGCTTACCAAGGCGCCCGCATAATCCACTCAGACCTCAGCCCCTACAACATCATCCTGCAACCAAACCAACACATCCTCATCATAGATTGGCCCCAATACGTCACTATAAAACACCCAAACGCCCAGCAACTCCTCAAAAGAGACCTAAAAAACGTCATCCGATACTTCCAACGTAAACACAAACTAAAAATCAAATTAAGAGACGTCCTAACCTACATCCGAAAGGATGCAGCGCAACAAAATGAAAGATATCCGAAAAAGTATTCAGAAACCTAAAAAACTATTAAGGAAAAGAGACTCTCATTTTTCACGAGGAACATCAACACAAATATAGAGAATGTTATTTCCTCTAAGCAGAATACTTCCGTAATTGGCATTCAAAACATCATTAACTCGTTCAACAGCCCCTTCCAACAAAATATTCATATGGCCATCACATTTAACCATAGTACCCCGGTACTCAACCCCATTCTTCAAAACTATAGCCACATAACTATTCAACTGTTTAGCTAAGACATTCAAAGGCTTTCTACTCGGCTCCACTAGATCACCAACAATCAACACTCTAACTCACATAAACAACATATAAAACTTATGAACAAACGGCACGAAGAAATAATGCAGATAGAAACTGGTCACGACAAACTCAAGTGAAGGAATAGGAAATTAAATTTAAGATATACTGCTCGATATACATTGACTCTATTACCCTAAGATTTCTCGGAATTCTTTGTCAACACGTTTAGGACTGAGTTTTTCATAGGCTTCGGTGCTGAGAACATCATACCAAAAAGAATCTGACACGTAACCATAAACCGGTTTGCCGACTTTCGTAAGGTATGGGATCACGTCCCTCATCAAATCCAATTCCCGCTTCTCTTTTTTTAACAACTCTATGTCCCTAAGTGTTTCTCCCTCCAAAACAGAGATCCCTATACTAACGGGCTTTTCTAAAGTCGGCTTTTCAACAAACCCGCAAATCTTTCCATCATTATCTAGATCTGCTAGTCCCACCCTAACCGTGAAACCGGATGCCAAAGCAACTGTGGCCAAAGATCCTTTATCCCTGTGATAACGTAACAAATTATCAATGTTCATGCTGGTCAAAATGTCTCCATAATACAAGAGTAGGGTGTCCTTCATGTTCACTGCGCCTAGTCTGTAGGCGTTTAGCAGGGAACCGGCCGTTCCCTTCAATGATGGGTCATCGTTTACGTAGGAAATTCTTACGTTAAACCTCGAGCCTTCCTCAAAATAATTCGCAATCTGTTCTGCCTTGTAGTTGACCAGAAAAACAAGGTCTTTGATTCCGTAAAATTCGAGAAGCCGAACCACATATTCTAGTAGAGGCTTCTGCTTTAATCCTATAGGAATCATAGTCTTTTGAAAATAATATGTGATTGGTCTAAGCCTAGTGCCTTCCCCGCCACAAAAAACTAAACCCTTAACCCTACCCATGTAAGCCCCACAAATACTAGAAAGAAAAGGAAGAAAATAACGGTTTTCTATTCTAATCTTCTTTCGCTTCTTCCGGCTTTTCTTCCACTTCGAACTCTTCGATTGGCTTAGGAGGAGGCGTTGTAGCCATCGTCCATCCGATCCATCCCCCGATAGCTAAGACTGCAACGAAAGCTATTAAAACTGGAATCGCAATCAGCCAAAATTGAACATCGCTTGTCGATCCCACGTTAATCACTGGTTGAACTATTTGTTCGTAAAAGAATAGTGTAACCACATATCCTATCATAACAACCACAGCAACCAGGAAGATCACCCATCCGATAGCTTGATCTTTACTGACCATACTTATTCACCACGATGTAGCCACTTTTATTTGGAACTTAATTATAAAGTTTGTTGTCTTAATCAAATAGTTCCAGCTTCCCACGTAGCCAAATACCTTTTTTGGTTTTCGGTAAGTTCGTCAATTTCCACATTTATGGCCTTCAATTTTAGACTTGCCACGAGTTCATCTATTTCTTTAGGTACTCTGTAAACCTTGGATTCCATTCTACTTTCCTTCACCAGATGCTCAACGCATAAAGCTTGGTTTGCAAAGGACATGTCCATGACCTCAGATGGGTGTCCCTCTGCTGCGGCAAGATTTACAAGCCTTCCTTGGGCTAGCAGATAGAGTTTCCTTCCGTTTTGAAGGCTATACTCATCTAGGTTTGGTCGTATGTTTCTTTTTGAGTTTGATATGCTTTCTAGATCAGGTATATTGATTTCAACGTTGAAGTGCCCGCTGTTGGCGATTATGGCCCCGTCCCTCATTTCAAGCATATGTTCCTTTCGTATAACGCTGGTATTTCCGGTAGTTGTCACAAAAACATCTCCAGTTGTTGATGCCTTGCTGATGGGCATCACCTGGAAACCATCCATGACGGCTTCGAGTGCCCTTATAGGATTCAATTCAGTGACTGTAACATGGGCGCCCATACCTCTTGCTCGCATGGCGAGTCCTCGACCGCACCATCCGTAACCGCACACTACAAAGTTTTTTCCAGCAAGTAGGAGGTTTGTGGAACGAAGGATTCCATCTATTGTACTTTGTCCAGTGCCGTAGCGATTGTCAAATAGATATTTTGTATAGGCATCATTTACGGCTATGATAGGATACTTGAGGGCTCCAGCCTTCTCCATAGCCCGCAAACGAATAACCCCGGTGGTTGTCTCTTCGGTGCCGCCCTTCACATTTTCTAACGCATCTACTCTTTTCTTGTGAAGCATACCTACTAGGTCAGCGCCGTCGTCCAACGTGATCAATGGCGCAGAATTAATAACTTCGTTGACGCACCAATAGTATTCTTCGGTTGTTTCACCACGCCACGCGTAAATGTTTACGCCTTTTTCTGCAAGGGCCGCTGCCACCTCATCTTGAGTTGAGAGTGGGTTGGACCCAGCCAAGGCGACTTTGGCTCCTCCAGCTACAAGAGCATCTACGAGAACCGCGGTTTCCTTGGTTACATGCAGGCAAGCTCCTATCACTATTTTGGTTAGTGGCTTTTCCTTCTCAAAACGGTCTCTAATTTGGTTGAGAACGGACATGTGCTTCTGAGCCCATTCGATCAACAGAAAGCCTTTTTGGGCTAGCGAGATATCTTTCACCTTAAATTCAGTCATATCTTCCACCGTTTGCCAGGGAATAGCTTTATTGCTCAAAATATTTATATATTTCTATTAGTTTTTATAGATTGAGCGCATTTGGTATGAAAAATCACATTTTATTCCAATAGGAGGCTTTAGATGAGTCTAGACCATTATGATTCATCAATCTTAGAAATACTTCAAAAAGACAGTAAGGTATCACTTACTACTGCCGGTGAAATGTTAGGGCTCTCACGGTTTGCAGTAAAAGCTAGACTGGATAAACTATTCCGAAACCAGGTGATCCTTGGATCAACAATTGTTGTAAATCCCTTCCTAGTGGGAATTGAAAGAACCGTATTCTTTGAATTAAAAACTAACCCACATGAACCTTGGCTAGCTGGATTGCTGGAAGAAATGAGATCATGTGATATCCTGAATGGAATAACTGGTGAGTATTCACTTCTGGGGAGATTCAAAATAACCAGCGACGAACATTTTAGTCAAATACTAAAAAGAATCGATGAGGCCATGTCGAAGAGTTTTTTTAAAAAATATCACCTTGTGAACGTTATCCATACTTTCAAAGAATCAGGTGTTCCGTTTGATAAGGAAACGAAAACATTGAAATTAGACAATACTGATCTAAAAATCTTGGAAATTCTGTTAAATCAGCGTAAATATGCCAAAACTTCCCGGCCACTTTCGACGACGCAAATTAGCAGGCTGCTACGTAAACTTGGAATTAATATATCTCAACCAGCTGTTTCCAAGAGATTGACGCAACTCGAGAAGAAAGGCGTTATCCTGAAACACACCATTATGGTTAATCCAATGAAACCGGATACAAAAATAAAGTTGATAGTTAGAATTAAAGTACATCCAGCCTCCTATGACCATGTGGCACGCGATTTTTTGGCACCAATGAATGAAATTTCAGATCTTTACAGAACCGGGGAAGACTATGGATTGCTGGCAATTGCAATGGTGAAAGACGTTTCGCAATACAATTCTCTCCTATTAAAATTCTATACCTCCAAAGACATTATAGACACCTATACCGTGCTTGTCCTTGAAGAAAGAAAACCTCGTCCACCCTTGGTCGAAGTAAAGGTTTAATTCTGCTCAGTCCAACTTAACTACGAATAGAAAAAAGGGGGTCTCCAGTTGAAGGAACCCTTTGCTGAGTTCATCAAACGTGAGTTAGGACCAGACACTCTGCTAATTACCTGTGGGCTTCCAGGAACTTGGAAAACTGAGACCTCTCAGGAAATCTCAAAGATTAAGGGGTATCCTATTCTTCGGACCGATTTGATTCGACTGAAAGTCTTAGAGAATGAGGACGTCTTTGACGAAAAAGTTGCGTCAAACATGAACAAGCGGGAGCTAGTCTACAATGAGATGTTTCGTCGAGCAGAAGGGCTTCTACAGAAGAATAAAGGCGTAATATTGGATGCTACCTTTGTCACCCAGAAACTGCGAAGACGTGCTGCAGCGATTGCTGCAAAACACAATACTCCTTTTGTCATACTTCAAACTCATTGCTCTGAAGAGGCGTCAATTGCACGGATTCTAAGGAGAACCAAAGAAAATTATGTTTCGAATGCCTTGACTAGGCAAGCTTATCTCAACAACAAGAGACGGTTTGAACCTGTTGACTTGGATGACTTGAAAAAGAGGAATCCCCAGCTCAAAATAATTCACTTAGACGTTGACACCGAATACGATCCTCCTGAGGATTGGTACATAATTGGGATGAAAAAAAGGTAAGTGGATCTCGTTTCACTATGATAATAGATTTGCACATTCATTCAAAAAGTTGTTCTGACGGAAACTTGACTGTTGAAGAAATTGTTGAAGAAGCTAGAATAAGAAATATCGGGTTAATGTCGATTACGGATCACGATTCGATTGGCTGTCAAGAGAAGGCCATGGCTTTGGCAAAGAAAAACGGGATCAATTATGTTTCTGGAGTTGAATTGAACGTAACTTTCTCGCATCCAAGATATCGTGAGGGAAAGTCAATTTCGTTGGATTTCTTAGGTTATAACTTTGACGTGGAGAATAAGGAATTAAAAAGTAGACTTCAGCAGATTGCGAGATTTCGTGAGGAAAGGGCTGCCAAGATTTTGGATAAGATTAATGTGGAATTTGAAAAGGACGGGATTGAGAAGTTAACGAAGAGTGATTTGTGTGAGATTCAAGCTTCTGCTGATGGGGTGCTTGGGAGGGCTCACATTGCGAACTATTTGGTGAAAAAAGGAATTGTTGGAAGTAAGCAGGAGGCTTTTGATAGATATCTTGTGAAGTGTGATGTTCCCAAGTTTCCTCTTCATCCTGAAGAGGCGTCGAGGCTGGTGAGAAATGCTGGAGGAATTGTAGTCCTAGCTCATCCAAACGATCCTTATGGAACCTCTCTGGTGAAGCTGACTGAATCTTTGCAAGAGCAGACAGAGATAATTGAAGAGTCGATTCTAAGGTATATTGATGGGGTGGAGTGTTGGCACTCCAGAAATGACGCTGTGACAACCAACCATTACCTGAAGTTTGCAAGAAAAAATGGATTAATCGTAACTGGGGGAAGCGATTGCCATCAAAAGCCAATCCTCTTGGGAACAGTTAGAATTCCCGAATATGTAGCAGAGCAATTCAACTTTAAGTGAACTTTTTCTAGTGAAAGAATCTTTCAGAAGGATTTAATAAAGTCAGATCCTAAGGTAGCCCGAAATGTGGCACTTCGTGCGCGAATTTTTAAGTTGTAGAAAGAATCCTAGCGTATGTGGAGGCTAGTTTGAAGTATGCCCTTGCTTCCTTCATAGCCACAATCTTCTCCTTTTCATCCACGTTTGCGTCCTCAAGTTTGAAACTGACGACTTTTCCTCGCACGTAGGCTCGATAGCACTTATAGAAAGGAAGAAGTTTTGTCAACTCTTGGTCCGCAGAATATTTGATATAACTTTTTACGAAGAAGCCAGAAAGATCACTTCGTTCTTTGAAGTCCAAATCCATGGCTAAAAAGGCAACGTCAGAGGCGACGTCAGAATACCTAAACCTTTCGTTGAATTCTATCGCGTCAAAAATGTAGATTCGGTCCGTAACAAAGATGTTACCCGAATGAACGTCTCCATGACAATCTCTAACTCGACCCTCAGCCACCCTCCTCTCAAAAAAAGCCACATTCCTCTTCATGAAATCGCCAATTCTTCCACGAATTAGCTTAAAATCTTTCATGGATATCGTTTTGCCCACAAACTCCTTAGTCTGCTCAAAATTTTCCTTCCAATTGATTTTTATCATTTCCAAGGAACCGAATTCCTTTATTCTTCTATTCGTTCTCGTCTTTGAATGAAAGTCTGCGACGATTCTTGCGATTCTGTCGACTAATTTGTCATCAACCTTGTTCTCTTTCAAGAGCCTATCCATCATCCTCTCTTGAGGCATCTTCCTCATCTTTACGGCATATTCGACCGTCTCTCCTTCACCTTTTATTTTAATAACCTTTGATCTGTTAATAGGGACAACCTCAAGATACATGTCTCCGCACAGCCTTCTGTTGAGCTTCAATTCGTTTTCGCAGAAGAAACGTCTCTTTTCAAGGGTTGTGAAGTCTAGGAAACCGAGGTCTACGGCCTTCTTCACCTTGTAAGCAAAATTTCTAGTTAGAAAGACGAAGGATATGTGTGTCTGAACCAATTCAATTTGACCCGGCTCTTCGTCATATGCTTCAGGCTTCATTAAAGCTTCCACAACCTGATTTTGAACTATCTGAGCCTACCCCCTTCAGATGTGTTTAGCAAACCTTCTGTTCTGGATAAAATCAAATTGCAATATAGAGGTATCCCTACGAAGATGCCTCGCGCCCCATTTCGCGGGTGACAAGAAGAACACAGAGAGATGTAATAGGGGTCCAGTTGTCAAAGTTGACCTCAGAAAAATCGCCAAAATCGTAGCAAAGGAGATGAGTCTTCAGTACGTTTAATTTGTTTTCACAGGATGCACATGCGCACCAATGTTTGTTCTTTGATCTTCAGTGTTCTTCCATTACCCATCTTAGCGGTTCTAGGATACAAGATTCCTTTTTCCAGATCAATGTCTTTCAGAGTTAATCTATGAAGTCTAATAGGTCTGATTCCACAGTCTCTCATGACGCTAAAGCTTAACGTATGTTTCAAACATTTTGTCTCTGTTATGATCATGTTAATTGTTTCAGTGGTTGGAATTCTAGGTAGTTTCTTAGGAAGCTTGTAGATTGTTGGTTTCCACTTTGAGCCATTAGCTTTCACGTATTTGTCATAGGCATAGGATACAGCATTTTTGAAGTACGGACTCCAAGACTGATTGACTAAGAACTCCTTAGCAGATTCTGGATTATCTAGGTCAACGTTTTTAGCTAATAGTTTAAGTCTATGCGGTGTTCCTGTGATGGTTATTTCTGCGTATCCATTCGTTTTCATTTCCCATAAAGCCTTAAATATCCGCTCTATTACTGAGTTGTCGATAGTAATGCCAAAATGGGGATACTCCATAACCGAACTAGATCCGGAGAGAACCGTGAAAGCTAGCGGACGCGAGTTGAGAGTGTCCCCAAAACACGCAAGAGAAGTATGTAA
This sequence comes from uncultured Candidatus Bathyarchaeia archaeon, assembly GCA_964346895.1. Lineage (GTDB taxonomy): Archaea > Thermoproteota > Bathyarchaeia > Bathyarchaeales > Bathyarchaeaceae > CAYFWY01. The sequence goes on along the minus strand of CAYFWY010000030.1, from coordinate 5,667 downwards.
GACAATAAAAGGAATGAATCTAGATCAAGCCAAGGAATATCTTCAACAGGTAATCCTAAGAAAGAAGCCTGTTCCCTTCCATCGATACAAAAAGAAAGTAGGTCACCGCCATGGAATAGAAAAAGCCTGCGCTGGCAGATATCCAGTCAAGGCTGCACAAAAGATTTTGAGCGTAGTAGAAAGTGCTGAAATCAATGCTGAATACAAGGGACTCGACGTGGAAAGGCTTAGAATAACCCATGCATCAGCTTATCCAGGAATGAAGATAAAAAGATACATTGAACGAGCCTTCGGACGATCGTCACCACGAATTGAAACCCTTTGTCACGTCGAACTTGTTTTAGAAGAAAGAGAGGGAACCTAAGTGTCTTCAGTCAAGCACTTTATAGAGGAATCAGTGAAAAAAGCAGAAATCGACGAATTTTTGCAAAACGAATTCGAAAGAGCAGGGTATGGTGGTGTAAGCATTACGAAAACTCCGCTTGGAACTCACATAGTGGTTTACACAATGCGCCCAGGATTGGTAATTGGGAGAGGTGGAGAAACCATAAGGGAACTTGCAGGAGTACTTGAAGAAAAATTCCAACTTCCTAACCCACAGATTTCTGTGGCTGAAATCGAAATTCCCGAACTTAACGCCTATGTTGTAGCCTCACGAATCGCTTCAGCTTTGAAACGGGGAGTTCACTATAGAAGGTCTGGATATTGGGCCCTGAATCAAATCATGGAGGCGGGAGCACTAGGCGCAGAAATCGTCATAAGTGGAAAGTTACGAACGGACAGAGCTCGATATGAAAAGTTTCGAGCAGGATACATGCCCAAAAGCGGAGAACCCGCAAGGAAATACATGAGAAAATCGGAGATCTCCGTCCAGTTGAAACCTGGCATTTTAGGAGTAAAGGTACGAATAATGCCTCCTGAAGCACAGTTTCCTGATCAAGTGCAGATAGCGGAACAAGAAATAGTGGAAGAAGAAAAAGAAACTGAAATAGCCACTGTTGCGGCTGAAGAAGCAGAAGATGCTGGAGAATAAGATGCCAATCATAAGAACAAAAGATATTCGGTCAATGTCTTCTAAGGACCGTAAAGAAAAGACAGCAGAGCTACGAATAGAACTATCAAGATTGAGAACAATGGTTGAAGCAGGAGGTTCTGTCGACAACCCCTCTCGAATACGAGAACTTCGTAAAACGATCGCCCGCATTCGCACAATTGAAAACGAAGAAAGACAAACGAAGGAGGAGAACCGATGAAGACAACACCAACCGTAGTTCAACGAGAACTTATTGGGCTCAACGCAAAGATTGTTGAAAACTCCGCCCCAAGCAATGTGGGAATTGAAGGCAAAGTGCTCGACGAAACCCGCAACACTATTTCAATTCTGCATAAAAACAAGAAAAAAATTGTCATCAAGAGCACATCAGTTTTTAATTTTACCACGCCAGACGGAACCATCATTGAGATAGACGGAAAAGTCATCATTGGGCGACCTGAAGCTCGAATTAAGAAACGAGTTAGGAGATTGTGGTAAATGGCAGCCTTCTCTTCGAAAAGACCGAGAAAAACATGCAACGACCGCAACTGCCCCTTCCACGGAACTCTTCCAATAAGAGGACATGCGTTGGAGGGAGTTGTCGTTAACGCCAAGATGGATAAAACAGTCATCGTTCGACGTAACTATCTAAATTACGTGCCAAAATTCAAACGTTACGAACGAAGGCACAGCCACATACCCGCCCATAACCTTCCCTGCATAAACGTCAAAGCGGGAGATCGGGTGAAGGTAGCGGAATGTCGCCCCATAAGCAAAACTGTTTCATTTGTAGTCGTTGAAAAATTGGAGGAAGGACGGCGTGGCGGCAAGAGCTAGAACACGCGCCTTCATGGCCAGAGGAGTACTTGGTCAACGACCGAAAATTTCTAGGGGCTTGCCTGCTGGTTCTGTCGTAAAATGCACAGATAACACAGGGGCTAGAAACCTTAGAATAATCCAAGTAATGGGATACAAAGGACGATTAAGACGGGTTCCGGCAGCTGCTGTGGGAGATATGGTCGTCGTTTCGGTTAGAAAAGGAACGCCTGACATGAGGAAAAAAATCTTTCACGCCATAATGGTTAGACAGAAAAAACCATATCGCCGTGCTGAGGGAATCACGGTTCAATTTGAGGATAATGCAGCCGTCATAATGACCCCGGAAGGTGAAATGCGAGGATCAGAGATTCGAGGCCCTGTTGCTAAGGAGGCGGCTGAACGATGGCCTAGAATAGCCAGTGCCGCCAGCATCATTGTATAGGAGAGAAAAGATGAGAATTATCAAACCCGATAAACAGAGAAAAAGAATGCATCAGGCCCCACTTACCGAACGATATAAACGATTCTCCGCTCCCCTCTCGCTTAAGTTGAAAGGATCCCATAATACGAACTCGGTTCCTCTGAGAACCGGCGACACAGTTAAGATTATGAGGGGAGATCGCAAGGGTTTTGAAGGAAAGGTCAATCGAGTTGACCGAAGAAAATATAGAATCTTCGTTGAGGGAGTGACCAGGGAAAAGGTGGACGGAACCACGACACTGATTCCAATTCACCCATCAAAAGTTATGATTACCCGCCTCAATCTTGATGACAAACAGCGCAGAAAGATGCTGGAACGAAAAGGCTCAATCGAGAAAGTCAAAATACCCAAAGAAAAAGTCGTTGAAGAAGAGGCTGAAGCTCCAAATAAAAAAGCAAAAAAGAAGGGAACGCCACGCAAGATCACCAAAAAATCTGGAGGAACAGAAATTGGGGAGAAAAGGTGAAAAGAAGCATCTAAAGCGAAAACCAGCTCCAAGAATATGGCCCATTCACCGAAAGGAAGCAGTTTGGACTCTCAAGCCGAACCCTGGGCCCAATCCCCTTTCGCGTTGCATACCCCTTGGACTTGTTGTCCGTGACATGCTTAAATTCGCAAGAACAGGAAGAGAAGCCAAAAAGATAATCTCTCAAGAAAAAATAAAGGTTAACGGAAAGTTTCAACGGGAAGAACGCTTTCCAGTCGGTTTGATGGACGTAATCTCAATATCTGACGCTAAAAGAGTCTATCGAATTTTACCCTCTGGAAAGGGACTCTTTCTTTATCCAATCAAACCCGATGAAGCAGAGTTTAAACTCTGTCGGATCGAAGACAAAACCTCCATAAAAGGCGGACATATACAACTCCATCTCCATGATGGAACAAGTATGCTAATTCGCGTTAATGACCCTAAGAAACCTGAAGAGGACATTTATCAAACCCTAGATACGGTAAAGCTAAGCATCCCTGATCGCGAGCTCCTTGGGCACGTTAAATTAACTGTAGGAGCTGCCGCGATAATTATTGGAGGGAAAAACATAGGTGAGTATGGCAAAATCACTGCCATAGAAGAAAAACCAGGCCAAAAACGTGGAGAACTACTCGTTACTGTCGAGGACAAAAACGGAAACCAATTTCAAACAATCCTAAATTTCATCTTCATTCTAGGCGATACCGAACCTTCCATATCCCTACCTGAGGTTGATTAACGTGTCTGAAGAAGAAATTCGCAAGAAATGGAACGAAAACCCAATGCTTAAACCTAGAATAGAAAAGGTAACGGTTAACATTTCAGTTGGAACGTCAGGAGAGCCCCTTGAAAAAGCTGTAACGATCCTCAAGCAACTGACGGAGCAACAGCCATGTAAGAGAAAGGCAAAACAAACCATACGCGATTTTGGAATTAGAAAGAGAGAACCCATCGCTTGCCTCGTAACTCTTCGGAAGGAAAAAGCGAAAGACTTTCTCAAAAAAACTTTCCGTGCTGTCGACAACAAGCTGTCGAAGAAGAGTTTTGATAGTTACGGCAACTTTTCTTTCGGAATCAAGGAGCACATAGAAATAGCTGGCACCAAATACGTACCTGAACTTGGCATACACGGTATGGATGTGTCTGTTGCTATCGGCAGACCTGGATATCACGTTAAACGTAGACATCGCGCCAAATCCAAGATCGGAGCAAACCACTTATTGACAGCCGAAGAGGCGAAGCTCCTTATGAAAGATGAATTTGAAGTTGAAATAGTATAAACGCACGGTGACACCCATGGTGAAACAGAAGACAAAAAAAGAGCGAAATTATGGCAAAGGCAGTCGACCATGTAGACGATGCGGATCCTACGGTTCAGTCATTCGTCGATACGGGCTTCACTTGTGTCGCCAGTGCTTTAGGGAGATCGCTCAAGAATTAGGTTTCAGAAAATACGAGTAAGGGAGAAGTTCCAAGTTGCCAATGATAGATACTCTCGCAAATGGGCTGACAACCATCATGAATAACGAGATGCGACGCAAACGTGAATGCGTGATAAACACCGCCTCCAAACTTTTGGGGCGCGTTTTGCGCGTCATGCAGTTGAACAGTTACATCGGAGAGTTTGAATTCGTTGATGATGGGCGTTCCGGAAAATTTAGAGTGCAACTTCTTGGAAGAATTAACAAATGTGGCGCCGTCAAGCCGCGAATTCCTGTAAGTTTCAAAGGAATTGAAAACTGGGAGAAACGTTTCCTTCCCTCTAGGGACATAGGCGTCCTAGTGGTTTCCACTTCCCAAGGGGTTCTGTCCCATCGAGAGGTTAAGAAACTAAAAATTGGCGGGCGTCTCCTAGCCTTTGTCTATTAGGAGAAACACAAATGCGAGTAATTGAAACCCTGAAAAATGTTGAAATCCCTGAAGATGTTAACGTCAAGATAGATGGGAGAATCGTCACGGTAAGAGGTGAGAAGGGAGAATTAACTAGAGACTTTTCCCACACACCCATATCCATTCATCTGGAAGAAAAGACGATTTCAGCTCAGGCAAATTGGCCTCGCAAAAGGGAGGTCGCCCTCGTAGGAACCATTTGTTCCCATATTCAGAACATGATAACAGGAGTAACGAAGGGTTTCACTTACAAATTAAAGATCGTTTTCTCCCATTTCCCCATATCCGTCAAGGTTAAAGAAAAAACAGTGGTGATAGAAAATTTTACTGGGGAACGGAGTCCACGCACAGCAAAGATAATGGGCGACACCAAGGTTGTGGTGAAGGGAGACGATATAATAATACATGGAATCAACATTGAGGACGTCAGCCAAACCGCCGCAAATATCGAAAAAGCAACCAAGATTAAAAGAAAAGATCCCAGAGTGTTTTTGGATGGCATCTACATTTACGCGCGACACGAGGGAATGGAAGAATGAAAGACAACAAAACGTCAGAAACATTCACCGGAGAACAACCCCCAAAGAAACGTAAACTCAGTAAGCACAAGAAACCTAGATTCAAGCGCCAAGAAAGCTGGCGATATAAGCGCGTGAAAGAGAACTGGAGAAAACCACGTGGGATCGATAGCAAAATGCGTAAAAAAGTCAAGGGATGGCCTCCATCTCCCGACATAGGTTATCGTAGTCCCAAGAAGACTAGGGCGCTTCATCCATCGGGGTACATAGAAGTCCGAGTCCAGACAACAGAGGACATTAACGGACTAAACCCGGCAACTCAAGCAATCAGAATCGCTCGCACAGTTGGAGATAAAAAGAGACTCGAAATCTCAGCCTTAGCCGATGAAAGAGGAATTCATATTTTGAATCCGAGAATTGCAGAAGAACTCGAAGAACCTGAGGAAGAGGCGGAAGA
>CAYFWY010000029.1:1206-15246 GCA_964346895.1 uncultured Candidatus Bathyarchaeia archaeon | reverse complement strand
ACTCATCGAGAAATACCATTTTTCTCAAGTAGCCGCGGCTGAAAAGCTTGGAACAACTCAGGCTTCCATAAGCCATTATCTTTATTCGAAACGGGGAGACAAGAGAGTAACACAGCTTGAAGCTTCCCACTCCGCTCGAGCCATAGTAGATGAAATTGCTGAAGGCATCGCAACTGAGAAGATTTCACCCTTCGATGCCATGCTGCAGTTTTGCAAGTTATGTAAGGTCCTTCGAACCGGAGACCTGATATGCGATTGGCATAAGGATTTCCTCACGGTTCCAGATGCTTGCGATGTATGTCCACCAACAATTAAGAAGTAGCACAAGTAACAAAAAACATAAAGGACTACAATATTCTCCTGCAACGAAATCCCGTTTAACAAGGAATAAAAGCTTGGGCTCCAGAAGGTATCATCTCAGAATATGGTGCCAAAGATGGCAAAAAAGCCTCGACGACATTTTCTAAAAGAAAAAGAGGCAAGAAAACTTCTCCTCGATTTTTCGAGGAGGCTCAAAATAGATGTTGAACAAATTTTAGGATTTAAACTACGCATTGAGGTGAACGAAAACGAAGCTGCTGAAATCTTCATTATTAAGGGAAAACCCTTGCTGGCAAGATCAGGTGGTGAGCTTTTCCCCACCCTCGCCTTCGAAAAGGTTTTCCCCTATTTTTCCAGAATTGTGGTGGACATGGGCGCTGTTCCATATGTTTGCAAGGGAGCTGATGTGATGGCTCCCGGCGTTGTTAGTGTTAAGGGAAAGTTTGAAAGAAATGCTCTTCTTCTTGTTGTTGATGAGCGCCATGGCAAACCTTTGGCTGTAGGAATTGCTCTCTTCAATTCGCAAGTTATGAAGAATATGAAACACGGTAAAATCGTGAAAAATATCCACCACGTAGGCGATAAGCTTTGGACACATTTAAGGGAATTCTAATGAACTACTGTTTAGAGTGTTATCATCTTTTCAAGATGACGTATTTTCAAATGTGAAAATAAATCTTCCAGTCGCTACAACAAATTATTTCATAACAGAGATTCACAAGAAATATAAAGCTTTGCTTCATAATCTCAAATTTCTGCAGAGCATGAGCTCAATCAAGCGGAAATATTTAAAGTAAAACGCCTGTAACTAAATTAATTAAGGAAGTGAATGCGGTTTGCCATCCTCCGAATCGGAAAACAGAAAAACCCAAAAGAAAGCCTACTTGAAAGCGTTACCATTACGCACCCTCAACGACGTGGAAGTCATCAAGCATGAATTGAAGTCTGGAAACATACTCATACTGAGAGTCACTCCCCTAGCGAAAAAAAATGTTGAAGATGTGAAAAAGGCGGTTAACGAGTTATACGAGTTCACCAAATCTATCGGAGGAGATATTGCACGTTTAGGCGAAGAGCGCGTGGTTATTGTGCCAAGTTTCGTCACGATTTGGCGGGAAAAAATCGTCACTCAAAAAGAAAAGATGGCTACCGCAGCTTGACTGTTTCTAAAACCTCTGGCACTAATGTTTCAACTTTGTACTTTTTCTGAAGTAAATTAGCCATGCTCAGGCACTTCGACTTTTCGCCATGAACCACAATTATTCGCTCAGGTTTAGGCTTGACTCGCCGCATGTAATTAATGAGTTGTCTCCTATCCGAGTGCCCTGAAAACCCTTCGATGGACTCGACCTGCAAGTTTACTTTCATCACTTCGATTCTTCCCTCACTGTTTATAATAGGTGCTTCGGTTAAGCCCTTCTGAACTCTCCGTCCCATTGTTCCTTCAATTTGATAGCTAACGAAAATTATAGTATTGCGTTTGTCCGCAGCCAAACGTTTAAAGTAGTCGATTACGGGCCCACCTTCCAGCATACCTGAAGTGGCTATGATGATGCATTGTTCACCTTCAACAATCTCTTCTCTTGCACTAGGATGTTCTACTATCGTGAAGTAGTCTGATTGAAAAGGATTGATTCCCTCATACAGAATGCTGTTTCGAACTTCTTTAGCCAAATATTCAGGATAAGCTGTGTGAATGGCAGTTGCTTCAGAGATCATGCCCTCTATAAATACCGGGGCTTCCTTCATTAGTCCCCGCCGCATGTATCCATCTATGACCAACATAATTTCTTGAGCTCGTCCCACTGCTGGAACTGGAATCAATATTTTACCTCCTCGATCCAAAGTTTCATTGATTACTGACGCAAGTCTTTCTTCGGCTTCTATTCTTGAAGGCGTCACGTCTCCTGAAGCCCCATATGTACTTTCCGTTATTATAGTCTCGACCCTTGGAAACATCGCAACAGCTGGTTCAAGAAGCATTGTTTGTCCATATTTGTAATCACCGGTGTAAACCAGATTGTGTAGCCCCTCGCCAATATGCAAATGAATTAGAGACGCACCAAGAATATGCCCAGAATTGTGCAGAGTCAGACGAATATCTGGCGCTATGTCGGTCACTGCGCCATATCGCAAGGGAACGGTGTGAAGCACAGTATCTCTCACATCTTTTTGATCATAAGGCGGTCTTATACCCTGTTTATTTAAAACATCTAGGTAATCCAATTGAAGCAGAGTCATGAGACTTGAGGTAGGAGCCGAGCAATAAACTGGCCCGTCATATCCGTATTTGAATAGAAATGGAAGAAATCCACAGTGATCTAAGTGGGCGTGACTTATGACAATGGCGTCCAAAGCGTCCAGATCAAATTGGGGGATGTCAAGTCTTGGGAAAGCATCAAGGGAATCTGTAGAACCTGGGTTTATCCCGCAGTCCAACAACACGTTGCTTTCCCTCGTTTGCACAAGTATAGCTGATCTTCCTACCTGTTGGAAGCCGCCCAAGGCGGTGATTCGAATGTCTCCAGCATCATGAATGATGGGTCTGAAAATTCTTTCGCCAACCGTACGAAGTATCCTTCCACGTTCCTTGCTTTCGGAATAAAGAAAATGGCGCATGTGAGCTATGATTTTAGAAGGTATCGGAGGGCTCCTTAGAATTCGAGGTCTCCATCTAGTCTGTTTGATTATCTCTTGTAACATGCCTCCATTTTTTCCAATTACCATGCCAGGTTTTTTGGCTTCTATGACAACCTCACCAAGGCTCGGATCAAAATTCACGCTTGTGACCTCTGCCTCTGGAGAAACTATTTCATTTATGGTTCTCTCGGTATCTCTCTCGTTCAATCTCACAGAAGGGTCGGAACGTACAACTATTCTTTTCCTAATAAAGCGGACGATGTCCGCGATGATATAACTTTGTTCAATCAGGATCTCCGGCTTTTTCGTGTAAACTGCTAGAGCGGGTCCTTCAAACTCGATGCGGGTGACTTCAGCTTGTTGCGGAATATTTTCAAGTATGTGTTGACTTATATCTACCTTGCTTTTCCCAGATGCTGTCACGCTTCTTTATCGCTCCTTAGGAGCCCCCTAGAATGTTTTTCTTTTCTTCATCGCTTAATTCACTGTAACCCTTTTCAGTTATTACTGCCAAATCAAAGCTGTCTCCGCTTGCGGTGTCCCTTTTCATGGCGGACTCGACGGCATGGAGAACAACGGATAAAATGTCCTCTATTTTAGAGTCTTCTCTGTATTTGTCTTCCAGAACACCATAAGCTATCGGGGAACCTGACCCTGTGGCAACGCATTTTTCTTCTGTGAGGCTTCCGAAGGGATCTAGGGAGAAAACGTGAGGACCTGTATCGTCAACTCCACCAACAAGGATCTGGGCTATCAATGGCGCTAAACGAGCAGAGAATAAGAGGTTTGCGACGAGGCGAGATGCAGCGTTTACCGGCATGGGTCTTCCAATATTTAACTTGTAGAGCCGCGCGTTTACTTTCAGAATTTCAACGACTCGTTGTGCGTCAGCGACGCTGCCTGAAATGGTCATGGCTAAATGGTCGTCTATTTGGTATATTTTCTTTCCTTTTTTGTGGGCTACAAAGGTTCCCATTGTCACGCGGGTATCTGAAGATAAGATAACTCCGTCTGTGCAAACTACGCCAATGGTTGTTGTTCCCTTTAAGGCTAATCTGTCAAGTGTTTCACGCATTTCATTATTTCCCCCGGAAATTGAGGGTCGTCTAGGTGTATATCGGGAGAAGTTGGCGGAATTTATATTCAGGATTGACGCATTTAAAAACGTTTCGAAACTTTGATCAATGTCACCAAAATCAAACACTTTTAAATGCAACAGAACCGAAATTTATTAGCGAGCTAAATCCAAGAAACCGTGATAGTAATTGACAATGAAGTTACATCGTATGCAGCTTCCGAGGGAGGTCATCGTTGGAAAAGAGACTCTATCGCTTGTAGGTGATATTTGCAAGAGACTTGGCTTTTCTGAATCTGTGTTTGTTGTGACGGGCCCAGAAACCATGCATGTTGCGGGTCGAAGAGTAATTGATTTGCTTCAGGATGGGGGAATGGATGTTAACTATCTTATTGTGACCTCCTCTACTATATGGGATGTCAGGGCCGTTGAAGAGAGGATTCGGGAATCTACGCCTCAGGTGGTTCTTGGAATTGGTGGGGGCACCAAGATTGACGTTGCCAAGCTTGGTTCTGCGCGTCAGAGAATCCCATTCATAAGCGTACCAACCAATGCCTCCCATGATGGTATCGTGAGCTCTGTTGCTGCTCTTAAGGGATTGAAGAAACCTTACTCTGTGAAGGCTCAGTCTCCTATGGCGATTGTAGCGGATACCAATGTTATTATCCAATCGGATTATCGTTTTACTGCGAGTGGATGTGGAGACGTTATATCAAAGTTTACGGCTGTTCAAGATTGGGAACTTGCTCACAAGATAAAAAATGAGTATTACGGCGAGTACGCTGCGAGTTTGGCTTTAATGAGTGCGAAGCTTGTTATGAAAAATGCAGACATTATTAAGCCTGGAGTAGAGGAGGGTCTTCGTGTTGTATTGGAGGCTTTGATAAGTTGTGGTGTTGCTATGAGCATTGCAGGAAGTAGCAGGCCATGCAGTGGTTCAGAGCATTTGTTTAGTCATGCACTTGATGTTGTTGCGCCGAACAAGGCTATGCATGGAGAGCAATGTGGTGTGGGGACAATTATGATGGCTTTTCTTTATGATATGGATTGGAAAGCCATTAAAAGTACATTGCGGAGAGCTGGGGCCCCTACCACGGCGGAGGAGCTTGGGGTGGAGCCTGAGGCTGTTGTGGAGGCTTTGGTGCAGGCGGGTAGAATTCGGCCTGAACGGTACACGATTTTGGATGAGAAAAGGCTGAGTCGTGATTCAGCTGAAAAGCTTGCTAAAGATACTGGTGTGATAGATTAAGCTTTAGCTTTTTGTTCGGGTTGTGTTGCGGTGATTTCTCGTTTTTTGAAGGTTTCGACGAATTTTACTGTTTTTATTTCTGGGAGAAATCGTTGTATGTCTAGGGCTATACCTCTTTTTGCGAGTTGTATTCCTTCCAGATAGTAGGCTTCTTCAGGCATGTTTAGTGTGACACTTGTTTTTACTGCTTTGAACTTAATTTTTTTTGGTTCAATGGCAGGTATTCTGCGGTGGATCAAAGCCGAGATTTTTTCTGGATTTGTTTTTAGTATTTTCTCAACCACAACTTCATAAACAAGGGTTTTGCCAGCTAGGGGTGGATTGAAATCTAGTTGAACTCTTCCGGATCCCATTGTTCTTACTGTAGCGATTTTTCCGTCATATTCGATTTGAGCTCCTAGTTTTGGTGTGATCCCTTTGGCTGCTAGACGTCTGAGGGGAACCAGTTTTACCTTCTCTGAGTCTCGGTCTCCGAAGGCTTTTTCTGGCGGTATCTCAACTGAGTCTTTCTTCTTGATTTCGAGATTTTGGAGAGCTTCGTCGAGGGCTTTTAGCACCCAGTTTTCTCCGATGACGACTAATTTGGGTTCGTAGATTTCTCCTTCTTTGTAGAGTTTTTCTTGTTTGGCTACTTCTTCGTTGGTTGTGTCGAAGATTTGTCCAGTTTCTTTTACTTTGCTTGTGTAGTTGATAAATATGAATTCGCCTTTTTTAATTGGCATTCGTATCCTTCCACGAAACCTTTTCTTTGTTGTCTCTAGCCTTCAACTTTACTCATAAATGTTTTGTCGCCCTTGTGCGCGCATCTAGCGAAAACAGCGCCAATAACTCTTTACTGAAGGCGAAACTCTTCTTTAGAAAAAAGAGGGAAGATCAAAAGACTTAACAGAATCTTGCACTCCGTAAGTTAAGGAGATGGTTGCTTGCCCATAGGTTATGTTTTAATAAACACAGAGCCAGGTCATGTGGAGAGCGTTCTGGAGGCCCTGAGAAAGATTGATGCGGTGGAAGAGGCTTACATGGTTTACGGCGTCTACGACATTATAGTAAAAGTTGAAGCCGATACCATGGATAAACTTAGGGAAATTATTGTTGGGCATGTGCGGCGTGTAGATAAAGTTCGGTCAACCCTAACCTTAATAGAGATGAAGTAGAAAAAAGGGGAAAACTAAGCGCGCGCAAATATAAAATTCATTTAAAACAGCGCCAATAACTCTTCAGAATCTGTTTGAGTTCTGTAAGCGTTTTTCTAACCTTTCGGAGACACCATTCAGGTTCAACCGGCGGAGCATCGGGATCACCAACATTAATCCTTTCTAGACCAACCACTCCAGCAGTGAGAGCATACCAACAAGGAGGAAGAACTGTTGGGTTATATCCACTGCCAATCATCAAAACCAGCCTTCCATCACAAACCTCCTCCGCCACCTCAGCAATGGTCCAAGACAATTTGAAGAAACCGTTGACCGTTAATCCTAGACTGCCAAGCATATCAGCAAAATGAGGATCACTTCCCCCATTACCTAAAATAATCTCAGGCTTGAACTCTTCGGCGAGAGGAACAAAAACCTCTTTCACGGCTTTAAGATAGGTCTGATCTCCTGTTCCCGGAGGCAAAGGCACATTAACCGTGTATCCCTCCCCCTCACCATCTCCAATTTGCTCAACAAAACCTGTGCCAGGATAAATAGTTCGCGGATCCTGATGCAACGAAATAAACAACACATCGGGGTCTGAGTAGTATATGTCGCTGGTTCCGTTCCCAAAATGCACATCATAATCCAAGATCAACACGCGCCTCAGTCCGTGTTTTTCACGTAAATACTCAACCAAAACGGCTATATCATTGAAGAGACAGAAGCCTCCACCAAAATTTCTGCCAGCATGATGGTAGCCACAACCCAAGGCCACAGCCCGCTTAAAATTTCCCGAATAAATAGCTTTCCCAGACTCGATAGCTCCACCAATCAACAGCCGAGCAGCCTCAAGAATCGCCGGCGAAACCGGCGTCTCTATATCATAGGGTTTACTTGCTTCTGCCAACCGAAAAATCATATTCACATAATCCTCATCATGAACCCTGAGCAGATCTTGTTTGACAACAGGTCTGGGCTTCAAAACGAGTACGTTAGGCATACTAAGTAGTCCCTGTTCCTTGAAAAGTCGCATGACATTAGCGAAGCGGTCTCCTCTAAAGGGATGATCAGCTCCCAAGTCATACTGACCAAACTTCTCATGATACGTTATCCCCACCTTCAAACAGCTCCCATCCACAAGCGTCGATACGCCATCATTCTATAAAAATGATGGACACCGAAAAAAGTTATGCCGCGAATATTGCATCAATCGAACTCTTTGGAAATATACGCGGATCCCAACTTCACCAATGTGTTTCCAGCGGATATACCTCTAGCATCTCTCCCCTTTTTTTCCATAGTTTAGCGGAGGCATACGATCCTGCGTGCGATGCGGGAAAGCATTATTGGAACCTCTTCAGCAGTCCAACTACTTCGGGAAAGTCTATTCCAAGCTCCTTCACTTTTTCTAACGTTGGAAGACCATTTGGATTCCAGCCTCTTCTTTTGTAGACAGCATCTTTTAGTTTCTCGTATTCTGATTCCCTGTATCCTCTTAGAACTCTCATCTTTTCTTTTGTCGGTTTGCCTTTTGGGTCATAGCCAACTTTCTCTTTGAGTTGTTTGTCATAGCGTTCGACACGGCTCTCATATTCTTCTTCTGTCACTGGTCCCATAGCGCGGTAGGGAATATTGTCGTGTTCGCGTTTTCCAAAGCCCATCCTCAAATTGAAGATACGTTGAAAGTTGTAGACTCTTTCACTCATAAAGATGATGTCATCTATTGCGACTTTTCGACCAGTAACGGCATAGAAGTATTTTGCATAGTTTTGCACGTGTGCAATTACTTTTGCTGGTTCGGAAGTCTCTTTGTTATTTATAGGGGTTATGTCATTCCAAGGAAGTTTACATAAACCATTCAGACTGAACCAAGTGCGAAACATGGGGAACCAATGTAGGTTTTCTGCCTTCTGTTCGAAGGTTGGCATCAAGTTGTGCACCATATCCAGGAAGATCAGCCAAGCTTCGTCATGCTGTGGTCCCTTTAAAGCAAGCCCATAGCCACCTTGTTGTGCTAAGGACTCTTTAGTGACATATTCAGAGAACTCTAAGCCTTTTGCCTCCATCCCAATATCCTCCATTTCTTTTGGCTCTACGCCATATTTTTCTGTAAAAATCTTTTTCATCAAGCGAATTCCTTGGCCAACAATAACTCCGAAACCTTCTCCACTTGCCATTTGATGAATGACTTCCATGGCGGCTTTTTTGTTTCCAAAGTTTAATTTTAGTCCTCCAGTTATCTCTTGGTTAATTAGGTTTGTTTCGTAGCATTCCATGGCAAAGGCCATTGCTGTCCCAACTGAAATTGTGTCTAGACCGTACGTGTCACAGTAAAAGTTAGCCTCGATTAGGTAGTCTGAATCGAAAATTCCACAATTGCTCCCAAGACCTGCGATCGTCTCATATTCAGGACCATTCACGAGCACCTTCTTACCTCTGTATGGACCTGTCCTTAGCTCAAAATCTTTTACAGCATGAGAACACGCCAATGCACATCCTATCCAACATCCGTCAAAGCCCTTGTCAAACTTCTTGTTATACACGTCTTCGCCAATCTCTGAAGCTTCGGGGTGACTTCCGAACTTGAAATTGTTTGTAGGAAGGAGGTCAAATTCGTTCATAATTGGGACAAGATGTGTTGTCCCTACAGCTGCCATCCTGTTCTGTTGCGGGTCCAGCATTCTAATTTCTTTGTTATACGCAGGACCAATTTGTTTAAGAAGTTCAAAGTCTGCCGGATAATTGACATATGAATTGAAATTAGAAAATTTGACCACGATAGCCTTTATTTTTTTGTCGCGGAAAACCGTACCAATACCGCCCCTTCCAGCCTGTTTGTACCTGACCTTTTTTCGTTGAGTATCATACCAAGAGAAATTAAGGCATCCAAACCTTGTGTGCTCTGCACCAGGACCAGCTGAAACAACTGAAACACTTTGGTTGTTCTCAGCTCCATACTTTTCTGTTAAGATCTCGCCAATTAAGTGTGTCTCTGAAGGGAGTTCTTCAGCTTTTTCAATAACTACTTGTCCTTTGTCTCCATCGACAAGAAGGATAACTTCGGCTTTTGCCTTGCCCTGTATCTCGATCGCGTCCCATCCAGAGAACTTTAGATAGGGTCCGAAATATCCACCAGCATTCGAATCAATTACGGATTCTGTGAGGGGAGATATTGAAACAGCAATGCTTTTTCCGCTTCCTGGGAAAATAGAAGTGCCACCCAAGGGACCGCAAGCTATGCATACTTCATTTTCGGGATCATTCCATTTGATAATACGGTCTTTTGGCAGCGCATTCCATAACAACCAGAGGTTGAAACCGCGACCACCTATGAAAAGCTCCTTCATTTCTTGGGTAACAGGTTTACTTAGAATCGCCATGTCTGCAAGGTTAATATAGAGTGTCCTGTTGTTGTACCCTTTATCAACCTTTTTTAGATCATATTCAAAAAGAGCGAATGGCAAAGTAATCACCTTTATTGGAGCAATAGCTACTTTGTTCTAGATTTATAAACATTCTCATGAATGATTCTGAAAAGTTAAAAGAATGTGCGCGCAATTTCTAGATAGTTTTAATCATACGCGCGTGTTCGCCATCTCAAAGTTGGGTGTTTATGTGTTTTTGCGGCACCTAACATTTATTTCCCTTCCATGGCTTTGTAAGGGATATGAAAACAGCCTTGATTCAACCTCCAGGAAACCCCTTTTTCAAGGTTCCTTCACTTGGGTTAGGCTACGTAGCGGCGGTGCTGAGAGAAAAAGAGTTTAAAGTGAAAATATTTGACCTGAACTTGGAAAACGCGTCCTTGGGGAAGCTTCTGTCTCACGAGAGGCTGGAGATTGTAGGCGTTTCGTGTGTAATTTCGAATGCCCTTCACGCTCTTGAGATCACTAGGAAAATGAAGAGTCTACTTCCAGAATGCTTTGTTGTTTTTGGTGGTCCCTATCCAAGCATTATGGGTGAACGGTTGTTGGCTAGGCACAGGGAAATCGACGCTATGGTTGTTGGTGAGGGAGAAACCACGGCCCTTGAACTCTTTGAACGACTACAAAACGATCAGGACCTAGACGGCGTTAATGGACTAATTTTCCGCGAAGAAAACACAGTTAGGCGTAATCCCCCGAGAAGCCTCATTGAACCCTTGGATTGCCTTCCATTTCCAGCCAGAGAAAAACTTCCAATGACGGCCTACGACGAAAATGCTGGTGTCATTTTCACCTCCAGGGGATGTCCCTATCAGTGTATGTTCTGCTCACGTCCAGTTTTCGGAAGAAAATGGCGCGGCCACAGCCCAGAATACGTGCTAAAAGAGATAGAGCAAATGAGAAAACGTTACGGAATAAGGCGTTTAAGCTTTCTTGACGACAACTTCACGTTCGACTTAGAGAGGGCTGAGAAAATACTTGAAGGAATAGCGTCGAGAAACTGGAAGCTTAGACTATACTTCTGGAACGGCATAAGAGTTGACCATGTGACGAAGGGACTACTTGAAAAAATGAAGAGGGCAGGATGCATCACCCTAAACTACGGCGTTGAATCTGTAGACCCTGATGTTCTAGCCAACATAAAAAAAGGCATAAATTTAGATCAAGTGGAAAGGGCAATAAGACTTACGCGCAAATTCGGAATTAAAGTCAATGTCTTCTTAATGGTTGGCAATCCAGGGGATACCATAGAGATTATTGATAAGATTAAGAATTTCCTTGAGAGAGTCAAAGTCGATGGAGTTCATTTAAGCATGGCCACACCAATTCCCAGAACGGAGTTTTGGAAGTGGGTGGAAGAAAACGGCCGGTGGCTAGCATACGACAGGGAGGAGCTTTTAGATTGGCCGATAGATGATGTTGAAGACGCTTATCCAGTATTTGACACCCCTGAATTCTCAGTTGAAGAGAGATCGTTGGCTTACCGGAAAATAAGAAACCTACTCACAGATAAGGGACTTCTAACATAGCATTACAAACTTTCTTGCCAGTATATTAAGGATAATCCGGTCTATTCAAGCCTCTTTATTATGTGGTAGAGCGATTTTAAGTTAGGTAAACAGCAAATTTGATATACAAGATCAAATGATAAAGGAGATGAAGAGGAAAATTGGAGTTGAGTGTAAAAGAGTTTCTGGATTCTGTGGCAAAAGATAAGACTAAAACAACGTATGAGATTGGAATAAACAGGTTCTGCGAATGGTTCAAAAGGAATCCTGAAGAAGTCTTGAACCTCCGCAAGCAAGATTTAACGCAACGCCCTGGCGAAGACCTTATTACTTACCGGAATCGAGCGGCAAGATTTGAAAAGGAGATTGAAGCCTACCACAGTCACCTTTTGAAGCAAGGATACAAAACTAACAGTGCTAGAACGTTGACTGGGGGAATAAGGCAGCTTTTCCGTTATTATCAAATGCCGGTTCGTATGAGGAGTGGAAGCCGGGTTAATCGAGGAGCGAAAACAACGAGAAACTTTCTGTTGCGCATAGACCATGTAAGAAGAATGTATAAAGTGGCGGACCTACGGGAGCGAGTAATATTGACTTTGGCAACTGATTTAGGTTTAAGGATAGGCGATTTTCTTAACATCCGAAAACAGGATTTACCGCCCTTGAATCAGGAACCACCGATATCCTTCAATTTGATGACAGGTAAGGAAGAGGTTATTGCATACGGTTTCCTTAGCGAAGAATCGGTTGAACAGCTTAAACTCTACCTGCCAACTTTGCCGAAAGACAATCCATATCTGTTTCCTTCAAACGGCAGTGGACATCTCTCGGACGAGTGGATCAATGAGCTTTTGAGAAAAACAGTAATAAAAGCCGGCATCGAAACAAAAAGCAAACACCTGACTTTTCACTGTTTCAGAAAAATGTTTTTGAGCTCCTCAATAGACTCGGGAGTCGGTTTAACCGCTGGAAAAAAAATGTGTGGTAAAAGCATTGCCCAATCTGATGACACCTACTTGACAACCGTTAAATTGCGCGAAAAATTCAAGCAGCTAAAGAAGTTTCTGCGGATCAGAGAAACGGTATCCCTTGAAAACCATGAGAAGGTTGAAGCCTTCAGGTCTATCGTAACAAAACTTCAGCAAGAACTAAGTGAACAAAAACTCATAACCCAGACAGTCACAGAAGAGAGTTTGAAAATCAAGAAAGAACTGCAAATTCTAAACGACATCATAAATCCACTGCAACCTATGCTAGAGTTTGTTAACTCCTTTGAGAGTGCAGATGCTATGATTGAGTTCCTTCAAGCAATTGAGGAAAGATCAGCTACTGCCAGACAAAGGGTTGAGACGATGGCTGAGCCTATCAAGATGGCTAGAGAAATATTCAAAGAAACCATCAGAGACATTATGCGAAAGGAAACTCAAAGGGTTAAACGACATTTATCCAAGAAAACAGGCATCACACAAGAAGATATACTACAAGCAGCCATTCAAGCAGCTAAAGAGTCAATTGAAGAGGAATATGGCATCAAAATTGGAGATGGAAAACAGAAAAAGCAAACATCAATTTAGATCCACTGCAGTTTTTTGAAGGGTTAGCCTACTCTTTTTGCTTCAATGTTTGAAGGTTCATGAGACGACACTAAAATTTTCTCTCTACCTAAACCGCTTGGAAATCTTCTTGTTAGGAAAAAACTCTTCCATGCAAGTCCTGCAAATGTAGCGGTGAGTTTTGCTTGCTGTTTTTAACCCTTTCAATTCGTTAGGATCTAAAACATCAACATCTGGATGGTCATGAGCCGCTTTGAAATATTTCGGTCTAAAAAGACTCGCGCGCGCAGAGGGAGACTTGAAGGTCTTGAAAGGATTGATTCAGGTGGTATCATATATGCATGCTGAAGGACAGGTTAACATTCCACGTCAGTAATGTTAACTGTTTCAACATAAAAAACTTGCTTTCAATGTTGCCTGCAGCCTACTCAGCAGCTTTCAGAAACAGAATGTTAACTTTATGTTGAATGTTTTTTGGCTGCCACCATATATATTTCAAAAGGGTTGATCATCAAGTTAACATTATTATTCTAATGTTGCTTTTAACATTGCCTTGCGGAGTAAAAGCCTCTATGAGCTTTTAAATCCATATTCTACTTAATAACTTATAATGGGGATACTTCGTTGTCAACATCGGCTGTAGCTTAGAAAGCTAGAAAGAGAGTTAACTACAGCATCACTGCTTGGGAGATCAACAAAACCTCAATTTTACTGTCGTCTGCACCTTCAGCTATGACTATGCAGCTCCTTTCTGTCCGTTCTGCTTCAAAGTCTCTTCCAAAAATCGTTTCATACCAACGTTTATACTACTGTATAAACCTTAAATAGTTGGCATGCCAAAACCTACAATGGTGCAGAAATTGGTAAGTCAAGCGAAAACAAAGATCAACAGAGTTAAGTCACGACATACCATTTACCTTCGAAAAGATTTGATAGATGATAGCTCTTTCCCGTTTAAGGTTGGGGAGTCACTCGTCGTGAGAATTGAAGGAGATAAACTCGTAATGGAAAGAGAAACTAAGTAGACCACGCTCACAACAGATACCGTAGGTAGACTTTTGGGCCGGGAGAGGTTTGAACCCCCACCATAGTGGAGATATCCCCCGAAAACCCAACTTTAAATTGGTTATTCA
>CAYFWY010000029.1:363-1193 GCA_964346895.1 uncultured Candidatus Bathyarchaeia archaeon | reverse complement strand
GATGATATACAATATGTCTTTAAATATTGTTGCTTTTAACTTTTGCGTTCTGAATCATCGCTTTTGCGCGCGCGCATCTCGACTAGGGAACAAGTATTAAGTAAAAAGGCAAGTCTTATTGAGAGAATGAAGTGCGCGCGCGCAGAAATTGGTAAACAGTTGCCAAAATTGTTTCGTGAAATGGCGTTAAATATGCTAGAAGAAAACAAAGAGGTGATAATAAACTGGCTAAAAGAAAACAAGTATCTAGTGAAAGAAGTGATTGAAAGTTAACGCTGTATATATGCATACTGTCCATTGCCAAGAATTCTTTCGTAATCCTTTCTGGAGATTTTCCTTATTCCGCCTTGGAAATAACATTGCCAACGCCTTTTGTTCGTTATAAACGAAAGCTCATTTAGAATGCGGTATATATCAACAGGCTCTTGCCAAATCCTAATTTTGGAAAAGTGGACATGCCCAAAGATAAATTGGTCTGAATTTTTGGTGACAGTGGAGATCTCCGCCGACCCTAAAAACTTTCTTCCTTTTACTCCCGACTGGTAGAATACGACCTTGTCTCCTGAATCTATGCGTGCCCTATTTGGAGTTCTATGACCAAGAGGATAAGTTTTATTCGCCTGTATTCGCTCCAGAATTTCATCTAAAGAGACCCTCCAGTAGTCGGTGTATTCCGTTATAACAAAAATCCAGAATTGCGTCAACTATTTACCCATAATTTGTTAGATGAAATTAACATAAGTTGTTTGCTGTTCGCATTCATAAAAGCTGTCTTAGTCCGACAAATATACTTAATTCTGAAGAACTATGCACAAAAAACATAAAGGAGA
>CAYFWY010000029.1:0-242 GCA_964346895.1 uncultured Candidatus Bathyarchaeia archaeon | reverse complement strand
CGCCAAAGCTTAAAGTTCATTCTCCCAGACTCGTCTTCTATAGTGGCAACCGCCACTTCCGCTGGTCCAAAGCGGGTGTCGACTGTCCTTTTATCCCCAATAGCAACCACCTTGGCAACGAGGTGAATGCGCTCCATTCCCGCCTTGACGAGCTCTAAGGAGAGCCAGAGCTTCCGCTCCCGTCCAATGGCCAAGCGCAGCGCTTTTTCCGATCTCCAGTTGGCGAATCTTCTCGGTTGCGA
>CAYFWY010000028.1:0-15871 GCA_964346895.1 uncultured Candidatus Bathyarchaeia archaeon | reverse complement strand
GTGGTTCCTTCAATAGTGGTTGTGGCCACAGTGAATTTTGCTGACGCAATTCTTACAGCAGCAGGGTTAACCTTTGTGGGTTTAGGGGTTGGAATAGATGTTCCGGATTGGGGATGGGACTTGACGCAAGGAAGAGTGCTTCTTCCAAGTGGTGCATGGTGGGTCATAACCTTTCCTGGCATAATGATTGTTTTACTAGCATTAGGATTTACACTAATCGGGGAAGGACTAAGCGAATTGCTGACCCCAAGACTTGAACAATGATGTGATCTCTTTGTCTTTGTTAGAAGTTGACTCTTTGACAGTAGATTACCGGACCCGAAGGGGAGACATCCGAGCCGTAAATAATGTATCCTTCACCTTGGGGAAAGGTGAAACCTTGGGATTGGTTGGTGAATCCGGTTCCGGAAAGTCCACCCTTGGGTTTTCTATAATTCGCCTTGTCCCTCCTCCAGGCATGATTGTTAACGGAAAAATAAGAATTGATGGAACAGACATCTTGAGTCTCTCGGACGAGGAAATGCGTTCCATCAGAGGGAAAAAAGTCGCCTTCGTTTTTCAAGACCCCATGACTTCCTTGAATCCAGTCAAGAAAGTTGGAGCACATTTCGTTGAGTTGATCCGCACCCATGAACCTAATGTAAGCGAAAAAGAGGCGTTTAAACGTGCTGAGAAGGCACTAACCGATGTAGGAATATTGCCTGAGCGCATAAACGATTATCCACATCAGTTCAGCGGTGGAATGCGACAGCGTATCATGATAGCTTTGGGAATCGCCCTTGGTCCTGACTTAGTAATCGCCGACGAACCTACAACCGCCCTAGACGTGATAGTTCAAGCAAAGATTCTGGACCTTTTGAAAAGTCTACGGGATGCTTATGGGATGGCACTTATCCTCATAACCCACGATCTAAGCATTGTTTTGGAGCGATGTGACAAAATCATTGTGATGTATGCGGGATGCCTTGTTGAATACGCAAGTAGCGTCGAGTTGCATAGAAATCCTATGCACCCTTATACGCGAGGGCTTCTGCAAAGCATACCTGACATCGAATTGGCTGAACAAAAGTTGGAAGCTATTCCCGGTGTTCCCCCAAACCTGCTTAATCCTCCAAAGGGTTGCCGGTTTTGGCCTCGATGTTCCAATGCTGAAGAAGAATGTCGCGTAGAAGAACCGCCGATTGTGGAGGCTAGCCCTGGGCACTTCGTGAGATGCTTTGGGGGAGGCGCATAACCTTGAGCGCAATCGCAAACATTGAAGAACTAAAAAAGTATTTTCCGGTTCAGAAGAGCTTTTTAGAAAAATTGTTCACGCGAACAAGGGATTTTGTCAAAGCAGTCGACGGTGTAAGCTTCTCAGTGAAGAGGGGAGAGGTCTTTACGTTGGCTGGTGAGAGCGGTTGCGGAAAGACAACAGCTGGAAAGCTTCTTGTGCGGCTTCTCGAACCTACGGGGGGTAAAATATTCTTTGACGGCAAAGATGTCACAAATCTTGAAGGTGAAGAACTCAGGTTGCATAGGAGAAAGATACAGATTATTTTTCAAGACCCTTACGCGTCACTTAACCCCAGAATGAGGATAGGAACCGCTGTTGGTCATCCACTTGAAATCCATAATTTGGCAAAGGGGACAGAGATGAAAAGAGAAGTTGCAGAGATACTTGAAAAGGTGGGCTTAACGCCTCCAGATCAATTTATTGGTCTTTATCCACATCAACTGAGCGGAGGGCAGAGGCAACGGGTCGCCCTCGCTAGATCAATTATCACAGAACCAGAGTTTGTGGTGGCAGATGAACCTGTCTCAATGATCGACGTTTCTCTTAGAACAACCCTCATCGATCTCATGCTGGACTTGAGGAAGGAACTTGGATTAACGTATCTTTTCATCACACACGATCTCGCTGTTGCCAAATACATATCAGACAGAATAGCCATCATGTACCTAGGAAAAATAATAGAACTAGGCGAAAAAGGAACACTTTTCGCAAATCCTTTGCATCCATACACTCAAGCGCTACTATCCGCCATTCCAGTTCCCGATCCTGAACGAAAACGAGAGACGGTAGAACTTAAAGGAGAGGTTCCGTCGGCGATAAACATACCTTCAGGTTGCCGTTTCCATCCACGTTGCCCAAAAGCTTTCGGCAGATGCCCCCTCGAAGAACCTGATTTTATAGATGTCGAAAAAGACCACTTCGTTGCCTGCCATCTATACTAAACATATCTAAGTTTAACTAGAGTTTCGAAGTTCGCATATGCGCAGAGGGCAGAATCTCTTCACAGAATCGTTCACTGAATCCGGCACATGCTATTGGCATCTCCCAATCCTGTCTACAGAATCTTCTGCTGGAGCTCCAATTTGGGCAAGGATCAACAAGAAACCAATCAGCCAAGAGTCAACATAAGTCGGCTCATCTAGGAAACAGAAATATTCTTCCTTGATCTTTGAAGCCATTTCAAAATCTTTTTAGACTGTAGTTCGTCCGACCTCTGAGGAGAAGCGACAGTCTCCTTGATACCCTTCTACCATCGTTGATACTTTGAACCACTAACAAATGCTTAAACAGCAAATCTTTTTCCTAAGAAGCCTCCGCTCCACACGGAAAAAAAACGATAAAGTATAAACAGTTTACTCTGTCGCAAAGAAGATTGCTGCCTGAGATACTCCCTAGAGAATAGAATTTTTCGGTATACATTCCGAGAAAACCCGTTTGCTACGTATATTTGTGACATGCTACGTAGTGTTCATTGCCAACGTCAATTAATTGAGGTTCCTTCGTGCTGCATATTTTACCTATTTTGACTGGGCATCTTGTGTGGAATCTGCATCCTGGCGGTGGATTAATTGGGCTTGGGATCTCGCCTGGGATCACTGTTTCACTTCGCTTTATTGTTGGGTCGGGTATCGGCACAGCGGAGATTAAAGCATTTGTGTAGAGGTGTAATGGTTCGAAGACAATTTTTTCTGTTGAAGCCATCTCCATTATTTTGCCTAAGTACATGATGGCAATTCGGTCGCACATGTGCCGGGCTAATGCTAGGTCATGGGTTATATATAGGAAGGAAACATCGAATTTTTCTACCAAATCAAGCATCATGCTCAAAATTCCGGCTCTAATTGAAACATCCAACATGGATACTGGTTCGTCAGCAACTAAGAATTCTGGGCGAAGTACGAAAGCTCGAGCTATGGAGACTCTTTGCCTTTGGCCGCCACTTAATTCATGGGGGAACCTGAAAAGAAACTCTTCTGGAGGCAATAATTCAACTTCAGCTATTGCTTCCTTGACTCTTTCGTCTATTTGAGCCTCGTTACTAAATGTTTTCTGAACTCGTAAAGGCTCTGCAACGATGCTGCCGATCGTCATTCTGGGATTCAAGGATTCATAAGGATCTTGGAATATTATCTGCATCATTCGACGCAGCGATTTTAACTCCTTCCCTGGGACGGTTGCCATGTCTTTGCCGTTGAAACTTATTTTTCCACTTGTGGGTTCAATTAACCTAAGCAGTAATCTTCCAGTAGTTGTTTTTCCGCTGCCACTCTCTCCAGCTAAACCGAAAACTTCTCCTCGTTTTATTTCAAAACTGATTCCATCAACCGCATGTACAAACATCTGTTTTCTTGAGAGCAGAGTTTCAAAAAATCCTCTCTTAACTGGAAAAAGTTTTCGAAGATCTGTAGCTTTTATGAATGTTTTCCCGTTTCCCATGGTTTTTTCATCTCATTTCTCTTTGATAAGGTGACACGCAACGTACCGTTTTCCAGCCCTAACCAGTTTCGGTTCTTCCTTTTTGCAAATGTCCATGACGTAGGGGCATCTTGGATGGAACCTGCATGCAGGAGGTGGATTTAGGAGGTCAGGGGGGAAACCTGGAATAGAGGTCATGCGCCTCCTCTTAGCTTTGATGCTTGGAAAAGCGCCTATTAACCCTTGGGTGTACGGATGCAATGGTTCTTTGTATATGGTGTTGATGTCTCCTCGCTCCACAATTTTCCCTGCGTACATGATAGCCATTTTGTCGCAGGTTTCAGATATGATCGATAGATCGTGCGATATCATTATCATCGCCAAGTTCAACCTGTTCTTCAGTTCTCTCATGAGCCTCAACACCTGCGCCTGCACGATGACATCTAAAGCTGTGCCAGGTTCATCTGCGATCAAAAGGTCAGGGTTGCATGCTAGAGCCATAGCTATCAATGCACGCTGCCTCATCCCGCCACTGAACTCATGGGGGTAATTGTCGGCTCTTGAAGGCTCTATGCCAACTGTCTCTAAGAGTTTTCCAACCCTCTCTTTAGCCTCTTTCTTATCAACATCGGGTTCGTGAAGAGAAATCGCCTCAACAATCTGGTCTCCAACTTTATAGACAGGGTTAAGAGCGTTCATAGCTCCTTGAAAAACTATGGAAACTCCCTTCCACCTTATCTTCCGCATCTCAGAATCATTAAGTTTAACCAGGTCGTTTCCTTTGAACAATATTTTTCCTCCCAAAATTTTTCCTCCTTTGGGAAGAATCTTCAGAAGAGACAACGCAACCGTAGTTTTTCCACACCCAGATTCGCCGGCTAATCCCATCATCTCTCCTTTGTCCACCTGAAAGCTAGCATCGTCTACAGCTCTCACCGGCCCTCTAAGCGTTATGTAATGGGTCGTCAGGTTCTGGACATCCAGCATAACCATTTTTTAGCATCCTTCAACCGAGTTTTCTGAAATTTATTCTATCTTCATCAAAGCTTTATGTTTTCAGAGATGAATGAAAATATAAAGCTTCTCATTTCTGCAAAGAAAAAATCAAAAACATGAACGCTCGCAAAGAAATCTGTCAATCTTATAATATCGTTTTGTTTTGCTCCCTAAAAAAGCTGTCAAAGAAAGGTGTGTGCAAGGTAGCTAAGTTTTCAGTTTTATGTTTCATTCCAAGGCATGCATGCATGAAAAAGGCGTGCGCTATTTCATTTTGTCTCTTGGAATTTTGATGGCGAAACGACATCGCGGTTCTCCTTTGAGAGCACTACCAAGTAGCTCTACTTCAACTGGTTCGCCGAATATCACGTCAAAGACAAGTTTTTCATAGCCACCGCTGCAGTAGCAGAAAATCGGCGATATCTTGATTTTCCCGTCGAGTATAGCTGACCTCGCGAGGGGGCAGTGACAGGCATAGTACCTCTTTAAGTCAGGGTCTTTCTCCTTCAGGTACTGCTTAGGCGCGTACGGTATTTTTGTCAGGTAGATCCTGTCACCATGCCTGACACCTGTGCAGATCTCCTGTTTGCTCCTTATGAAATCCAGAACTTCTGGGGTTATCTCCTGCTCGTACCATATCCGCCCCTCTTTCATAAATCCTTTCAGTTCCTCTACGAACCTCTTATGCTCGTCTTTCAAGTAATCATCGATGCTGTCCGCCTTCTCGAACCGTTCCTTCTTCTCCTTGAAGGTCTCTGCTGGTATCCTATGGTAGTTCCATGTGAGGATCTTCCTGCACGTTTCGCTGGGCAGCTCAGCCTCCAACCTATCCAGGATCATCTGAGTGAGTCGCGGATAGTTCTCCGGAGGCGAACCTAGTGGGGGCAACTCAAACCCTTGAAATACTTTACGTCGAATTTCCTCTCCAGCAATAGTTGCCAGCCTTTCGCCTAGGTCAGGCAACACATTTCTGGCGCCTAGGATCGAAGCGAAGTAGACGTAGTAGTTATCTTTCTTAGCAATGTTGCAGTAGCGAGCAATCGCGATTAGCCTGTCCATCGAGTTCTCGCCTTCCTTCATCAGCAGCGAAACATAATCTTTGAGTGCATCTAACTCCGCGGATTCGAACGACATTCTCTTCCTTTCAAGATACTCCTCAAACTCCTTGACAGCTTTCACGGCGAAGTCAATATCCTCTGTGCTCAACTTACGCTTTTGGAGATACTTTCGGAATTCATTTTCCATCAATATTCTCACGCTTTCTTAATTGAGTTGAATGGAGAAAAGCTTCCAAAAAACTTTTGGATGCAATTCCTCGCTTGCATGCATGTATGGATGGGCCTCTATACCTCCGTTGAATGGCTTACGATTAGTAAAAATCGTCATAAGTTAATAATTTTGCTCTCCAAAATCAATGTACGGCCGCATACCTGTTTCCCCACTATCTTTTTTGGTTGCGCTTCGGCTCTGCGAAAGCCTAAAGAAGAGGCTCACGACAAATCCCAGGTCTAGGAGTCTCGAAAATGCAGAGGCGTTGGGTTGGAAAGAATGTTGATTTGATGCTCCTGACTGAATATGTCGAGAGTTTTTTTAAGGATAAAGGTTTCAAGACTTCAAAAGATGGATTAACCTCAGAGTGTTCAATTAAGGCGAAACCGCAAAAGCGTACTAGCATACTTGAACCAGTGATCATAGGGGTCTCTGGAACTTCAGATGATTTCTTGATCGAGTTCTCAACTGGTGGGCGGTCTCGTTCCACGGTTAGATTTGGCTTCGTCACCACAATGTTCGGAGGGGGAAGTCTTATTCTGCGTGGTTTGAAATCTCAAGAAGCCCTTGAGAAACTGGAAAAAGAGTTTTGGATTTACATAGAAGAAACAATAGCTCACATGATTAATTCAACCAGCTGACACCTGAAAAGGTTATTTACGTTTTCGCAAGATTGAGCGGAGTCGTGGCAGTCTCTCGGACATAAGGATTTTCAACAGAGCAAGCGCGGTCAACCCGAATGCAACGAAGATAGATAGAGCAGCAATAACATCCACAAATATGAGAAAGATAGAGTTTCCCAGGGTCACTGGAGAATTGACAATTATCCCTTTGAAGCTCCTTGACATAACGTTGTTATTCTTTTCAAGTTCTCCGAGTACGAAGGTTGCTTTTGCCTCTACAAAGTGATAGCCCAGAATAAGCTCGTTTAATCCTGTGAAGTTAAATGTTAAGTTTGTTGCTGCTCCAGCCTTCAGAGCGACATTGGTACTGCGAAACTTCTTGAAATCGAAGTAAATAGCAACGTCGAAAGTCTCGCTGAATTCTCCCTGGTTCTTGGCCTCCACCTCAACCGTTAAGGTTTCTTCACCTGACACATTGTTTAAGGAAACATGAAGATCTGTGACGGCGACATCGTGAATCTCATGGTGTAGCTGGAGCGTGGGATCCCCAATTAGGGTCAGGCCATAGAAGTGGCGTTGAAAGTAGTCGTATTCTTCATGAAGATTTGTAGACCATTCAAGAAAAGCCTTACCTACACACTTGCCTTCCGACAAACCCTCATAGAGACCGCTTACTGGGAGAGTGGATACAATCTGTGTCGAACCCAATGCCAAGAGACCGTAATCATTCCCAAAAACTGCTAAGCCTGCTAAGTAGTCTGGCTCACTATACTTTGCAGCTGAACAAACGACAAAGTGGTAGAAAAAAATGCGAGGATTTATTGACTTGTAATCAGAGGAATAGACTGTACCATCCCACTGGAACCATGATCCCTCTGATTTTGCGTCTTCGTCAGGGGGAACAGTGAAGGTGTGGTTGTTATGAGAGCCGTGACACATGAGATAGATCCACTGATAGCCACTTGGATCAAGAATTCTTTTTTTGTAGTCTGTAGCGTTTGTTGTCGCCCGATCGTTCACAAAAGTGATGTCAGAGTATATCTTACTCAAGGAATTTATTGCATCTTCCTCTGTGTTAGTGCTCGTTCCACCATCATCGATATATATCATGCTGCGCCACCATGGCAGAGTAAGTCTACCAGTTCTGTATCGATGATTCTTGTCGAAATAATTGTTAAGCAGTGAAGTCTCATCGCCTGCAGTTTCAGGAACCTTAAGTCTTCCAACCCAAATCTCAGGTGTTACGTTTCCACTATGTCCATCGTAGATCTTGTTGTTATCTGAGTCAGTCCAGACTCCATCTAGGTCCATGTAATAAAGATCTATTGGAAATCTTCGGGCGTCTGTTTCAAACCAAGCCTCAGAAATATCTCCAACTAGAAGACAGCCAATTAAATTATAGCGCATATTTTCTTGTAGATAGCGTCTTATTCCTGTAGGTGTCTCATCCACGAGTTGACTACTCTCTGTAATCTTCACTTCGAATCCTGAGTTTTCTACATCAGCTGCATATTGGTCCAAGGAGGACTTTATGCCAGCATAAATTGGTGAGTTGACCAGAATACAAATTAAAGGTCTTTCTATTGAATCGGATGTCGCTAGAAGGGTATTCTCTGGAAGACTTAAAGCTACTTGGGGGGTTAGTAAACAGAGTAAAGCTAGACACAGCAAACCGGTCTTGAGCATCTCAGTCAGAAATCTAGACTTTTCCATTGGTATTAAGCTTTATGAAAACTTAGAGCTTGATATCTCATTAGCGTCTTCGTCTGAGCTTTGGGTTCAGTATTTCGTCAAGGGCGTATCCAAGTAGAATAAATGAGAGTGAAACGAGGGCTATGCTTAGGCCAGGGGGGATTATCCACCATAGTAGTTCTATCCCGTTATTGGCTTGTGCGTCGCGCAGCATTCTTCCCCATGAGACCACACTGGGGTCGAAGAGACCGAGCCAGCTAAGGGCGGCTTCCAATATTATTGCGTTTGGAACTGCTAGTGCCAATGAAACATAGATTAAAGATACGACGTTTGGAAGGATGTGTTTGAGTATGATGTGGAACCTGCCTGCTCCAACGGCTTTTGCTGCTTCAACGAAGGGTCTCTCTTTGAGACTTAAGGTCTGTGATCTTACCATTCTTGCAAAGCCCATCCATCCGAGGATACCGATGATAAATATGATGTTCCACATTGAGGTGCCTAGAACTGAGATTAGTACTATGAGTAATGGGAGTCCTGGTAAAACTAGTAACATATCAGCGAATCTCATCAAGCCTTCATCCACGATTCTCCCAACGTAGCCTGAAACTATTCCTATTAACAACCCTATAGATATTGATAAGAATGCTGAGAGTAAGCCTATGAAAAGGGAGATCCTTGCTCCGTGAACAAACTGTGCAAATATATCTCGGCCTCTATAATCGGTTCCAAGGAGACTATAGGCTGCACCGTAGAACCTTACGTTAAGGTCGTCAATATAGACGGCGGCTTCTCCTAAATTACCTACTGTCTCAGGATCGTCGTCTACGAACAATACCCTGACTTCGAATACGTAGTTGGCGGGTTCAGAGAAGACTATTTTTGCTGGATCTGCCCAGGTCTCATTGCCAATTCTTGCTTTCAAATCTGGATCGTATGAATCTAAGAGCGGGGGGTAATCTCTAGGTGCGGGTTTTATTCCTTCCGTGACAGCCTTATCGAGCTTTTGGCTCCAAAATATGGGATATGTTGGGGTTTCGTTAACTTGTTTAATTGTCATAAAGACCCAGGCATTTGCGTATTCAACTTCTTTGGAGGCATAGACGGTTAGGTTACACTTGAATCTTGGCGGCGGATCGTAGGGCCAGGAGAACTCTTTTGTTAGATATGCTTCAACTCTTCCAGCCAGTGTCCTAGGGTTTTTTCTCTTGAACACTATAGCTGCGCTTCCGTTGCCTACACTAAGGTGATAACGAAGGTTAACTTCGGCATCTTCGTTGGTTGACGTTGAAAAATTCCAATCGTTGAAGAGTGACACAGGAGTAGGGAAACCCGATTTATCAAACAAAACGAGGTTTTCGTTCAGTTTCTCTCCTCCAGGAAGATTTTTGAACCATGCGGGAACAGCAAAGTCTGCTGCTACGAAAGTGTCGTTTACAGGGTCATTAGGGCTGAGAAGGGGAGCAGCCAAAGCAACTGCTATGTATATGACGAGAATTGCAATTCCGAAAAGGCCTCTTTTGCTACGTCTGAATGTCGCTAGAAAATCTTTGAACCTTTTAATTTGAAACTTTATTGTTGTCTTGTAGGTTGCTGCCACTTTTGCTCACTCATATTTTATTCGTGGGTCAATGACGCCGTAAAGAATGTCTGCTATGAAATTTGCTACAATGACGCACAGGGCTACGAGGAAGAAGATAGTCTGAAGGACTGGATAATCTACAAAGTCTATTGCCTTCCAAGTCCACATTCCCAACCCAGGGTAAACAAAAACCTGCTCTGTAATGATTGCTCCCGAAAGGATGAAGCCGATCGAGATGGCTGCGTTAGTTATGAGAGGTAGAGACGCGTTTTTCAGTGCGTGTTTGAATAGTATTGTTCTTTCTTTAAGTCCCTTTGCTCTGGCAGTTATTATATAATCTTCGGTTAGGGTTTCCAGCATTGTTGCCCGTGCCAGGAGCAGATAACTACCGTACAAGAAGAGGGTTAGTGTCATAGCTGGTAGGAATAGGTGCCATAGGCGGTCTAGAGCATATACTAGTACGTTTGGAGCTGGGTTTATTGGTGAGAAGGAAGTGGTTCCTACTCCTGGGAACCAGCCCAGGCGGTAATGGAAAATCAAAAGGAAGATCATTCCCATCCAAAAAGATGGAAGGGAATAGGTTGTCAATGCAGTTATCACCAAACCGCTGTCAATGGGGCTTCCCCTTTTATGGGCTGTTACGACTCCCAAGATGGTGCCAATTATAATTGCTAATATAGTAGATACGCCAACTAGGAGAACGGTATTGGAGAGGCGTTCCAATACCTCTGCTGCAACGTAGTCTCCTGACATGTATGATATCCCGAACTGTCCAGTTAACATGTTCTTCATATAAGTTACGAATTTAATGTGGAGTGGTTGATCTAAACCCCACAGACTCCTGATTTCTGCTACTTGTTCCACCCCTTGTAACCGCGTTGGATTTGCAAAGATAGCCATAGGGTCTCCTGGCATCATTTGGAATATGACGAAGTTGACAACAAGCACGAAGAATATGAGGACAAGCGAGTAGGCAGTTCTCTTTATCAAATATCCTCGGAGACCCATTAAAGCTCACTTTCTAACGGTATTCTGTTAAGATAGAGATATTTTAGTTTTTACTTTTTTGAATAAAAGTAATAAAAAAGTTTGGGGGTGTTGAAAAACTTTAAATTTGGAACGCAAAGAATATTGACTGGAAAGATTGCAAAGAAGAGGGAAAGAATCTTGAAATCGAAGAAACTAATTCTGTTGACAATGTTTGCTGTGTTATCATTGGCACTATCTATCACTATCGTTCCAGTACGCGCGCAGATCTCTGGTCCTTGGATGGACTATCTGCACATTGTAAACTATGGCGACCCAGATACGGAGTTTGCTGCTCTAGACACCGGAGAAATTGACTTCACTGATTGGCCATATTCTAAACCATGGATCGACAGGTTTGCAGGAAAGCCACAAGAGGTTACCTTGAACAGCTACGCAGAGATTGGCACTTGGGAGTATGATATTCATCATCAGTGGTGGCCAACAGGATGCGACGGTCTATCACCACACGCAAGGCAACGTCCAGAGACGGGTGCGGGGGATGGCAATCCGCCAGGTCCAGGACATGACTGGGATCCAGATGCCGTAAACTGGAAAGTTTACTTTGATCCTGACTGTCCACATTGTATTGCATCTTGGGGATTCAGGTTAGCCATCAACTTTCTTACTGACACCAGCTACATAGTGACAGACATACTGAAAGGGTATGGATACCCAGCCATCACGTGGGTACCGACACCTGCCCTTGCTGGTTGGCTGGATGTGGAAAACCTTACGGATTCGAGTTTCACCTATCACGGCGCAAACGGAGACGTGGAAGTCCCCAGTTTGATCTACGGCTATGACAAAAATAAGGCTATGGAGCTATTGGATGCCGCAGGGTTCACATTGATCACAAGTGGCTCAGACGCTGGGAAAAGACAGGATCCTCGTAAAGCAGCTGGCGAAGCATTGGATTCACTAATCTTCTACATCCGGTTGGATGACCCGAACCGAGAGGCTGCTGGCATGAGGCTGGCTGCTGAAATGGAAGCTTTAGGAATTCCTTTGGATAAGCGGGTCGTCGAGAAGACTGTCTGCTTCAAATCGGTGATGGTGGAATACAACTACCACCTATATACTGGCGGCTACTCATTTGGTGCAGATCCTGGCGGTTTCCTATGGGGAACTTTTCACTCTAGCCAATACTATGCTCCAGTCGGTTGGTCTGGAGGCTACCAAGGTTTCTGTAACGTAGAGGCTGACTACTGGATTGATCAAGCCTTTCAGGGGGCTACCTTTGAAGAAGTTCTAGAGGGAACTCACTTATCCACCTATCTACTGAACAAATATGCTGTTGGACCAGATTTGTGGGCGTCAGCTGGTGTCCAGGGCTATAGAACTGGTTGGGAAGGTGTAGTTAACCATGAAGGATATGGTCCAACCTGCCCAATAACTGGTGGTGGCTTCATGTGGAGTCTCCTCAACGCGAGGTGGACTGGAGGAACCCGACCATCAGGCTACGAAGACACCATTTGGTGGGGATTCAAGAGCAACCTTGAAGGCCCCCATGTAATCACAGCTGAGTGGGTTTGGGACTGGCAGGTTCTACAGAACGTTTACGACCAAATGCTTTGGCGCAACCCCTACAACTTGGCAGAAGACGTTGGCTTTATGGCTGAAAGCTGGTCAACTGATATGACAGAATGGGAACCTGGGAAGGGATACCTCACCTTCACTCTACGCGATGGCATGACGTGGCATGATGGCTGGCCGGTTGAGCCGGCAGATGTGAAGTTCTCCCTAGAATTCACCAGAGACTGTGGACCAGGCGTTGCGTGGAACTACCCAGGGCCATCAGAGATCGATCACGTTGACACACAGACAGAGGACCCATCTCTAGGTCCCATGGACGTTAGAATCTACTTTAACAGCATGAGCTACTGGGGAGTGCACTGGGCTGGCTACACTCCAATAGTAAGCAGAAGAATTTGGCTGGCTGCTAACGAAGCTCTTGGTTGGGGATACGTATGGCCACACGCACCAGGCCGCTTCTGGGACTGGGACCGTTTGGCTGTTAGAGAGTATCACCCGTGGGAAGACGACGTATACGACACAACAACTGGTTTAGCTGGGTCAGATGGCATTGACGACCTAGAACAAGATGGCAGTGGACCTTGGATTTGGGTTGGTGGAGACCTTCTGACAGCAGTGGACCTACAGGCTAACCGTGACTTTTACTTGACCCAAAGCGATGTAGAAAACTTTTTGGCCGACGCTTTTCACGCTGCTGGTGACGTGAACAAGGATCGGGTGATAGACATACGTGACATAACCGCGATTGCTAGAGCCTTAGGAACCGACAACACTTGGCCTCAAGGAACGGGTTGGGACCAATTCAATCCAGATGCAGATCTGAACGAAGACAATAACGTGGACGCTTTAGACCTGGCGTTTGCTGGCATGGCCTACGGAAAGAACGCAGGGTGATAAGAATGAAAGTTAGAAGTTTACCCCTAATCCTTCTGCTGGTGCTTTCTATCGTCTCCATATTCTGTTCTCATGTCGGCATAGTGTGGGCACAACCAGCTGTTGTTGCCATCGACCCCGCAGTAGGAACAGCAGAGCCGCTAGAAACGTATGCAGTTAACGTCACTGTCGCCAACGTCACAGGCGTCAACTCTTGGGAATTCAAAATAAGATGGGACACTGGTGTGCTAGCGTTTCCACCCACTGTTACCGAGGGACCATTCCTTAGCTCTGTGGGATCTACACTAATGTTCGAAAATCCCCTGCAGCTGGTTTCAAGCTACCAAGTGGGAGTAACACTCACGACACAGGTCAGCGCAAGCGGTAGCGGAACCCTAGCAACAGTTGAGTTCCAAGTTCTAAGTGCAGGAAACTGCACACTTGAACTCTACGACACCTTCCTATATGATGTCAACGGAACAGAAATCACACACACAACCGCAGATGCCTATTTCTATACAATGAAGCCGTTCCCATCCTTCACTTGGAGCCCAGCTCAGCCGATTCCCGGAGACATTGTAACCTTCAACGCCTCAGCCAGTTACAGTCCTGCAAACCAAACCATCGTTAGCTACGAGTGGGACTTCGGAGATAACCAAACAGGCACTGGCATGATCGCAAACAACACATACGCAGCTTACCGCTTTGATCCATACCTCGTAACCCTCAACGTCACCGACGACCTAGGCGAGTCTTGGGCGCTGACGCAGGAGCTGAGAATTTGGCGCGACGTAGCTATGTCAGACATTTGGCCGACACTTGATGATTGGGATTTGGCAACAGTTGACAAAGTTATTCCTGTGGGTTCATTGGAACGTTACGGAGACCCCGCAGATACTGGCCTTCCAGAAGAGTATGGCCCATCACTCACGATTCTCGCTACAGCTACAAACATAGGCAGCGTGGATGAAACTATAACTGTCCGCATCTATATTGACAGCAACACCACGGTCATTGGAGACGAATACCTTGCTTATTGGTGGGGCCCATACGCGGATTGGCTAGATACAGAAGCAGTAATTCCCATTTCAGCTGGTGCAGGTTCAGGATTTAACTTATGGTTCTATTGGTGGCTGCTAGACAGTCCTCCAGGAGACACTACAGGCAATTATATGCCCTTGGGCAACTACACAATCACAGCCTCGGTAGAAACATACGTAGATGAACAGGTGGTAGCCAACAACAACATGACCCTTGATGTCAGCATTGTACCCATATTCTCAATAGTACCAGACACTGGAATCGCATCTACCACCGTAGTTGGCACCTTCAACGCTGACTCAACAATAACAATCACATGGGACGGAACACCAGTACCAACTGTACCGAGTCCCCTGGTCACCGACTCCAATGGCGACTTCACAGCCCTAATCAGTGTACTAACCCAAGATGAACCTGGAGCTCACACAATCAGAGCAACCGACGAAGTAGGAAACTGGGCAGAAGAAACCTTCACCGTTCTTGACATGACTGGACCGATAGGACCAACAGGCGCAACGGGAGAAACAGGTGCAACTGGAGCAACTGGAGCAACTGGAGCAACGGGACCAGCAGGCGCAACGGGACCAGCAGGCGACACGGGACCAGCAGGCCCAACTGGAGCAACTGGAGCAACTGGAGCAACTGGAGCAACGGGACCAGCAGGCGCAACGGGGCCAGCAGGCCCAGCAGGCGAAGATGGAGCGGATGCTCCAACAGAGTTCATTTGGGGTTCGCTAGGTCTTGCCATCGTAGCACTGCTTCTAGCACTCTACGGATTCTTCAAGAAAACATAATAGCAACCCAAAACCAACAACCTCCCCCTTTTTTTAGTTTATAAATATTCAATTCTACACATTTTCAGATTAGGCTAAATCAAAGGCTGGAACACTTTTTTGCCAAGTGTGCCTAAAGCTTTAGTTTTGCAAAGCAAGTGCATGCATAGAAACAAAAAAATGTGAATCACCGTGTGCGCGAGCGTCTCCTTCTAAACAGCACAATGCCAATTATTGCAACAACGATTATTATTACAATTATTACTGCCGCAACCAGTATTGGGGAGAAGGAAAACGTTTGTTGGGGCGGAGGCGAGGTTATCATAACATATCCATTGATGTAGGTGTTGTCGTCGGTGTTCGTTTCCCAGATCACTGCACTGGCTACAGCTTTTATCATGTAGTTTCCTTCCGCCGTGCCTTCTGTGTTCCAGTTGAAAATTAGTGTTTCTGTGGCATTAGGGTTCAGGTCGGAGGTGCTTAGGGTTCCAACATTGCTGTCGCCCCAGTAAACAGTGACATCGAAATTTTCAATCTCACCTCCGTTATTCCTTACAACAACTGTTATAGACACGGGGTCACCAGCTTCCACTGAACTTAGAGATGCCTCGACGCTGATGACAGTCACATCTCTAATTAAACCCGTGTTTTCGAAGTATCCATCTTGAGTCAAACCAAAAATTTCGTTTCCCTCATAATCCCACAACTTCGCATCAAGAAGCCTCAAGTCAGTGCTTCCCACGGATTTAACGAGGAAGGTAACGTTCAACAG
>CAYFWY010000027.1:0-16365 GCA_964346895.1 uncultured Candidatus Bathyarchaeia archaeon | reverse complement strand
ACTGGTTTTGGTGCCTTATCTACGGTGTTTATCCCTCCGGAGAGAGCAAAAAAGCTGCAATCCAACTTGATTAGAAGTCATGCGGCTGGTGTTGGAAGATCATGCGCAAAAGATGTGACGAGGGCTTTGATGCTTTTGAGGGCTAACACGTTAGCCAAGGGAAATTCAGGAATCAGATTGAAAACAATTGAGACCCTAGTTCAAATGATCAACAGGCAAGTGCATCCGATTATCCCTGAAAAGGGCTCTGTAGGCGCCAGTGGGGATCTAGCTCCATTATCTCACATGACGTTGGTGATGATGGGTGAAGGTGAAGCAGAGTATAAGGGGAAAAGAATGAGAGGAAAAGAGGCGATGGAAGATGCTGAAATCTCCACGGTTAAGCTTTATTCCAAAGAGGGACTGGCTTTAATCAACGGTACGCAACTGATGACGGCTATTGGAGCCCTAGTGCTTTACGACGCGGAAAGGTTGATCAAAATAGCAGAAATCGCTGCCTCTATGAGCCTCGAAGCTTTGATCGGGATAACTGACGCCTTTGATGAAAGAATTCATATGGTAAGGCCCCATTTAGGCCAAATTACAAGTGCCCGAAACGTACGGTTGCTAACTGCTGGCAGCAAGTTAATGAAGACAGCCAGCATGGTAGTGAAGGAATCTGAGACAAGGTCTCCTCAAGACCCCTACAGTCTAAGATGCATCCCACAAGTCTTAGGTGCGGCTAGAGACGCCATTTCTTACGTGAAAGGAGTGATAGAAACAGAAATAAATTCTGCTACAGATAACCCACTGATCTTCGTTGAGGATAAAGAATCATTGTCTGGTGGAAACTTCTTTGGGCAACCAGTATCCGTCGCCATGGACATGCTTGGCATAGCGCTGACAACAATCGGCAACATGTCTGAAAGAAGGATAGCGAGACTCATGGATGAAGACCTGAACCTTGGATTACCCGCATTCCTCATCCACAAAAAAGTGGAAAAAGGAATCCACAGCGGTTTCATGTCCGCCCAAATCACGGCGGCAGCCTTAGCTTCCGAAAACAAAGTTCTAGCCCACCCGGCAAGCGTTGATTCTATTCCAACTGAAGCAAACTTCGAGGATTTCGTAAGCATGGGTACAATTGCAGCGAGGAAGGCGATGGAGATCCTCCGAAATGTGAACCATATCCTAGCCATCGAATTGTTATGCGCTGCTCAAGGAGTAGATTTTCGAGGTCCGGAAAAACTTGGAAAAGGAACCAAGGCAGCTTATTCGCTGGTAAGAAAAAGGGTGTCTCCGTTAAAAGAGGATCGGGTGATATCCACGGATATAGAGGCTGTTGTAGAATTAATTCGGAGCCAACAACTAGTAAACGCGGTAGAAGAGGCGGTGAAAAACGCCCTAAGCTAAGTAATCGCTGAATATATGGTGAAACCACATAACGTTATTTACCAGTTAACCTATTATCTTGCGTCTTGGTGTGTATTCCAAGCTTGAAGAAGGCCTACACTAAAAGGCTAAATGCATTCATTCATCTGATTGACCTGAAACCTAGAGGCTTCGAGAATTTTATTGCCTCTTATGTAATCAAGGGAAAGAAAGTAGCAATCGTTGAAACCGGACCGCGACTAACTGTGAAAAATCTTCTTGCAGGTTTAAAAGAGATAGGAATAAAAAGGAGAGAAGTAAACTACGTGGCAGTCACCCACATCCACATTGACCACGCAGGCGGAGCAGGAACCCTCCTGCCATATCTGCCCAATGCCCGCCTGCTAGTTCATGAGAGAGGAATCCACCATATAGTCAACCCTGAAAAACTCTGGACTTCAAGCTTGCAGGTCTTGGGAGACATCGCTAAAATATACGGTAAATTTCAACCTATCCCTGAAAAGAGAGCTCAGATCGCAAAAGACGGAATGATCGTTGATCTAGGAGAAGACGTTGATCTAAAGGTTTTGGAGATACCAGGTCATGCTTCCCACGAACTGAGCTTCTTCGAAAAAAACAGCCAAGGGGTTTTCCCGGGAGACGCAGCTGGCATCTACCTAAAGAAATTCAACGTTATTATACCCACCACCCCTCCTCCGTTCCATTTGGAGATGGCCTTGTCTTCGCTCAGAAGAATGGCTAAAATGAGACCCAAACGCCTGTATTACTCTCATTTTGGGCCAACAGATGATGCGGTAAAAAAGTTAGAGGATTATGCTGCTCGTCTCGTCCTCTGGGGTAAGATTATCCTCGAAGGAATGAAAGACGGAGAAAAGTTCGAAAAAATATTTGAAAGAATCTCTATGAAGGATCCTTTGACACCAGAGGTAGAGGATTACATCAAAAAAAATCTCCTACTCAACAGAGGGATAATGAAACTAAACATCACCGGCTTTCTGGACCACTTTCAAAAAATCTACGGTATCAAATATTCTTAAGTAAATGTCTTGGAGTGATGTGAGCATACATTATTTGAGGAACGATTTGTCAGGGTTTCTACAGCGCAACAGTTCTTGGCAAGTTGAACACTCTTGTGGAATAGAGTCAAAATCGGAGTGGCTCCCCAAATATCCAGGATTATGAGGACAATCTGAAGGATTTTTTTCCTTCTTCGAGGTCGATTTTTTCAGTCTCAGTCTGTTTAGAAACTTGCGCTTTTGGGATTCCTCTTCTCTTTTCTTCTCCATAGCCGTAACCAAGGCGTCAAAAATCGTGTAATCCTTTGAGTCAAATGCTATGTGTCTGCCATTGTTAACCTGCTTCTCTTCTTCCAAATACATTCGCCTAAAAACCACATGGCTCAAAGATATTTGAACGATATTTCATCATGTAGAATATTGCCTCAAAGGAAATATCAAGTCAGACTGATAGGTTGCCGCGCGCGTTCTAACATAGGATAGCAGAGTGGTTATATAATTCGTCCCATCTGTTAGGCTAAGTATACCAAAACAACATAAGGGGAGCAAACGATCTCCATGGATGCAATTGTCGTTGACATTGATGATACATTAATCGATACGGAACACCGAAGAAATGCGGCTTGGTGCCGAGTATTAAATAGAAAGATTCCGATGGAGGTGACAGAGTCTTTAGGGTCAAGAGAAATCCTAGAAAGATATGCATATTCAGATCGAAGAATCTGGGAAAAATTTTGGTTGCTTATTCTTTGCCAAGAAGAAGGGGGAGCTGAGTTACTAGAGCTGGATAGACCCGTTCCCTATGCTTCGGAAGTCCTTAAAAACTGGAGTACAAGCTACAAGCTAGTCTACATCACTGGTCGAACAATGAACATGCGACAGCTGACATTAGACGAGCTACGAAGATTCGAGTTTCCGACAAGTAGAATAGACTTGGAGATGTTCACTCTAAAAGATTGGATTTCTTTTTTCTCCTCAGCAGCTTCAGCGATTGAGACCAGAGCAAAGATATTTTCCTCAATTCTGAAACGATACAACGTTATCCGAGTAGTTGACGATTTCCCCAACTTTTTCGTTGCCTATGAGAAAACTCATGTTCGAGACAAGGTAGGCTTGCTGAGGAAAAAACGATTCTCGCACCAAGATTACCTAGCTAAGGGTGCCACTAGAGTCGTCGAAAATTGGAGGCAACTATTGGAATAGTTTGATGCTAAGTGCAATTTTGGACAAGGTTTATTCATTACAGATAATATCGGTGATCACAAGTTCATCGATATGCATTCGTGTGCATCGTCAATCTTTAAAGCTGTTTATGAGAGAGCGGAACTTTGGATACACCTACTTGGAAGATTCCAGTCTAATTTCAACTTGAGTGTTTATTTCAGCGAGAGCATGGTAACCGTGCCTTGCAGGACCAGGATTCAAAATGACAGTGTCACCGAGCTTGTCTATTCCGCGAGCTTCATGAACATGCCCGCAAAAAACGGCTAGAGGCTTCTTTTCCTCAACAAAATGCTTAACACTTTCGCTTCCGATATGTTCGCCATTAAAGGCTAAATCAATCTTGGTTTTGAATGGTGGAGTGTGGGAAACCAGAATAAGCGCTTCACGGGATGAACATTTGGCTAATCCTTTCTGCAATATTGTTAAAATCTCGTGGTCCGGAAATTCCAGCGGAGTATTCAGTGGGCTTGATGGTGAACCACCAACTCCAATGAATACTAAGTTATCAATTCTTACGCAGGACCCGTGTATGTTGTGAGTGCCCTCAATCTTAGTTTCCAAGAGGGAAGGCAAGTCGCAGTTGCCTGGCACGTACAAGATTGGTAAGTGTAATTCAATAAATGGAGTGAGCAAAGCTTGCGCTTGTTCAGCTGGCGCGAAGTGAGTTATGTCTCCGCAGATTACTATTGTATCTACTTCCAATCTTTTGGCCTTGTCTGCTGTTTCTAAGAACGCCTCTTTTCGTCCATGAAAGTCAGATAAAACAAGGATACGCAATGGCCCACCCATATTGCTTCTAACTCGCTAGCGATATTAAACTACGTTCCAATCTAATTTACATGTTTTTCCATGTCATAAGGTCTTTACGTTTTTAAGGGCATTCTCGGTGAAAGCCCTCGTATCCTTTTAGGTTAGTTCTTTAGGCCTAATATCCTCGGGTGCATGCACACATATGTAATATATCAGTTTTGCACAATTCATTTGTTGTTTGGTGGGAAAGTATTGAATGCGAATAGAAGATTTGAGGAACTAAAGAAAGAAATAGTGGAAAAGTTCTTCGAGAAAAATCCTCACGTTGCCAGCTTTCTGGGTCTTCATGACCCTTATGATTATTTGCTCCCAAAAGGAGACACCAACCACATAATTGAAAACTTGGAGATGATTGAAGAATACGTCAAACGCATGAAAGAAACGATAGATTTCCAATCGCTAAATGATTCTAACAGAATCGACTGGCAAGTGTTGGAGAAGGCCCTCGAAAGAGGAAAGTTCGATGTTCATGAACATCGAAAGCACGAATTAAATCCTGATGCCTTCGACGAAATCGGAAGCATCTTCTTCTTAATGATCACCAGAGACTATGCCCCATTGGATAAGCGAATAGACGCTATCATCGCGAGAATTAGAAAGTTACCGGAGTATTTGGAGGAGTTCAGGTCTAGATTTGAACAATCAAAACCTGTCAAACTGTGGACAGAAATTGCTCTCGAATCGGCCCAGCAGATGCCGGGGCTATTCAAATTTCTTGTTGCGTCAGCGAAGGGAAAAATTCCGGAAGAACTTCACCGAAGGCTAGTCGAAGCTACCACTAGCCCAGAGCAACCATTTCAAGAACATATGCAGTGGCTTCAGAGCCTTACGCTTAGGACAACAAAAAATTGGGCTCTAGGTCAAGAAAAGTTTGAGAAACTGATCAGTATACGCGATCTAGGAATGAAATCGGAAGAGATCTACAATCTGGGTCTCGATTATCTCAAGAGGTTAAAAGAGGAGAGAGCACGGATAGCCACGCAGATTGCACCCAAAAAAAGTGTTGAAGAAGTCATGAGGATGATAGAGAGTAACGCTCCCAAAACTTTCGAAGAAGCCTTGAACACTACGAGGGAGACGATGGAAGAAGCAAAACAATTCGTAATGGAGAAAAACATTGCCACAATTTATGAAGAAGACAATTTGGTTGTAGCGGAAACTCCAGCTTTCGCGGCTCCTCTCATTCCCTTCGCAGCCATGTTTATGCCATCAAGATTCAACAAACCAATGATAGGGGTCTACATAGTCACACGCCCTAAGAACAGCGCAAACCTTGGTAACCACCTAAACTACGCAAACATCCGAAACACGGCTGTTCATGAAGCCTTTCCAGGACACTTTCTTCAAGGCGCGATTTCAAATAGAAGTTCCATAATACACATTTTTGCTGACGGAACAGAGACCGTTGAAGGTTGGGCTCACTATTGTGAGCAAATGATGATCGAACACGAATTCGTAAAGAGCTTGGAATCCAAACTTATACAGATTAATGACGCGATATGGCGGGCCGTAAGGATCATCGTGGACGTTAAATTGTCGCGTGGGGAAATGAGTCTCGATGAAGCCGTCGAAATGTTGATGAAAGAAGCTGGAATTTCACGAGAAGGCGCCATCGCAGAGGTTCGACGCTACACACAAACACCAAGCTACGCCCTCTCATACTTGCTGGGCAAACACTTGATACTACAATTAAGAGAAGAAACAAAGCAAAGGATGGGAACAGAATACAACGAGAAAGTTTTTCATGACACAATCACAGCAAACGGATACCTGCCGATTGCGTTGCTAAGGAAAGTGTTCGACCAAAAAA
Organism: uncultured Candidatus Bathyarchaeia archaeon; assembly: GCA_964346895.1. GTDB lineage: Archaea > Thermoproteota > Bathyarchaeia > Bathyarchaeales > Bathyarchaeaceae > CAYFWY01. The sequence goes on along the minus strand of CAYFWY010000027.1, from coordinate 10,134 downwards.
TCGCGCGGATCAAATCTCAGTGACCAGAATACGTCACTGTGCGCCTTTTCTAGAAGGCGCAAGCCTACCAGTACTTCTTTTTTCTAGGCATAGCGATAATTTCCCTGAACTCCATTCCCTTCTCCTTGTCGAAGAAGTCATCTGAATGACACGATCTAACAACTACCGCGGTGTCTGCTCCTCTTCCTGTTCCAGCGATGGAAACCACATCTTGACCGGGAGGAACCGCACCCGCGTCAGTTGCCATCATCACTATTTCCGGAGCGACCTTCATACCTTGCGAGAATCTTCGCAAAACATCTTTGATTAGAGTATTTTCACTGCAATAGCCAGTGTAAAGCTTAGATATGGATTCAGCTGGGGATAGAAAAGAATGGGTACTCGTGACAACTTTCGCGTTCATCTCTTTCAACTTTCTTCGGTTCTCTTCCTCGAATTCCGCCATCCCCGCATACTCGGTTACTACAACAACCTTAACGCCAGTTCCGTTGAACGCCTCCGCTGTCTTCACGCCAGTCGACCCAGTAGCAGTTGCAACAACAACGTATTTCAGGGCTAGTTTTAGGGCAACCTTCTTGGCCGCCTCTATGGTTTGACTTGTATTTTGAGACCCAAAATCCTCGAAATAATTTACTTCCCTCTTAACCAAACTTCTCATCAACCTTCAGATCAAATGCTATTTCTTATTAACAAATTAATTTTTTGCGTGCATACTATGTGGACTCAAGGAATCTAGCGGTGAGGTTAGATTCGAGGCATGCATGTAAACCTGCTTCCTACAAAGTAAGGCTTGATGAGCAAAAATCCCGAAAACCGAAAACCGAAGCACATAAGGATAATTTATTTCACGATTCATCAACTGCATTTCGTTAAAATTCTCCAATAAGTAAAAAGGCGTCTTAGATGCACCTTTTTTCACCGATAGGTACATTGACATCTTTCAAGGGAAAACCCAAAAAATGTGTCAGCCAAAAACTAGAACCCCCATGGAATCAAGATTCTGAGGGAAATCTACAAGAAAGCTAACCTCAAAGTGTTGACTTAACATGTCTTTTGTCAAATGAAAATACAGATTAGTTAGTCATTCCAAATTTTACATGGTGCTTAAGGTGGAAGGATACATTTTCATTAATTCAGATCCAGGTATGGTGTGGGAGATTACTGAAACAGCAGTCAAGATCATTGAAGGAGTAAAGATGGCTCACGCTGTCACAGGTGAGTTCGACATAATCGCTTATGCCGAATTCGCTAACATTGAGGCCCTTGCAGAGATTATTGAGAAGGTTCAAGCCTTGAAGGGAGTTCAGCGAACTAGGACGGCAGTCGCGATACCCGCTAGACTGAAATAGCAAAAGTGGCACATCCAAAGGTTCCAGAAATTAATACGTTGCGCTCGCATAGAAGTTACTCAGTAACGCTATCTATGAATTAATCTCGTGTCCAAGGTGGATATGGACATATGTGAAGTGATGAAAAATACTAAATGCGAAAATATTAACATAACTAGAAAAATGATAGGTGCGCTAGTCTCCAAAAAAAGTGCATGATAAAAAAAGACTATGTTAGAATCTCTTACCAGTCTTCCTCTTCTTCTTCCCAGTCTTCTTCCTCTTCTTCCTCTTCTTCCCATTCCCAGTCTTCTTCAACCATGTCTTTCACCTCTTTAGATCTCTAAGAGATACAGCGACAAAGTCAGTTGGTAATAAACTTTTCTCTACTTGTTTTTTTACTCATCGTATTCACGTATTTCAAAGAATAGCCCTTTTCGGAGTTTTTTAGATTTTATATGTGCCTGTATTTGTGTTGAACGTAACAACGGAAAAATTTATTATATATTACGATATAATATTTTCTTTGGGCGCATCGCTCATACGACCTGAAAATTTCGGTCGGAACAGGATATGAATTGGCTAATCATATCGTTAGACATACTCTTTGCTTTGGTTGCAACTGTATTAGGCATATTAGGCTTGGGAACCTTCAAATCCATCAAGCATCTTGGAATAGGCAAATCCTTTTGGGTCCCTGTGTTCTTGTCTGGTGTTCTCTTTGTGTTTGGGTCCGCTGTGAGAATATTTCACGAGTTCGCAGTTGAGTATGGTTGGGTAATAATGTTCTACACTGATGAGATGATCCGTCTCAGCTGGCTTCTAGCTATCGGAATTCTTTTCGGCTCCATCTATAACTACTCTAGAAAAGTGAAGGCATCCATAAAAGTTACGACTCCAAATGCAAAGAGCGCAGCTGAATTGACTCTTATGCAGAAGCAGACGAACGAACTTCTCAAGCGAATCGAGAAACTAAAAGACAGTTACAAATAATAAGCTTAGGCATGCGCCCCAACGAGAATCGAAACCAAGATAGAGAAAGAGATATCCGTGAACCACAATGGTCTTGACTAAAATGATTCTAAATGCTACTGCATTCTCCTTGAAGGTCGATGGCGTGAACTGTCATAGAGGAGAAACTTCATGCCCATAAATAAAGAAGAATTTGAAACTGGAAATCTCCACAGCGAAGTGGAAAAAGACATAACCTCGTTTCTGAAGGAACGAAAAGACAGCGGCTTCACTTCCCAAGAGATAATGGGGGGATTGCATTATCACATGGATTTCAGTACCCCTGAGGTAGCTAAGATTTCAACCTTCGTCTTAACTGATTTTACTAACCTACTCCATGATCTGGTAAGACTAGGAAAGATTAGAATGAAGGTCGTCAGGGATCGAATGTATTTCATGGCAAGCGGAGACGGTGCAGAGTGTCCCAAGTGCAAAACAGAAATCACTTTTCCAAGAAAGACGTGGAGGATGGCAGGACGACCGGACAAAATGGGGAAGAGACTTGAGCTTCAGATAGGTCTCTACGACTGCCCAAAACATGGAGCCTTCAGGTCAGTTTTGGGCAAACGAAAAATATAGCATGAATTCAGGGAAGGAGCAAGCATGTCGGATGTGACCCTTCAGAAACAAATACGTTATTGGTGTAGGAGAACCTCTCAGAGCGAGAAGGACACAGTAGGGGAAGGAATTACCACAGGCCTAATTTTACTCCTCGGATGTTTTTCGGTAATTAATTCGATAGCCTTAGTTGTTCATTCGGTAATCCTTGTTATTAATAACCAGCAGATCCTGATTGAGTTGTTAAAAACATTAATCCTTGCGGGATTGTTATTGGCTATCGGTTTAGGTTCGCTATATTTTTTCCGAAAGAGAATACACATGTTGAAGAAAGAGAAGAGTCCATGGAGACTACAAGGTACGCACGCTTATCTGAACCTTCCAATTTCGTTTTTGTTCTTCAAAATCTGAATATTCAATTTCTACAAGACAAGCAATAAAGGCTCTGTGAAAGTAATTACCTTGCCTCTACGCGTAATAGCAGTAGCTATTATATTGACCATCGTAGGTTTCACTCTTTTTTATTATGGAGAACCTATGACTGATCCAAGCAGCTTCCTTTCCAGTTTGTACCTCCTTGCTTCAGGTATTTTCCTTGCCATTGCTGGTTTTCTAATGCTAGTTGTCCACATATTTCGGGGGCGCTCAGTACTTTATCAGATCGGATAAATGCCCTCTTTTTTGTGAATTCATGCAATTTTTGCCTTCCACGTCCCCTTAGGTCGTCTTCAATAATTGTAAAAAATTCTTCTAAAATTCAGAAACTTCAAAGTGGTCGCATCATTTGTATTTCATTATATCCTAAATCTGTATTTTTATTTCATAATCCTTTTACGCTCGCAAATAAATCAGATCAATAAGTTGTATATGGAGAGATGAAAATGCGTAAAAAACTCCTAATTGTGTTGATGCCATTTCTATTTTTGATCATTATTCCTTTTGTTGTGCAAGCCGCGACAATCACCTCATGTACCCTTGACAGAGAGATGTACCGTCAAGGCGAAACAGGCTACATTACAGTCACGATTTACAACGACAAAAGCGAAGTTATAAGAGTCACTGAATTGACCGCTACCATTGACTACTACTACGTTGATGAAGGTATCTACGTGCAGACATTCTTCACCGACACGACTCTTCCCATCGAGATTCAACGCGGGGAAACAGGCACCTTTCAAATCCCCTTCAGCCTACCAACTAACATCGCTTCAGGCTACACGAAATTTGACGTAAAAGCCAAAACGGAACTATGGGGTGCTCTAGGAGAAAGGTGGTACATGTCAGAACATCCAACTTTTCAACAGTTGCTCTACATTGAATCCCCATACAAAGAACAATCAGAGGGACGATTATCAATGATGTACCTTCTTGGAGTCACCTCGATAGTCTTTGCAGTATTAACGATGGTTCTCATCCTCAACAGAAGAGCAAGACCAATAATGTAACTTAGAGCCCCAATTTAGACATACATGGCAGTGAAATCCCTTTTATCTATGAGCCAATTAAAGGAATCTTAGGTCCGCCTGCGCCCGCAGTCAGATCTACGTTCACAGTTATTATCCACTTATTTCCAAAACCTCTTGAATTGAATTGCATTTTGTCACTGGAACATACATCACAGATCTTTGAAGACGTCCAACTGAATAACACGGTTTTTCGAGCGCCAAAGCATAACCCAATTCTATGTTTGCACCGTTGAACTTTTTACCTCTCAGAGTTGGTGCCACCAACACAAAAATGTCGGCTTCTCGTATTCCTCGAAAGTTACGTTCCGAGATGGCTTTAACTCTAGCATCTTCATACCAATCACTATCCAAAAGAGGGAGCTTTTTATAATCTTTATTCCACCACTCAACCGTCACGGTATGCCCTTTTTCCTGGAGAGCCTTAGCTATCGCTTCAACCTTTCTGACCAGCTCAAAACTACTCGCCAAATAAACCTTCATTGTAATCTCCTAAATACTGCGACAGAACTATCTTTTTCGTTTTTCGTGTGCGCATGAAGCCAAGTTCAAGAAAGATCTTCGTTTCCGGATTTAGCACTTCGCTTTTTCCTTTTTTATTCAAGAGGGTTTCAAGCGCTTCCACCTCTTTCCCGCGCAATCTATGATTTGTTAAATGGCCTCATTATGTCCCTATCCGCATGGGATTTCCGAACTCTTCTACACTCACGATCTTTTCCAGTTTTTTCTTTCTCCTGAAAAAATGTAAGACTTTACCTGCTAGGTCCAATTTTTCACGAGGATAACCTAATGCTAAAAGAGCAATGACTCTGAATCTTTCGGGTATACTTAAGAGCTCTTTGACTTGGTTTTCTTTGAAGCTTCCAATCCAACATGTACCCAAGTCTTCACTGGTAGCAGCTAAAACTATGTTTTGCATAGCTATAGTCGTATCCACCACGTACCAGTTAGGTGACGCCTTAACATCTCCGCAACCAACTAATACAACAGGCGATTCCACTAAGAACTTGGCGAATCTTCCTCTGGACAATTTCTTTCTTTTGTAAGTATCTGTGACAACAATGAAATGCCACGGCTGGATGTTTCCAGCAGAAGGTGCTAAACGCCCAGCTTCCAAAATTCTTTCCAATTTCTCCTTGGATACTTTATTATTCATGTATGCTCTAATCGAATGCCTTTTTCGGATTGCTTCAAAGACTTCCATTTCAAAGACCACTGCATCGAACAAGACTCTAGTTATTGAAGGATATTATCTTTTACTCCGTAGCTTGTTTTTTACATAGTAGCAGAATTTTTTGCCAGCAATGCGCGCGCCCCAAAGACCCTGCAAGAAGCGGAGCTGGAGATGATTCCTGTGAGAGCCAGATTCCTGATGTGGACCTATGATGGAGTACACATAATATAGGGATTCTGTGGAAACGGTGGCTTCACTGGAACAAACAATTTGGGCAACCGTTGCTTGGGTATATATGCCCGTGCAAGTAGACCTGCATGTATGCATTCGCTCGATCGAGGCATTTAACACTAAAAAGGTTTTTTCATTAATGGCAGATCAGAACATAAACGGTGTGGATTAGCGAGGATTTGGAATTAACTTTTTCCCAAGGTTTCGTTGGCTTTCTTTGCCCAGTCTGGGTCTTTTAAGAGGGCCCTTCCCACAGCAACTAAGTCAACTATTCCTTCCTTTATCAGCTTGTCTGCATATTCTGGTTCACTTATTCCTCCGACGCCAATGACAGGGGCTTCTACTACGTTTCTGACTTGTTGTGCTTGATTTGTGAAGTAGCCTTGAAAGCCTTGGAGTTGTTCTGGTCTGCTGCCGCATAGGCCCCCAGACACATCTATGATGTCGACTCCGGCTTTTTCCAGCTTTACAGCGAATTTCTGAGAGTCTCCGATTCTGGTTCCTGCAGTGTCCAGATCATCTGAGCCTAAACGGTAAAGGAGGAGTCTCCCTCCCACCTTTTCTTTGACTCTTTCAACAACTTCCAGAGGGAACCTTGTTCTGTTTTTCAAAGAACCTCCATATTTATCGTGCCTTCGATTAGCTAAGGGAGAGTAAAACTGGTTTAATAGGAACCCATGGGCTCCGTGAACTTCGACACCATCGAAACCAGCCCTCATTGCCCTCTCAGCGGCTTCAGCAAACCTTGAGACCAAAGATTCTATCTCTTTGGCTTTGAGTTCTCGAGCCTTTTCGCTTGATGAAGGAGCAACCGGCTGCTTTCCCGTTACTTCAATGCTGGTTCTTCCTCCAGCATGATTGATCTGTAATACAACTGGTGTGCCAGTGGCGTGAATGCTGCTTGCAAGGCTCTCCAAATCAGGAACCAGACTATCGTCGTATACTCCGAGCTGTCTCTCGCTGAGCTTTCCTTCTATGGCCACATAGCTATGTTCAACTATAAGAAGACCTAAAGCTTTGGAACGTCGAACATAATGTTCAACTAGTTTATCAGTTACACCGCCTCTTAAATTAGCTAGACCAGTATGCATGGGAGGCATAACAATACGATTCTTGAGTACTAGCCCCTTCACTTCTAAGGGATCCAATAATCCAGCCAACACTAACATCTCTCACAAATTCTAAATGAACATCGCCTAAAAACCTTTTAAAGTGTGCGTACATCGAGTATAGTAAGATTTAATATTTGCGGAGTGAATGTTAACTTAGAAGCGCTACGCGAGTGTTCATTCAGAACATCAAGTGGTGACTAATCTGAGGTTCATTGTTGGTTGAGAAAAGAAAGCGAGTGATATTGTTAGGTTTAGCCTTCCTGATTCTCTTATTGTTATCTTACTCTGCAAACACGATTTTTTTCAAGACGTTAAACGCTCTGTTTCAGAATCAGGTTTTGGCGTTTCTAATGATTTTCATTCATAACGTGATTGTAGTCTCTCTGATTCTGATAGGTATGACATTTTATGTCGATTTAGTGGTCTCAGGTTTTTTTAGAAGGGAGAAGTACGCTTATGTTGTGCTTGAACATCCGCGAATCTTCGCCATTGGTTTCGCCTTTATCGTTCTCTTTTTAAGCGTTCTTAGGGGAGCCAGTCTACTCCTTGGCGGAATCATTTTACAAGTCCTTCCAGTAATCTTTCTTGTGAGTGCACCAATCGGCATAATTGAGGGATACGGAATATACTTGACAATAAAAAAGACGTTAGACCGAACCCTAAGCACAAAAACCTTAGTTTTTATATACGGAATCTTTGGCATCGCGGCCATAATAGAGGTTTGCTTCATAAACATTCTGGGGAGTATCTAGATAAAATCGTGGGTTCTCTGCGCGCGCTTGTCTATTGTTCTTGCGCCCGAGCAGTTCACAATCAATTATATACGGTTCTTAGTACCTAAGAAGTATCGCCTCACTATGGTGCATTTAATGGTTAGGGTTCGAAAGGGTGCAGTTCAAATTAGATTCGAAATCTTAGAATATCTTTTTTATAACAGAAAGCCTCAGCCTCGCACCTATGTTTGGCGAAAGGCAACGACACTCTCTTATGATGATTTCTTAAAACATCTTTCTTATCTTAGAGAAAAGAATCTTGCAAGAGAAACAGATGAAGGGTACTGTCTGTTAACTGAAAAGGGGAGAAAGATATACATTGAATTGCGAAAATCCTTGCCTTCGATATTGTAGGTTTCGATGCACCTTTGGTGCATCACCATTAATATCCTTTTTGAAGAATTTATTTGTGGAATTTCAAGGTGTATAACATGGACAAAGAAAAACATGGTGCTTATCCTTTGAGAACGTTGCACGACTTTCTATATGAATTGGATAAGGAATGGGATAAATTCAGAACAGGATCCTTGATAGGGGTGGTAGTCTCCGCCGCTCTCTTGCTGTTTTCAATCTTCCGGTTGCTGGCTGCTCTCCGACAGAGAAATGTTTTGGATTTCATATTTATGACACTCATTGTTGCTTCTTTGGTATACACCGTCTACGCTTTGTGGGCTCAGCATCAATTCTTTAAGAGATGGGAACGTCGAATTGGGCTTTTGCTACATCTTGAAGATAAAATTATCAGCGAAGAACTTGAAGAACAGAGTTAGTCCTCGAAACCTAGGCACGTTTTTTGCTAAGATCTCAAATTCACTTTTGGTGTATATTGTGGGTGCGTCGCCTTTTATTTAGTGGAATACGAAGTTTACGTTTGCTTAATGTGGATGGAGGTGAAAAAGCTTGAATTCTAAAACCAAAGGCTTCGCGATAGTAATAGTTTCAATTTTTGTTGGCTGCGCCTTGATGTATCTCCCGCTGACCCAAGCGTTTAGCTCCAGCGAGGAGGAGGGAAACGTAAATGCGTATGCAGAAGTGCAAGATTGCAAACCAGCATATGGGATTGTCCGCCTTAGAATCAGGCTGGCTTGGTGGTTCCTTAATCATTCTGAGCCTGCAGAATTTGAGGGAAAAGCCGTGACTTTGTTCAGGAACATGCTTGTGGTAGAAACAAATGATGATCAGTTAAGGGTGCATTTGCCACCTGAATGGACGGTTGGCGGACAATTAACTCCACGAGAAATGCTTTTCGGAAGCGGCTATCTAAGTGAAGGTGAAAACATAACCGTCAAAGCGTTGTCGGCAAACCTGATTGACAAAGAGGGACTCCGCATCTACTTAACAGTAGCCTATGAAATAATAGACGAATCAGGGGTCTACGCATACGCCAATCTCCCCTTCAACATAGAAACCTAGAGGGTTTCACCCTCCTTTTTTTACATGCATACACCCGAAAACTAGTAGCCTAGTAGCGCGCGCGCGGACACAATAGATTCGGTAGTTGTGGTTTCCGGTGTGGGTCCAAGCTTCAGAGCCTTTTTCAAGTTTTTTGTTGCAGTGGTAACATTCATGTTTGCGGTCTTTCCATTTCGCGACTCTTAAGGTTATGTGTTTCCAAGCCAATTTAACCATGAAATAAATTATGACGTATGTCTTAATATGGTTTTTCACCATAAATGTTTTATCACATATATCTCTAACTAATATACGCTTTATTCTTTGGAGGTGAGAAATTTTGGTGAAGTGTGGACTTTGTGGAGCTGAGGTGGCTGAACAACCAAGAATTACGGCTGAAGGTAAGTGTTCTGTTTGTGGTGCAAATCTGGCAATCAAGAAATAGATTAACAAAGAATTGGGAGTAGATGCGCGCGAGGAAACCTTAACGTCTTTGTTGAACCTATCAGCGTGCAAAATTGGACGTTTGTTCCTGAAGGTGTAAATGTAGAAGTGAATGGAGAGTATACAAACGAAGGCTCAAGAACCACTATGATCAAACGAATTGAGCTTTATGCTATATTCTCATATCCTGATGGCGGAGAAGAAATTTTTACAATGCCAATTAATCTAACAAAGAATTTCAACATATCAAAACTCACTGTTGGAGAAAGTGAGCAATATGCGTTTAGTATAGACTATTTTATAATGAATCGTATAGTATTAAATAATGAAACAGGACAAATAATGCAAATTGGCAGCTCCTTACCCAATAAGGTAGGCGTTGTTATTTGGCATAATGACGGAATGGGTATAATCATAAATTCGGTAGAAACAAGTTAGGTCGCGTGCGCGGCAAACTCCTCTAACCTTCCCTCTTTTTTTATTCAAGGTTTCTTCCGCATTTAGGACATTCAAGTTTGCTCATATGCATGCATAAGCGAATTGGGCATCTCATTTCCTTGGATAAAAAGAAAAGTGGGTATGAAACAAAGCATTTAAATATGACGTATGTCATTTTTGATGTTCTCGTGCAACCGAATACAACATGGC
>CAYFWY010000026.1:0-16385 GCA_964346895.1 uncultured Candidatus Bathyarchaeia archaeon | reverse complement strand
TCTGCGTAGTATCCTCTTACCGTTCGTGTTATTTCAAATCCCATTTTTCGGTAGAGTTTTACTGCTGGTACATTGCTTGCCCGAACCTCCAAATAGCACTCTTTTGCCTTATAGTTCAACATAGTCTTCATCGCCTCTCGTATCAATGCACTCCCAATGCCCTCCCGCTGATGTTCTGGCAAAACAGCGATAGAGATAACATGCCCCTTCCTCGTAATCCCCAAGAGCTTAAAACTTGGAATCCCGGTTTCGATGCGGCACAATATGTAGCCTTTCAAATTTCCATTTTCTTCGGCAACAATGAAGGTTTCCGGAAAGCGGTGGTACAAATTCATGAAAAAAGAGGAGGTGTAGTTCTCTGGAAGACACTCACGGTTTATGTGAATTACCTGCTCTAAATCAGAGGGTTCAAATCGTCTTAATGTGAAAGATGTCTGCAAAGTTAACCCTCATTGCCAGTTGGTTGTGCGGTTTTGACAATCGGTAACGTGATGTTTCCAAGGGGCATAGCCCAAACTTTTGCGTTTTTGCCAGCTAAGTCAAAGGCCTCTCGCAAAGCATCGTTTAAAGCACTAGCTGTTCTTAATTTAAAGGTGTTCACAGCGTAATAGTCAGGCATAACCGAAACCAAGATTATCTTAACTCTCTGCAGAGCTTTCATCAAGTAGTATGCCTTGTGTCCACCGAGAATGAAACGCTTTTTTACCTCCTTCTCAATGCGCTTCAAATCGTTAAATTTTGTCATCCATTCGTAGAAAACATCGTTGCCATATCCTTCTGGGCATTCCGCCACTAAAACAATGACCCCTCCTCTCTTTAAGGCTTCCAAGGCGTTGTCTATTCCCTTGTATGCTTGAAAAAGATCAATGTCAAGCGGATGCCCACCGGAACTTACGACAACGATGTCTGCCCTCCGCTCAATAGAAACCTTATACATTTCATCAACAAGCTTTATACCCTCATAGAAAGCTTGTTCCAAATCTCCCGCAAACGCTTGAACTAACTCCTGTTTGTTGTTCGTAACAATGTTCAAAATGAAGTCAACTTTTGCAAGTTTTGCCGCTTCAACCATGTCTTCATGCACAGGGTTTCCCTCCAAAACGCCAGTCGTAGCTTTAGGATGCAAGAGCAATGCGTGATTATGTTGGATTGTTTCAGCGCTTGCCACAGCTGGCAGAACACTTTTCCTTCCACCTCCATACCCGGCGTAATAATGTAAGTCCAGATCTCCAGTCAAAACCTTCACGTCGGCTTCGTCAAACACCTTGTTCACATAAACCTTTGTTCCGAAGGAAGTTTTGCCTAGAAAAACCTGATCCTCGGACATATAATCGTGACTTGTAGTCTTCACCCTTTTGATAGCCTCTTTCCCTACGAGTTTTTCCATCTCATCTGGCATTACAGCACGATGAGAACCACAGCCAAAAATTAGTGTAGCATCTTCATCTTTTACCCCCGCTTTGTTCAATTCATCTAGCAATGGAGAAACCATCAGATAACTCGGAGTTGCGCGGAATGCATCATCAACAACTATAGCTACTTTGTCTCCTTCCTTTGCTATTTCATTTAGTCTTTTGGTTCCAATAGGCTGGCTTAAGGCTCTCTCAATTTCACCTCTTGGATCGGCTATACCACGCTTTTCTTTCGGCTCTATGGAACCCAGAAAGTTTCGGGTAGGAATTCTCGCGCAAACCTCGGTTTTCCCGTAGGGAAGCCAAACATCAACCATGGAAGCCCCTTCTAGTTGACTAGAAGATTTTCATGGAGCTTAATTTAAAAGTAGCGGAGGATAACAACGCAAGTTCTTTAAAAACCAACTGACATAACTTCATACAAGGTGGAGGGGAAAGGATACATGGAAAAAGAAACTATGAAAGCTGAACTTTGTCGAATTCTAAACAAGATTGGTGCCTTAAAGTTTGGAGCCTTTAAACTCACCAGTGGAAAGGTAAGCCCCTATTACGTCGACCTAAGAATCATCCCAAGCTTCCCAGACGCTTTTCGAAAAATCTGCGACATGTATGTCGAACTAATAAAAGACGAAATCGGGGTAAATAACTTAGATGGGATCGCAGGGATTCCCACCGCTGGCATACCTCTAGCGTCCCTCACCGCGTATCATCTTAAAAAACCCTTCCTCTTCATTCGACCAACCGAGAGACTCCACGGAAGAGAACGACTAGTAGAAGGCATTTTATTGCCTGGAAACCGCGTCTTGCTCATGGATGACCTCATAACCAGCGGAGGGTCGATAAGAAGAGCTGCTGAGGCGATCAGAACCGAAGGCGGCGTGGTAACTGATGCTCTTGTATTACTGGATCGCGAAGAGGGAGGTAAAGAGAATTTGGCTAGGGAAGATATCGAACTTCATTGTTTGCTCACAACAAGTGAAGCTGCCTACAGACTCTATGAGATGGGTGCAATCACAGAAGATCAATTGGATTTATTATTGAAACAAGTCAAGAGAAAATAAGAGATCCCGCAAACGAAAGCCCTCACTGTTAATTCATCTGTTGTTAGTCCATTTTCTGGCAAAAACAGTAATTCAAGAAGGAACATTGATCTGAATCTAGGGTAAAGATTCGGAGTTCATCATTCATAAAAGTTAGATGAGAGTGATCGGCGTATGAGATACTGCAATGGAAATACAGAATGGCTTTTTGAAACGGTTTTTCAGGAGAACGAAATTTTATCTCTGCTGGCACTGTAGATACAAGCTTCCAAAGGAAAACGCCGTTATCTCTGGATGGGATTGTCAGCAGTCACTTTGTCACGTACACTGCCCTAGATGTGGGAAAATAATAACGCATGTTTCATGACTAACAGTATCGATCTTTCTGCTTCGTCTAGATTATTTAGTTTGGTCAAAACAAAATAACATAAAGAGGAGGTGGTTCGGGATTCTTTTAGTCGCCTTTACTCGTAGTAAATCAGTTCTATTTCTTCTAGTTTTTTATGAAGTTTTCCAACCGCTTCGTAGACGTCTTCTTCCTTTTTAGCCCCAGTGCAAACCAGTTTCCCGCTGGCGAAGAGAAGAATCACCACCTTCGGCTCACCCATTCGGTAGATGAGACCGGGAAATTGTTCCGGTTCGTACATGGTTCTTCCAAGCGAGTAAGCTGATCTTTCGAGATCTATCATTCCTCCTAAATTCGCTGACGCAACTATATTTTGTATTTTCAACTCGGGTTTGCCGATTATGATTATGCCGCTTTTCTTCAGCTCCTTAACAACCTTCATAACAGCTCTTCTCGCTTCTTTCTCAGACTTGGCTCCGGTACAAACCATTTTTCCTGAATTGAAGATTAGGGTAGCTGTTTTAGGTCTCTTTAATCTAAAGACCAACCCTGGAAACTGCTCTGGACGGTACTCAACACCCGGATAACCCTTCACCACCGCGTTCAGGTCAACCCGCTGATTTAGCGTGGCAGACGCCACGACATTTTCGATTCTAATAGAAGCTTCAACTTTGGGCATTCAAACCCTCCTCATAAAACACCATGAATTTGGCGGAGTTATTTATAAAGGCTTGGTTTCAGTTTGACTCTCCTTAACCTTCTTTCTTGATTGAGGAATCAACTCTAGGATTAATAAAAGAATGACCCACAATAAAACGAAGGCCACCTTTACCTCGAAGGGTTCAAAAAACAGAGCGACATGACCCAACAGCGGCACTTTAGCCCCAGTATATTTGCCAACTATATCACTTTCTCTGACTCTCCACCCATCCTGACCAGTATTGGCATCGCCCTGGGTTATCAAATAATATGAAGTGTCTGTGCCATTTCCCACAGCTCTATGCACAATGAGATCAGGATTATATGTTGGCTTGTGAAATACGATTATGTCACCGGGCGGGATGGCATCTTTCGAAGCAACATTGATTTCAAAGGCATTATCGACTCCCTGAATCAAGATTAGGTCGCCTTTATACAATATGGGTTCCATGCTTCCAGAGGCGACTGCTAAAAGCGGGTTTTCTGTTTTAAAAGCGGCTCTTAAACCATACCAGAAAACGATAACGATGACAATCGTGACTATTACCATAATCACTGTCTGCACGTGATCTTTCTTAAGCAACTCAGCTAACTTCGCCCGTTTCACTCGTTCCATAATTGACGTGTCTCCAGCAACACCTGAAATTTTCAGAAGAGTCATGTTCATTCCGTGTTTTAAAAATTTAACGCCTTCCTAAGCAAAAAGGAGGAGGGTGTGGACCTTTTAAAGGTCACTCGAACGTAGGTTCCCATCCCTAGAAAACTGTCTTTGACTTATCCTAACCGCAACAGTTTCCCGCGGTTTTGGTGGCTATATTGTTTACCGACTCTGGCGCTTCAAATCTTCCGTTTGCCTAGAACAACCCTAAACGCTTTATGGCAGTTAGGGCAGTCGAAAAGGCCTATGGTCAGTTCAACCCTTTTCCCTGCTTTGTCTGGACGACCAGCCATTTTCCAGCTTTTTCTAGCGTTAGCAACTTCGACTCCACAGTTCGGGCAGTTAGCCATTTATCTTCCTCCAATAACGATCTACCATTATTGTTTGAATGATATTGAATAAAAGATTTGCCCCTTATCTTGTAGAGTGAAATATGCTAAACAAGTATTAAAAATAGTCATGTAGAGTGATATTTTTAATGATGAATGTGATGTATCAATAAAAAACTAAAATTCAAAGATTCTAAATCAACAAAATCATGGAAAATATAATTGCTCCAAAATATTGAACCCAAAACTTACGGGTTCCAAAACGCTTTTACTGCGGCTTCCGCTGTATTTCCTTAACTTTGGTGCATATTGACTTTGACGGAAAAACCTAAGAACGTCTTCGAAATGCTAGTCAAACCGATTCGTAGATTAGCTGAGCAGAAGGGCTTCGAAACGCCCACCGAGCCTCAAGAAAAAGCTATGCCAGAAATTCTTGAGGGAAAGAATGTTCTACTTATATCGCCTACTGCTACTGGAAAAACTGAGGCAGCTTTTCTACCGGTTCTAAACATGCTTCTCCAGACGCCAGAAAGACAACGTGGAATCAAAATACTTTATGTTACCCCTCTTAGGGCCTTGAATCGAGACTTGCTTGAGCGATTAGAATGGTGGTGTAATAATTTAGACATTAAATTGGCGGTTAGGCACGGTGACACCGACACGAAAGAAAGGACAAGACAGGCTCGAAGCCCTCCAGACATGTTGATCACCACGCCAGAAACTTTACAAGCCATTTTACCGGGCAGGCTTATGCGCCAGCATCTTCAGCGGGTCCGATGGACGATAGTGGATGAGGTTCATGAGCTAGCGGACAGCAAGAGAGGAAGCCAATTGGCTCTTGCCCTTGAGAGACTTAGATGGGTGACGGGCAGAGACTTTCAATTGATCGGCTTATCAGCCACGATAGGCAGTCCAAGGCGGATCGCTCAGTTTCTTGTTGGTAACGGACGCGAAGTTGAAATCGTGAGGGTGCCCGTCGCGCGGCTCATGAAGCTTGAGATTCTTTTTCCGCAACCCACATCTGAGGATTATGATTTAGCTTCAACTTTGTTTACTCATCCAGAGGTCGCCGCTCGCCTCCGAATCATTCGCCAATACTTTGAGAGTCACAAGTCTGTCCTTCTTTTCACAAATACACGAGCCATTTCAGAGGTTTTAGCAAGTCGATTTAAAGTCTGGGATATGGACTTCCCTGTTTCAATTCATCACGGCTCGTTAGCGAAACCTTCGAGAATTGCGGCTGAGCAAGGATTAAAGAATGGCGAGTTGAAAGGTCTTGTTGCAACTTCCTCTCTGGAATTAGGCATAGACATTGGGCGGATTGACATGGTGATCCAGTATATGAGCCCAAGGCAGGTTACACGTCTCATTCAACGTGTGGGTAGAAGCGGACATAGGATTGGCCGTATTGCAAAGGGGCTCATTATCACCATGGATTCGGATGACACGCTGGAAGCCATGGCAATCGCTCGCAGGGCCTACGAGGAGGAGTTGGAAGCTGTAGATGTTCCGCAGAAACCTTACGATGCCTTGGCTCATCAGATAATTGGTTTGTTGATGAAGAAGAAGCGTTGGTATTTCCATGAGATTTGTGATCTCTTTAGGAGAGCATATCCCTACTCTGACATTACAGTGGAAGACATTCAGAAAGTTTTAGATTACATGCATCACCGTTTTCCTAGATTGGCGTGGGTTTCCTTTGAGGATATGCTTGCGATTAAACCACGTCGAACCAAGGCTATGTACGAATATTATTTCGAAAATTTGTCTATGATTCCCGACGTGAAGAAATTTCTGGTTTTGGATGAAGGAAAAGATTCTGCCGTGGGTGTGCTGGATGAGGCTTTTGTCGCTGAGTATGGCAAGCCTGGCGTGAAGTTTATTATTCGTGGTAGTCCATGGCAAATTTTGAACGTTTATGGTGACCAAATTTTCGTCAAGCAAGTTGATGATCCAACCGGAGCGATTCCAAGTTGGATTGGAGAAGAGATCCCGGTTCCCTTCGAAGTGGCTCAAGAGGTTGGTTGGATCAGAGGTTTCGTTGAGGAACAGATAAAGAATGGAAGGAAGCCCATTGAAGTTGCCACCGAGCTAACTGGGAAGTATCCTGCTGACAGGGATACGGTTACGCAGGCGATTCATGAAACGATTGAGCAGTTGAGAAAGGGTTATCCTGTTCCGACAGGTAGACGGATACTGATCGAGGACTGGGAAGATTTTGTTATTGTTCACGCTCATTTTGGATCTCTTACTAACAGGGCTTTAGCTCAGTTGATTGGTCATTTTTTGTCTGAGCAAACTGGATACAGCGTTGTAATTCAACACGATCCCTACCGTATTTTCGTCAACACAATGGGTGCCGCTAACGCTGACCGCATTATGGCTTTGTTTGAAGAAATGAAAAGTATGGATGAATTGGAAATTCGCGATATGCTTACTAATGTGATTGTGAAGACTTGGCTTTTTAAGAGACGTATGGTTCATGTTGCTCGCAGGTTTGGGGCTCTTAAAAAATGGGTTGATTTGAGCAAGGTAACTCTTCAGAAGTTGATTAAGAGTTTTGAGGGTACAGCCATCTATGAAGAAGCAGTGAAGGAAACTTTCACAAAGGACTTGAATTTGGAGAGAATGATTGGAGTGCTGAACGCTGTTGGAAAAAGCGAAATCGAAGTTACAAAGTTGGACACTGAGGGCGTGGCGACCCCGGTTGCTCGCGTTGGAATAGAGCGGGTTAGCATGAAAACCGATCTAATCCCTCCTGAAAGAATGAAGCTCATTCTAGTGGAATCGGCTAGAGCACGCCTCCTCCACGAAGTTCGAACATTCGTTTGCGCCAATTGTTGGGAACATCTAGAAATGGTTCGTTTGAAGGATTTGCCTGAAAAGCCTCTTTGCCCTAGATGTGGGTCTTCAAGGTTAGGGATGCTTAGGAAGGAAGAAGGTATAGTTCAGTCTTTAGTAGATAAGGGGGGTGAAAAGTTGACGAAGGTTGAAAAGAAAATGAAGGAGCGAGTGGTAAAAACGGCTAGGTTGATGACAGCTTATGGTAAGCCGGCTGCAGTTGCTCTTTCCGGAAGGAAACTAAGGTTTTCGGAGGTGAAAGGAATCCTCAATGAAGAAAAAACGCTTTCAAACCGTTTTTTCGAGTTGGTTATGGAAGCTGAAAGAAACGCCCTGAAAAGGAGATTCTGGTGAAACCGCTATTTAATAACAAAGCTTGATTGAGAAAGGCGAACGCTTATCCCAAATTCATAAAAGTATAAAAGGAAGACAAGAGACTACTCACCATCGCTGGTCTTGGAGAAGAAAAACATGGAAATAACCCGCCAAATGATGCGAGAACAAATGCTGCAGAAATTCAAACACATCCGAACATGCGTACTAGCCAGAGAATTATGCCTCCTTATCCGCTCAAATCGTGTAGCCCTTGACCCAAAAGATACTCAGGAATGCTGTGCCCTAGTAGCTAAATTATGCAGAGAAGCAGGCTGCACAGACCCAAGCGAACTGTGCCAAAAAGCCGCGGAAGAAGTTCTGACAAGCGAAAAGGAGTATTTAGACATCTGTATGCAAAGTTGCCATAAATGCGGAGAATCAAGAAGACCAACCCGAAAAGCCAGACCAACACCAGAAAGAACAACCTACGTAGCCTAACATCACGAAAACCATAAAAACAATCGCCATATATAAGAGACAAAAACATGAGGGGAACTAGACTTGTTCATAGCACCCTTTGTCGCCACACCTACACCAGTAGTACGACAAATGCTCATCCTCGCGGAACTCAAGCCAGGAGAAACACTCTACGACTTAGGCTCAGGAGACGGACGAACAGTAATAATGGCAGCCAAAGACTTCGGAGCCAAATCCGTAGGAGTTGAGCTAAGGGAAGACCTAGTTAAAAGAGCCCTCAGCAACATTCAAGAATTTGGTTTGGAGAAAGAGGCGCAAATCCTCCAAAAAGACATATTCAAAGTTAATCTATCCCAAGCAGATGTTGTTTTCCTATACCTCACAACCAGCGCAAACGAGAAGGTAAAACCAAAACTGGAGACCGAACTTAAACCTGGAGCCAGAGTCATTTCCCATGACTACGAAATCCTCGGGTGGAAGCCTTCTAAAATCGATAATTTCTGCGAGAACCCCAGACTAGGCTATCCATCACACACGCTTTATGTCTACAAAAGATGATTCCTGTTCACAAACAGTTACTTTTCTTCTAGGCGTTGAATCTTTTGGGTCTTCTGAAGAGCATGATGTTGTTTTTTTCGAGGACGTAATTGAACCCTGCTGCCAGAAGTTGTTTTGCCTCTTCCACATTGGTTGCAGCTTCAACGTCAAATTCGTCGTCTTTGAAGTGGATCATATGTATATATTTCATTGTGTTTTGGATGTTTTTGTGGCCAAGGAGTTTTTGAACGATGAGAACGTTTCCGTGAGTGTAGTGGGCAACCATTGTTCCTCCCCAATGTCTAAACGTTTTGAAAGAGATGTCTAGAAGTCTCGGGTTTTGTAGGGTCTTTGCAACCCTTTGCCTCATTCTTCGATAGAGAAGAGATATGTTACGGTATTTTGTTGGGAAGATTCGCGGAGAAGTTTTGGGCAAAGCATTAAGCATTGCCAGGAGTTTGTTTGAAACTTTTAGTTGCCGAGGTCTATGTCCCTTCACTGGTTGATTGATCGTTATGATGTTGTTTTTGAAATCGATGTCAATCCACCGCAATTTTAGAGCTTCACCGGGGTCGGCAAAAGTTTCTTTCAATGTTTGAAGAAATGCTGCCATTCTCCGGCTTCTACAGGAAAGATTAGTGCGTCAAGTTCTGATTCCTCAGGTATGAATGGTAGACTCTCTTCGGGTGTGTATTTAGGTGGTGTCCATTGCATATCGAGGATTTTCGCCATAACATCATAAGCGCGCGCGCGCTAATCTGAGAGTTTTGGAGTAGGTATTCCAAGATAATTGACGGGGCTACACACCCGCGCATTGATTACCTAGTTACTAAGACAGGGCATCGGGCCTTCATAATTACTTTCTCGCTTACATGTCCTATCAGCATTCCTCTTATCTTGCCTGCACCTTTAGCCCCTATAACAATCAAATCGAACTTCCCTTCTACAGCTTTTCTAAGTATCTCTTGAACTGTGTTTCCTTCCACAAGCGACGTTTCCACAGGAATTCCTTCAGCTTTAACCTTCCGTTCATCTCTCTTCAAAATACTGGCTCTCTCTCTATAGATCGCTTCTTTGGCCACTCTAAAAGCGTCACTATAACCTCTGAGTTTTCCTGTAATTCCTTTTCGAACATATTTAATTGAAGAAGGCATTTCGATAGAGTATACATCGATTAGTGTAAGTTCACTTTGGAACTTTTTGGCAATGTTGATGGCAGCTTTCAAGGCTCTTTCAGAGTATTTGGAACCATCTAATGGAACTAGAATCTTATTAAACAAATCCACCAATCCAACTCTAACAGATCAAAACCTTCAATTTAAAGATTAATCTGAAACTTGAGCGCGCATAAACTTTTCTGACAATTCGGATAAATCAGTCAAAAACGCCCGCGCGTTTCAAAACATGCATGCGTTTAGTGGTAAAGTTGTCCAATCTGGTTGTCGGGGTTGTCTGCTGGGGCCCCGGAATCATTGCATGCATGTATGCATACAACCCCCGTACCACTGGCCAGACACCGTGGAGATCCCGCAAGCCCTTTCAGCCATTCCAACCTAAACGAGCAATGTCACTCCTTACCTTTCTTCAGCGCATCCGCCCTCTAGGCGAATGATAAAAAAAGAAGGGGAGGTTGAGGTGTTTACTGTCGTTTTCTGAAGAATATGTCGTATACTACGAGGAGTGCAACTACAACAACAGCTGCTATTGTACCATAGAGTATTGGCATGAGGTTGTTGACCGCTCGGTCTATGTCTTCTTGTACTTCTGGTTCTGTTGCTGGTGTTACTGGTTCTGGCGGAGGTTCTGGTGCTTCTCCTACGCCCACATAGGTTTGTGCGAAGGAGCTGCCGTAGGAGTCGTCTCCCATGAACGTCGCAGTAACCTCGTAGGTGCCTGGAACTTCTGGAGTCCACATATAGCCGAAGGTGCCGCTATATCCATCAGTGGTGACATCGCCGATGTGGATGAAGTTGCCGTTCGGATCAATAGTGTCTAAAGAAACTGGAACCCCAGTTATCGTCTCATCTCCCCAAAGCCCGGCGATTGGCATCTGCATGTGCAGGTATTCCATTTGGGTAGCCATTGAATCTTTGGAGACACATGGAGTACCTGGTTGAGCAGGAGACAAATCAAGCACTGTACCCTCAATCATCACGCTGGATCCATCCGCAATAATCTTAGGTGATGCTGTTACTGTTGTTTCACTTAGTCCTTTGCCATAACAGTAGACATATCCTTGATAGGCATTGCCCGCTATGAGATAACCATCTGCAATAGCTCCAGGAGTTGAGCATCCCATCATTTCCCACACGGCTTCGCCAGTAAAGACATCGATAGCATGAAGACTCCAGCCTCTTGTAACTGGCCAGCTTTCTGTGTGCTCATAGTTCCACGTGAAGAATTTGCCGTCAGCAATTATGCCACCGACACCGAAAGAGTAGAACGGCATAACCGTATCACCTTCTGTTCCAGTGTAGGGAGTTTCATATTGGGACTTTGCTTTTGCTTCGTATTTCCATTCTATTTTTCCGTTGGTCCAGTTATATGCGTAGACACCGTCCATAGATTCTCTGAATAACATACCGTAAGCTGACATCGCAGAGTAAGCCCCGAAGCCAGCATCTGCCCAAGGATAGTCCATCTTCTCACCCTTCCATGCTAGGTTCCCTGTCGCGAGATCATATGCCAAGTAATAGCCGTTTGCTGATAGGATGGCGACTTTTCCGTGGTCAGCGATGGAACATGAACCGCTATATTGAGGTTCACCCATAACTTCTTTTTGCCATAGCTCTTCGCCTGTCCACAGATCATAACCTGTTATTCGCTGTCCGACACGCACCTGCTCTTCAGTAATCCCCTGCACATTGGCACCAAATCCCACATTAAAGTCGATAAGTTGTGGTAGGCTGCTTCGCGCATAACTCGTGTTGCTAATTATCCTTGAAGCGAAGTTGTTGCTGGATCCTTGTGTGGTCCACTTGATCAAACGGTAACGCTGATCAGCCGGTACCCCGAAGCCAAGATTCTGCACTGTCAAGGCTAATGAATAAGTGTCACGTCCTTCCGTGTTCCTGTAGAAGGTAGCATCTTCAATTGGATCAAGCGTTGCATTAACAGTCATTTCTCCAGACCATGGATCCCACTTATACAGCCTTCCGTCTGCAATAGTCATTAGACTCACTGAATAAGTTCCAGCGGCTTCAGCACCTGGCACTTCTTCAAATTGTGGAGGAGTATACTCAACAATATCTGGTGTTATAGTACCTGTCATTGGGATGAAGCCGAACCAATACCAAGTGTATGTATCAGGCTCCATTTCCCAATACACTTCTCCGGTACGCAGATCGTAGCATCTCCAATAGGTTGTTCCATCGGTTCCAGGTTTTTCGTATGTGTCATAAGCTCTTCCTGCATAGATTATGTCTGGAATGGGCACACTACCACCTAGTCCGCCTCCTGCAGTATCTCCATATTGTGTCGCTTGACCACCGATCATGCCACCAATCCCTTCTAGTCGTTTCCATACTATGTGTGCACTGTTTGGCCCTTGAACCCATGGAGTGAATTTGTGCCTAGGACCCCAGTATGGGTTGCAGCCAGGGTAGACTGTATCCCAATTGGGATCAACGGTTCCCACATAGCCAGTACCAGGCCAATCTCCAAGAATCGGCCACCAGTCTCTGTGCTCTACCACCACTGGTCGTGTCCAATAGTCGGTTGGAGGTCCAGGTTCAGGCCAAGGATACACTGGATCTTCCTGTACGGTGAGTGTTAGGTCTCCAGATGTGCTGGGTCTATAGTATGCTGACTCAAGATATGTTGGACCTCCCCCAAAGAATCCTATGCCCACATAAGTTCCGTTTGGGAAATATGTTCCAAGGAAGTCAAATCTGAGAGTCCAGTTGCCAACCTGATCGGCTACGTATTCAAACCATGCCGTTGCATCCGCATGATAGGAATCAATAGTGATAACGTCTTCGTTTCCATCCGGATCTGTGAGTGTTACAGTGTAGTCTTTATGATGTCGACCTGAATATAATGCAGGTGTAGTCCATAAGTTAACCAGGAAGGTCTGGCCAACTCCTACGGGATTAGGCCTAAAGCTAAGATGAGCCGTTGTATCAATTTCTACATAAGGAGTAACACCAGGTGGTTTGGGTCCGCTAATGCCTCCAGGATCTTCATATTCTTGAGCTTGCGCTGGTGTATATAATGTTAGCACAACAGAAGCCATCAACAGAACTAAAGCGATAGCAGCGATCTTATTTTTGTTCAAGGTTTTTTTCATTTTCTCTTTCCTTCCTCAATTCTTTGAGGCGAGTAGATGGTATGTTCTTTTTGTTTAAATGTTTTTTGTGCGTAATATCGCAAGCCGCGCGCAATATTTTTGCAATTTTCTATTGAATATATTATTCAAAATAGTGTTAATTACTACAGGACGTAAAACACTCTACATATTTCGCACACCGTTTCGGGGCTCTTTATAAAAAAGGGGGGTTTGCGGGAGATTTCACTAGTAACGATGTTTTATGTCTACAAAAGATGACATCTATCATTCTTTAATGCTTATCCGCATCTTCGTCTTTATCTGAACCTTGTCTACACTGCCATATTACCCGTAGCACTATACCTTTCAAAGAGCAACAATCTAATCGAAATTTTTGTTCGGGAAGAACATTACCGCAACTTTTGGCGAAAATGATGAGATTATTTTTGGAAAAAATGGACGCATACGCCTTAGTAGTGACATAAAAAAAATGAATGCTTTTATTAAGATAACCACATTTCATGAATGATTTGGATTTGAGGAACCAGAAGTTCGCCATGGTGTATAAGGAATGATGCCTATTCCTTGGAGGTACGTGGAATCTTGGAATTGTGTTGCCTGCGGCATGTGCTGCAAAGATTATCGAGTAGTTCTAGGATTTAACGAGTGGGTAGACATCATCAGAAAGTATGGGATAGGAGTAACCCAACCAAGCATTAGCAGATTTTATCTGGGAAAAAAGGGCGATGGCACATGCCTATTCCTAACCAAACTTTATGATACGTGGCTCTGCGGACTACAGAATATGAAACCAAAAGCGTGCAAGCTTTGGCCCTTTAAAATTCTCTCCAGACCCAAGTTTGGCAGACCAATCGAAGCAAGCTACAAATATAAGGATAGAAAATTTTTCATTTATGTTGACCCTACTTGCATAGGAATAAGGTGGGGACAACCAACACAGGTTTTCACGTATAGGGTTGTACCGGAACTCATAGAAATCGCCTTGGGACTGCATCAAAAACAGTATTATTCAACGGCTAGGATATCACATCGCCCCCAATGGATTAACGGACGTAAAGGATTTTTACATAGACGGAACCATTCTGTTTTTGAGTAGGCTATGTGAAGCTACTTCGATTCATGACTTGACAATCTGATGATTTTAATGAATGATTACTAGATTCCAAGATCCGTAGTAGAAACTGATCACAGTGACGCTTGACATCCTCATCAAAGTTTTAGGAGCTGAATAAAAGAGAAATATATCAAATTTTTGTTTACGGTATCATTAACACCACGAACAGCTCGGCTGATCTATTTGAGCTGGTGCAACAAATTCCGGGAATCTTTTTTACTTGAACAGTTGAGAAGTGTTTTTCAGCCATCTCTTCAAGCTGCGTTAGTTCAAATCCAAGATGTATGTCTCCCATTTCCTCTTTAAACTCCTCAAAATAATGCTTGCAAAGATCTACAACCACAGCCTTTCCGTTCACCTTCACGGCTTTTTTGAAACTCTCAAAAATGTTTGCAACATCTGGGCAATGATGGAGCATTAAGGTTGAGAAGATAGCGTCAAATTTCTCCGGAATCTTCAGGTATCTTTTCGCTTGTTTCACGCTCCCCCGCACATCCTCTGCTACCCCCAGAAAAGGCGTAATTTCGGGAGCTTTGCGCGCCAATCTTAATAGCATAGCGGGTGTCAGGTCCATTGCATAGAATGCTGCTTCGGGCAAATGCCGACGCACTCTATCAAAAACTTTCGTGGTGAAGAAACCGGAGCCTGCGCCTACATCTAAAACCCTGGCCTTTTTTCGCAGTTTTGGAGGCGAAAGCAGACCATGAACGATGGAGTCGATGATACGTTCAATTCCGGTTTCACCGAAGTAACTTAACACAATTTTGTCTCTTCTGTCCGCCTCCTTTTCGGTGAAATGCTTCATCTCTTTCATATACGTCTCAATTCTTGGGACTTTAAGCTCTTCCAACAGCTCTCGAAGTTTTACATTTTTGAGGTAGTCTTCAAAAGTTGACAATTTTAGACACCTTGGATGTTCATCTCAACAAACCGATTATATAAGTAATACACTCGAACTTAACATTCTTATAGGAACATAACATTGTTATACGTTAAAGTTAGAAGAGAGAAAAGAATATGATCAAACAACTTTCCTTCAACCACAACGAATTCTATAGTAGGCAGACTGTTCTTCCAGAGCTTGGACGGCTAGGCCAAGACAAGTTAAGACGTTCCAAAGTTGCAATAGTTGGGCTGGGTGGACTCGGAAGCGTTTCTTCCCTTTACCTAGCCCTGGCCGGCGTTGGTTACCTACGCCTCGTTGACCAAGACACTGTGGAGTTGAACAACTTACATCGCCAAGTATTGTATAGCCCTGACAACCTACGATATCCTAAAGCTGAAGCTGCTGCCCAAAGAATACAACAGGTTAATCCAGATGTCAAGGTAAAGTCAATCCCGGAAAACATTGGGGAAGATAACGTTGAAGAAATTGTCAAAGACATGGATTGTGTTGTCGATGGATTAGACAATATGAAAACGCGGTACCTCATAAATCGAACCTGCGCCAAACACCAGGTTCCCTATGTTTTTGGAGCAGCGATCGGCATTGAAGGAAACATTTCAGTTTTTTCACCTCCTGAAACACCCTGCTTGGAATGTATAATACCAGCTTTGGACGACAGCCAACTGCCAACCTGCCAAACACGAGGAGTGCTAGGTGCCACAACAGGAATCATCGGCGCGATACAAGCCATGGAAAGCATAAAACTACTAACTGGGATCGGAGAAAATCTCAAAGGAAAACTAATGGTCTGCGATTTTAGAGACATGTACTTCGCGAAAATCGACGTTTTCAAAAGACCTGACTGCCCAACATGTCAAAGCAAAATCGCCAACCCGCCTACATTCAAACAGCGATTAGTCTGGTTGTGTGGTAGTAAAACCGCCAATATCAACCCGCCGAAGCCTATAGACCTAGAGTTTGAGGAGATTCATGAAAAATTGAAACCTCACTTCAAGATGCTCATGAAATCCTCTCTCGTTATAGTTTTAGAATACGATGGCGGCGTTGAAGTGAGCCTATTCAAACCTGGAAGAATGCTCATAAAAAATGTAGAAGACGAGGAGCAAGCGTTAAAGATCTATCAAGATATAATCAACAAACTCGGAGTGGAAGTATTCAGTTAAAATTTTTTTCTGATGAGAATAGTTTATTAGAAAGACTCTCGACATCGTCACGGTTAAAGGACTTAAAACTTCCAGACACTTTATATTTATAAGCAATAACACTGTTATAATTACGTGGATATAAGTTGCGACCACCATGCGAACTTGTTGTCCGATCCGTACTGCCGGCATTCCGGTCTCTAGTAGCCAAGAGACTTATCGAGAAGTACCGTTTTTCTCAAGTAGCTGCGGCTGAAAAGCTTGGAACAACCCAAGCTTC
>CAYFWY010000025.1:2512-16562 GCA_964346895.1 uncultured Candidatus Bathyarchaeia archaeon | reverse complement strand
AGGCTTTCTGAAGATTTCTCCTTTTATGTTCAGAACGCATCTATTACCGATGAAACTTTAGCGCCCAAAGGTAAATCTACCGTCTACATACTGGTTCCAGTTCCAAATAACAGGAGCAATATTGACTGGGATAATAACCAGAAAGATTTCAAAGAAAAAGTGCTCAGTAATGTTGAGGAACGAACTCAAATGAAGGACCTCAGAGACCACATAGAGACCGAAAAAACTATTACGCCTAAACAGTGGGAGCAGAATTACAATGTGTACATTGGATCCACATTCAACCTTGCACATAACCTATCTCAAATGCTCTATTTTAGACCTCACAACAGATGTGGAGAACTGAAAAACCTATATTTAGTTGGTGGAGGAACGCACCCCGGGAGTGGGCTTCCAACGATCTATATATCAGGCATCGTAACTGCAGGGCTAATATCTAAGAAACAATGATTTTAAAGAGGTCTACCGCCATCAATTTTCAGCTTTTTCTCAGCCCAGATATAAACTGTCAGGTAATTAGTTAGCATAGAAAAATTGAACAAAAAATCCTCTATTGGAATTGTAGTTATCCTAAAACCGGTAATCGCACTCGAAGAATATTGCACAACTGGAAAAGAAGTCAAAACATAGTTGAATACAAAGAAAAGAAGAAGCGTTAAGAGGATGTAAATCCAGAATGCTCTTGAGGAAAACAGTTGTACATTCACCAAAGAAACAAATAGAACTGTCAAACCAACAGAGAAAAATGCCAAAAATGTGTACTGCTTGCTGTAAAAGCTGAATGCAGATAGCGCCATTATGGCACCAATAACTGTGAAAAGCCATCTTCTGGGATAAAACAGTTTTTCGTCGCCAAGAAAGTGGATGATTGAATCAAAAACAAAGAGACAACTATACGGCACAGTTACAAAAAACAGGATTTCCTCCAAGGGAAGACCCAAGAGTTTTGTTTCATTTACATAAGCTGGATTGAATGACCAGTGCCCTCTATATGTCGCAAAAGCATCCCATCCAACAAATAATATTCCAACTAGAACCAATGCAACAACAATAGGCTTAATTCTTGTATAGAATTTTATCCTCCTTTCAAAGGAGAAAGCTAGAGGAAACGCGATTATTGTTAGGTTCAAGTAGAAATAAAAACTCATACATTATGACATGAGGGACACTGCTTATAAATCTGAGTGCGCAGAAGATAAAGAGAAACAATTCTCAAAATTGATGAAGAATTGAAGCAGATGAGATTCGTTTTACGTCTTGCTCGATTTCATTTCTTAATTCCGGGTTTCATGCTCTATCTTATGGGTTATCTTCTAGCACTTCTAGGCGGAGTTGAATACGACTCAGCAAAATTTATTTTAGGATACTTGATTTTTGGAACTGCCCATCTTTCTGTATCCTTTAGTAACGACTATTTTGATAGACATTCTGACAGAAATTCTTTTAAAACAGCTTTTTCTGGAGGAAGCAAAGTTTTAGTTGAACATCCCGAATTGGAATCGTTAGCACTAAAATTGGCAGCCCTTCTTCTCGGCTCTTCAATAATAGCTAATGTGTTCTTTACGATTGTTTACGGTTACCCGTTTTGGTTTTTTGTTTTCGGCTTACTTGGGGGATTTTTAGGGTTCTTTTACAGTGCTCCACCTTTAAAGCTCGCTTATAGGGGACTAGGTGAATTATCCATAATACTGGCAGTAGGCTTTTTGATTCCGGGTATGGGTTATTTTGTTGCTTCTGGTACTATAGGTCCGCTATTACAAATGTTCATTTTACCTTTGAGTTGTTATGGACTCTTTTTCATAATATCCGTTGAATTGCCTGATGTTGAGAGTGATGCTGTTGGACAGAAGAAGAACCTGCTTGTTAAGTGGGGTAGAGCTGCAGGAAAAGGAATTTGTTTTTTAGCTACACTTACAGGAACAGTTTCGATGGTAACACTACTTATTTTGGGAATAAATAAAGAGATAATTGATCTTAGACCGTTCATAACATTGTCTATTCTTCCTTTAGTAGCTTCAATAAGCGGTCTTATATTAGAAACAAACAATCGAAGACGTCTAGTTAGACAAATTATGATTAACATGGCTTCAATAATTCTTTTCTTGTTTCTTGTAGATGTTAGTTTGTTGTTCCAGTATCTTTGGTAGCGCGCGCTGACGTAAGCTTTTCCAGTGTTAGATGGTTTAGGAAACAGGTTGTTTAGTGGTTCATTAACAGTTGGTTGGTTGCATATATAAGCATAATATTTAGCCTGAAATCTAGACGGATAAATTTTGATGGAAAAGGCTTTTTTTAAACATTATGGATAAAAGTATATTTTTGTCTTCTTAGAGACTACTAACAACCTTCTTGGGATGTAAGTAGATGCGAGTTCAAAAGATGTATACTTCCAGTGTAGTGATTCTTTCCTTTTCAGCGATGGTGGAAAATCTCGCATACGCTTTGCCAATGTCGTATTTTCCGAATTATGTTCAACTTTTGGGGGCTTCCGTGGCTTATATTGGTTTTTTCACGGCAGCCTTCACAGCAGCTAACGCAACTCTCTCCCAAAGATTCGGAAACCTCTCAGATAGAATTGGCAGAAAAAAACTGATACAAGCTGGCTTGTTGACCGATGTTTTTTTAGGTACTTTGACTGGTCTGATCTGGAACTGGGCCCCACTTTTGGTGGTCAGAATTCTAAATGGAGTGGCCACCGCAGCTGTAGCTGCTCCATCAGAGGCTTCTTTAGTCGATCAAGTTCCAAAAAGCAGAAGGGGCGAAGCTTTGGGATTCTACTTAACGATGAGTATGGTAGGTTACAATATGGGGCCGGTCTTTGGAGGGGCTTTCCAATTTTTGTTCAATAACGTATTTGGACTAAGCTTGGAATGGAGCTACAGAATACCTTTTTTCGTTGACTCTCTCCTTGCGTTTATGGCTTTCCTTTTGGTATGGAGAGGAGTAGAGGAAACGAGGGGGCGAGATTCACAAGAAAGAGCAAAGTGGCAAGAAGGAGAAGAGGTGTTAACCAAGAGATTTAGGTTTTCACTTCGAATACTATACATCTCCCAACTAGCGATTGGCTTTGCAGTTGGCTTTATCATCCCGGTAAGTGTACTATATTTCGGAGATATCTTTGGAGCGACATCACTACAAATTGGAATAATATTGTCTGCTGCGGGCTTTGTCGGCCTGACTTGCAACTTATATGCTGGGAAACTCTCGGATAGGGTTGGCAGAAAGCCTGTCATTGCTCTTGGAAATATTCCTTCCCGACTCGCAACATTAGTATTTCCCTTCGCTCCTGACCTGATTTCTGGAGCGGGAATCACAATCTTTCGAGCGTTCGGCCACAATATTGCGATGCCCGCTTCCCATGCGTTGAATGCTGATCTAATACCGGAAAAGGTTAGAGGAAAACTCTTCGGAAGATTGGCTGCCTTCTTTAGTCTCGGAGCAATCTTGGGACCAATATTGTCCACATGGATTTATGACATCTATAGGTATTCGACCTTTAGGGTACTGTGGCTTGGAAACGTAAGTGTAAGAGGAGCAGGTATTCCTTTTTTTGTAAGCAGTGCTATAGGATTGTTCTCATTGTTTCTTTTACTAGCATTCGTGGAAGAACCAAGACGAGGTTAATTTGAACAAACGTAAAAACTGGGGCACCGCTGCATAACAGTCAATAGATGAGTTTGTGGGAGGCAATCACGATTCGACGGGGTTCAAATCTCTCCCGGCTGCGTATGTGCGCTGTTGCGACGCGTTTATGTGATTATTTCGGTTCCCTCTTCGCCCCGTAGGGCCTTCTCAATATCTCTCAAGTGGCAGATTATCGCTCTCTTCCCTGTTTTTTGAAAAAACTGGATTATAGCTTCGACCTTGGGTTTCATGGATCCGGTGAGGAAGTGGCCTTCTTGCATGTACTGCTTCATTTGCGTTACAGTGGTTCTGCGCAGCATTTTCTGATTCGGTTTTCCGTAATTGATTGCAGCTCCGTTAACATCTGAAGCGATGATTAAAACGTCAGCTGCTATCTCTTCTGCTAGCTTTGCGCTTGCAAGGTCCTTGTCAATTACTGCTTCGACACCACTAAACTTTCGACCTTTCCTGATTACTGGGATCCCTCCGCCTCCACAGCAGATTACGATGAAATCCATTTCAAGAAGTTTCTTTATTTCGCGATGTTCAACAATTGTGAGTGGTTGGGGAGAAGCAACAACTCGTCTGTATCCTTTAGATGTTTTGATTAGATTGTAGGCTAGTTTGGCTGCTTGCTCCTCATTATAGTAGGGACCAATCGGTTTTGTGGGGTTTTTGAAGGCAGGATCAACTTTGGATACTACTACATATGTTAGAACCGTGACAAAGTATGGGTTATAAATCCCTATATCCATAAGCGCTGTGTCTAGGGATGATTCAATCATGTAACCTATTTGACCTTGGGTTTGTGCGACAACAATTTCTAGAGGCATTTTAGGTATTCCTTCGCAACTTTCTTGTTGTAACAATAGATTCCCTACTTGAGGACCATTACCATGTGTAATTGCGATTCGATAAATCTTGGAGAGATTCGCAATTTGTCTCATAGGCAATTTGAGATTCTCAAATTGTTCTTCAGCGGTTCCCTTTTCTCCCTTTTTTATTAGAGCATTTCCACCGAGAGCTATCAAGACAATCGGTTTTTTTGTCAAACTTTTCCCTCAAAATAGTTGATTGCACCAAGTGGATAGATGGTGTGGTGGGCGTGTTTACGCTCTAGTACATTCAAGAATTATTATCTATTAAACTGTTGTCTTCAAAATTTCCTTAAGAATTGGTGAGCTTCGGTCCACGAGTTCATATCTGACACGAGCCAGTGGTTTGTTATTCTTGAGGGGGCTATAATGCGCGCGAATTTTTTTCTTTAAATGTTTTTCAGGATTGCATATAAGCATAGGGATTGCGAAAGACAAATATACATTTGAGTCGATACGTCGTCTCGGTGGGTTCGGATGTCTCAAAAGAGTAGGCCTATGGGAGTAGCGGTCTTGTCAATCCTTGTTGCTCTCGCGGCTATTCTAGCCCTCGTGATCGCGTTAGTTCTAGGCATACTATCTGGAACCATGACAGAATTCATAGAATCTAT
This sequence comes from uncultured Candidatus Bathyarchaeia archaeon, assembly GCA_964346895.1. GTDB lineage: Archaea > Thermoproteota > Bathyarchaeia > Bathyarchaeales > Bathyarchaeaceae > CAYFWY01. The sequence continues at coordinate 11,452 of CAYFWY010000025.1, read as the reverse complement.
TGCAATAGATTATGGAGGTATGGTGATTCCTGATTTTGGGGGATTTCTAGAGGCAATGTTGTTGGTGATTGCAGCTGTTGTAGCAGTGATAGGAATTCTCGGCTTAATAGACGCATATGGTCTATGGACTGGAGCTGGTTGGGCCTGGTGGTTAACAATCATACTTTCAGGTCTCGGCATAGTAGGTGGAATTCTATCACTACCAGCGGGAATCGTAGCTATCATCATTGATGGTCTGATAATCTACTATTTCACGAGGCGATACGTCAAGGAATTCTTCGGAATTTAACTCAAACCCTCCAACCTTTTTTTCTCGCGATTCAATTTTTAGATCTATTTCGAAAGTAGAAATGAAAACCTATAGACTTGCATACTGTTCTTGAATTGAGAATTACATTTATTCTTGCAGTTTCTGAAGTGAATATTAAGTGACCAATATTTTTTGGCAAAAGAGAAAAGGACGTTCGAAATTCTTTTGACTGGATCACGCGTATACTTTTTTGATACCTACCGGAAAGGGGGTTCCCAATGCAAAGAAGGTATGACCTAGGAAGAGAACTTCTGAAGTGGCTGGCAATTGTGACTATGACGATAGACCATGCAGGAGCAGCATTATACCCAGAACATCCCGTATTGCGATACATAGGAAGGCTTTCTTATCCATTATTTGCTTATCTGCTAGTATTGGGTTTGGAGAGTACAAGAAATACGAAGAATTATATTTCAAGACTCCTTCTTTTCGCATTGATTTCTCAAGTTCCATTTGATCTTGCTTTTGGAGTGCAACCTTGGGAACATATGAATATATTCTTCACCTTATCTTCAGGTGCCTTTTTCATTTATTCCTATGAGAAGAACAGCTACCTATCACTGCTGCCGTTAGTGGCCTCTGCCGTACTGCCTTTTGATTATGGGATTTATGGGATTTTAGCGATCGGTTGTTTCTATTTTCTCAGGAGAAACAGGGAGCTAGGAGTTGCCTTATTCATCTTACTCAATCTATTGTTCTTACCGGTTTGGTCATACCAATTTTTTGCTCTATTTAGTCTCCCACTCATACTTCTACACAATGAGGGATGGATTGTTTTTAAAAAAATTGGTGAGAAAGCAGATTATCCGCTTTGGAGGAAGTATTTTTTCTATGTCTACTATCCTCTCCATTTGTTGGTATTCTACTTTCTGAAAGGAGGATTTTGATGATTCAACTTTTTACTTTTCTTGGCTGAAGTGAAGAGATGAATTAGTGACCTTTATGTGTTGAGTGGAGAGAAATCTTACGCGGATACATCAAATGCCGGTGCATACACGCATCTACGCGTTAGTGAGTTCCAATTCTGAAAGTTTATTAGTGCTATTTATGCTCAACGTGTACTTAGAGTGGGGATAAGGTTTGAACGAAGTTACGACTCAACCTGAGATTGCACCAGTAGCTGTTAAGTCGAAGTTTAGAAGAAATCTTGTGATAGGGTTGGTGGCAGTAGCAATTATTGTAATGGCGTCAGTAATCATGTTCACTCAGTTTCTGCCAGGCGCTAGAGGAGAGGCTGTGACCCTAGGCTTGGACTATGGCGTCGGCGAGAAGATGACTTACGAGATTACTATGACGATGGAGGCAATGACTGTTGAGTTTTCCCAAGAGGCTACTTTAGAGATGGAAGTGTTGAGCTTCGACGGAGAAAACTACACGATACGTCAAACATTGACGGCCGAGTCAGAAGAAGTTTCGTTTGAAATGAAGATGAATAAGACTGGCCACATAGTTGGGGGCAGCGGACTTCCATCAGAATTTGAGGAAACCTTCTCTTCTTTGTTTGGTGTGCCCGGTTTCGGATCCTACTTCCCTGAGGAGCTTGTGCGGGTTGGAGAAAGCTGGGAGATGCCTTTGGACATGGAATTTCCTGGGATAGAGTTTGAGGGAAAAATAAGTTATGAGCTCTCTGAGATAGACAGTGTTGAGGTTCCAGCTGGCACATACGAGGCTCTCCAAATCAATATTGAAGGGTCTGATCTTCGGATGGAGGGAGAGGATTTTCAAGCTGACTGGAACATGAATGGAGACATATACTTGGAGAAGGATACTTGTCGTCTCTTAGAGCTGAAATTTGACCAGTCAATATCGACAACGGCTGTAGGGCAGACCGTGAGCATAGAGATGACTATGCAGATGCAATTGACAGAACACCTGAAGTAATTGACACATTCGTTGGCGCTAGACTCGTCTTATTTTGGTGCGCGCGCATTTTTCTGACATTTTGCGTGCGCGATAGGGTTATGATTAATTCTTTATTTTTTGTAGGGGTTAGTAGGCCCCTTTATTTAGGTCCTAATAGGCGGTAGGTTTGGTTTTTCTGTGGTGGTTTTCAATAGGCTAGGATAGGGCATCTTCGGTTTCTTTTTCTTTGATGGCGAAGAAGGCGACTGATAGGATCTGGAGTCGGTCGTTATTGTGTTTTTTTGGATTCCAAAGTTTTTGGTTCCAGAAAGCCATATAGCGAAGAAAAACACCTTTGAATCTTGATTTTCTAGATCCCGCGTACAAGAAGGTTGCGGCGAAATGAACATTGTAACCTACAGCTTGAAAAACTTGAAACGCAGAAAAATGAGGACAGCCCTTGCCATACTTGGTATTGCCTTAGGTGTTATGTTGATAACCTCTCTTCTCACTGTTATGGATGGTTTAGAAAGCAGCATAGCTGATTCCCTTGGGCTTCTGAGTGGAAACCTGATTATCCAAGAGAAAGGAGCTGTCGACCAAGTCTTTTCGATAGTTGACACCTCTTTGATTGAAACGTTGCGCAGCAATGAGGACATAGAAGTAATAAGCCCGGAAATCTACGTCGCCAGAGCTTCCCAGGGTGGTGGACCAAGATTGATTACCCTTATAGGTGTAACAGACTCGTACGCGGAGATTGTATCTCCAGAGTACATCAAAATCGGCTCTTTCTTCAATGGAACTGATAGTGGCAAGATTATTCTAGGAAAAAAATTGGCGGATCAGCTAGATGTTGAGGTGGGAGAGAGCGTTCCTATGGATTCTGCCAACTTCAGTGTGACCGGCATCTTTGAAACGTATACATTAGCTGATGCCCTGATCGCGTTGGTTCCAATCGGGGACGCTAGGGCTTTGAGAAATCTGTCGGAAGATCAGGTTAGCATAATAGAGGTTAGACCCGTTGACCCGGACAAAGCGAAAGAGATCGAGTCTTATGTGGAATCAAACTTTGAAGAGTATGAAGTGGTCTTTCCAGAGGATTTGGTGAGTGAAGCAACAGAAGTCTTGAGCACTCTTCGAAACACCATCTGGATCATCTCTGCTATTGCAGTGTTGATCGGAGGCCTCGGCATAGCCAACGCTATGTTGATGAGTGTGATTGAAAGAACCCCTGAAATAGGGTTGCTGAAGGCTACAGGATGGAAAAACATCGATGTAGGCAACTCTGTACTAGTTGAAGCCTTTGGAATCGGCGTCGTAGGCTGTTTAATCGGGCTGCTCCTTGGTCTAGTTGCCGCACAAATGGCTCAGAACATGATTCCAGCTTTGACGGTTCGATTAACCTTGGCAACCGTCATTGAAAGCTTCCTATTTGGTGTAGGATTGAGCCTAATGAGCGGTCTCTATCCTGCAGTTAAAGCTTCTCGTTTGTCACCTATAGAGGCAATTAGGGGTGAATAGTAATGACGGTGGAAGTGATTCGAGGCGAGAATCTAACGAAGAACTACAAGCTTGGTGAGTCATTAGTTCACGCTCTTCAGGATGTAAGCTTGAAGATAAATGCCAGGGAGTTCTTGAGCATCATGGGTCCAAGTGGAAGCGGGAAGACAACATTGCTTAATCTTCTAGGTGCCTTAGATCTCCCCACAAGCGGCAGAGTATTTTTTGATGGGGTCGACTTGACCCAAGTTCCAGAGAGGAAGTTGTATGAGGTGCGACGAAAAAAGGTTGGCTTCGTATTTCAGCACTTCTATCTTATCCCAACTTTGACAACTATTGAGAATGTCTTTGTCCCTGTGATTCCAGTAAGGAATAACACTCGCTTCAAGGATAGGGCTAGAATGCTTCTTGCTATGGTTGGGTTGGAAGATAGAATGAAACATAAGCCGAATCAACTAAGCGGAGGGGAACAGCAAAGGGTAGCCATTTGCAGGGCTTTGATAAATAACCCAAAAGTCTTATTCTGCGACGAAATAACTGGAGAACTGGACAGCGCCACAGGGGAGAGAATAATCAGTTTACTGTGGGAAATCAATCAGAAGGAAGGAGTGACCGTCATCTTCGTAACCCACGACCCCACAGTCTCATCAAAAAGCAACCGCATAATAACCTTAAAAGATGGAAAGATCACATCCGATAGAATCATTTAACGATTTCGATCATAGAAAATTTGAGCAAATGTGTATAGAATTCGCGTAAAAATCTTGACAGCAATTTAAAACAATTTCGTCCATGAAAAAGTTAAGGGAGATAAAGATGGTTTCCGTAGATGATGTTCTTAAGAAACTGAAGGATAAGGCTCATCCTGATCATCTGGAAGGAATGTCCCGATATGGAATGGTAGTTGAACGAAGATTAGGAGTATCAGTTCCTGACATGCGAAAGATGGCGAAAGAAGTTGGGAAGGACCACAAGCTTGCGCTTGCGTTGTGGAAGACGGGGATAGTTGAGGCGAAGATTATGGCAGCGATGATCGACGAGCCTGAGAAGTTGACCGAAGAACAGATGGAGGATTGGGTGGAAGATATCAACTCTTGGGACCTCTGCGATCAGGTGTGCATTAACCTCTTTGAGAAAACTCCCCTCGCCTGGAAGAAAATCCTTGACTGGTCTGAGCGAGAAGAGGAGTTTGTTAAAAGAGCTGCATTCGCGTTAATAGCCTGTCTGGCTTGGCATAACAAGGACGCAGAAGACGAAAAATTCATCGAGCTGTTTCCTGTGATAGAAGGCGGAGCCACGGATGAGCGGAACTTCGTGAAGAAGGCTGTCAACTGGGCTCTGAGGAACATTGGGAAAAGGAATGTGAACTTGAACAAAGCTGCCGTTAGAGTTGCTGAAGAGATCCAGCGTATTGATTCCAAGGCAGCCCGTTGGATCGCCTCTAATGCACTCAAGGAACTTGAGAGCGAAGCTGTCAAGAGAAGGCTGAAAAAGTGAATAGAACTAGCGACTGACCTTTTCTTTCAAACAGTCTCATAAATGTGTTCACTAAGCAGTTCTTATCATGAAAAATAATGAGTTATTCAACCCCATGCCTTTCATAAAAAGCTTTTAAAATTTGAGAGATCCTATTCTACATTATTGGAGTGTTTTAATGTTAAAGGTGAGTATCCGTGACAAATGAGTTGCCACCCCATAAGCTTAGAAAGGAGTGTGATCCAATGCTGATGCATTGTGAAACCACCGAAGAACTTTCGCCGCTTGAAGTGATTATTGGTCAAGAGAGGGCTGTAAAAGCGCTTAGATTCGGTTTGGACATTGAACAGTTTGGATTTAACATCTACGTGGCCGGCTACCCGGGAACAGGTAGAAAAACCGCTGTGAAAGATTTTCTAGAAGAGATAGCTAAAACGAAGCAAGTGCCTTCAGATTGGTGTTACGTAAATAACTTTGGAGATTCATATGAACCCAATGCAATAAGACTGCCCCCTGGCAAGGTGAAAGGCTTTCAAAGGGACGTGAGTAACCTCATTACTGAGGCGCAGAGAGCACTTCCTAAAGCCTTCGAAAGTGAAGAGTATGCAACAAAACGGGAATCAAGCATCAAAGCTATTGGAGAGGAAAGAAATGAACTTTTTTCGCAACTAGGCAAGAGGGCTCAAGAAGAGGGGTTCGTCCTTCAGATGGGCCCAACAGGGCTGCTAGTGATTCCGGTGGTGGATGGAAAGCCTCTAGATCAACGCGAGTTCAATGCATTACCCCAGCGGATTAGGGATGAAATTCTCAAGAGGAGAGAAGAATTAAGTCCAGATTTGAGTAGCGCCATCAGGCAGTTCAGAGCCTTGGAGGATAAGGCTAAAGATGAGATTGCAAACTTGAATCGGGAGGTTGCATTGTATGCGATTGGTCATTTGTTTACTGCTCTGAAAGAGAAATACAAAGAGTTTCACGAGGTTATCACCTACCTGGATGAGGTCCAGAAGGACATCTTAGAAAATCTCACCCAATTCTTGCAGCCTGAAGCTTCCAGAGCTCCTCCAGTTCCGTTTCCCTGGATGAAGCAGCTTCCTTTAAAGAAATATGAGGTAAACGTGATAGTAGACAACTCTGATCTTAAGGGTGCTCCTTTAGTTGTGGAGCTCAATCCAACTTATCAAAACATCTTTGGGCGGATAGAAAAGGAAGCACAGTTCGGCGTCTTAACAACCGATTTTACCATGATCCGTGCGGGTTCGCTTCACAAAGCTAACGGCGGCTATCTCGTGCTTCCTGCAGAGGAGTTGCTAAAGAACATGTTCTCTTGGGATGGTTTGAAGAGAGCTTTGAAGAATAGGGAGGTTGTGGTTGAAGAGGCTGGTGAACGCTTGGGCTTCATCACAACTAAGGGTTTGAGGCCAGAGCCTATTCCATTGAATGTCAAGGTTGTCTTAATCGGAGCCCCTGTTTTGTATCAGCTGCTCTTTTCTCTGGATAAGGACTTCAAAGAACTCTTCAAGGTCAAAGCAGACTTTGATACGTCTATGGACCGAACAGAAGAGAACATGCAGAACTATGCAGCTTTCATCTGCACCTTCTGTGGAAAGGAGAACTTGAAACACTTGAATTCGTCAGCCGTAGCTAAAACAATTGAGTATGCCTCTAGACTAGCTGAAGATCAGAAAAAATTGTCTACCCGATTCGCCGACATAGCTGACATCATTCGAGAAGCCAACTTCTACGCATTGCAAGAGAATTCGGAGATTGTAACTGCTGAACACATCAAAAAAGCTATCGAAGAGAAGATCTACCGCTCCAACCTCATCCAAAAGAAGATTCAACAGATGATTGAGCGGAACATTCTATTAATTGACACTGAAGGGAAAGCTGTGGGACAGGTGAACGGTCTCTCAGTCATGAGCTTAGGAGACTTCGCCTTTGGTGCACCCTCTCGTGTCACTGCCAGCATCGGGTTAGGACGGGAGGGAATTATTGATATTCAGAGAGAAGCGAAACTGGCAGGTCCAATTCACACTAAGGGGGTTTTGATCCTGAGTGGCTATCTAGCTGAAAAGTATGCTCAAGACAAGCCCCTCAATCTTTCTGCCCGCCTAGTCTTTGAACAAAGCTACGGAATGGTTGAAGGAGACAGCGCATCAAGCACAGAATTGTACGGCATCCTTTCCGCACTTTCGGAAACCCCAATCAAACAGAACATCGCGGTCACAGGCTCAGTGAATCAGAAGGGGGAAGTCCAAGCTATCGGTGGAGTGAACGAAAAGATTGAAGGTTTCTTTGAAGTCTGTAAGGCCAAAGGCTTCACTGGAATGCAGGGGGTTCTGATTCCCGAGAGCAACGTGCAAAACCTCATGCTGAAAGAGGAAGTGGTGGAGTCCGTCAAAGCGGGGAAATTTCATATATATTCTGTGAATACAATCGACCAAGGAATCGAGATTCTTACGGGAATTAAGGCGGGCGCAAGACGACCTGACGGAACATTTGAGGAGGGAACAGTGAATTACAGAGTAGATAAACGCTTGAAGGAGATGGCAGAGAAAATTAAAGAGTATCCTGAATTCGTCCTAGGGGGAAGAAAGAGAGAGTAGAAAGCGGGCTAATGCGCATGCAAACTTGCGCCCATGCTGGCGTGCGCGTTTGAAAGAGTTCTTTGACCTTTTCTTGAGGTTAGGCTTGATACTCGAACGCCTACTAGCCTTATCATTCTGTTTTCACGTAAATAGGCTTGAGCGAGTTCTCTGGCTGCCTTCTGAAGGTCTTGAAGACGGTTGGTGAAGGAAGCAAATGTCTTCCCGTGAGTATGGGTTTCGAAGTTTCCGTAACGTATCTTTATCGTAACAGTTTTGAAAAGCATTTCACGTTCCGAGACTTCTTTATGGACTTTCAGTGCGAGCTCTTCCAATGTTTTGAGGACGAGATCGTAGTCGTCGGTGTTGGTTTCGAAGGTGGTCTCTCGGCCTACGGATTTGATCTCGCCTTTTTCAGAAACCTCCGATTCATCTATGCCGCGGGCAGAGAGGTGATACTGTTTACCCATTACACCGAACTTCTCAACAAGCTCAGAAACGTCGAATGCTGCAAGGTCGCCTATGGTTCTTATCCCCATTTCATTCAACTTGTGTTCAGTCTTCTTGCCCACCCACAAGAGTTTTCTTACGGACAATGGTGCTAAGAATTCTTCAACATCCTTCACTCTGATCACTGTTAGACCATCAGGTTTCTTGAAGTCGCTGGCAATCTTTGCCACAAGCTTGTTAGGTCCGATTCCTATGGAGCAAGTGAGTTTTTCTCTCTCACGAATTTCCCGCTTTATCTTTTCTGCGAGCTTTATCGCTTCCTCAAAATTTCCTACTTTCGTGGTGACGTCAAGAAAGGCTTCGTCGAGGCCCCACTGTTCGAATTTGTCGGCGTATCTTCGCAGCGTTTTCATGATTCGAAGGGAAGTTGCCACATAAAGTTTGAAGTTAGGGATTACGTAGATGGCGTTGGGAACGCGACGCCACGCCCTAGATATGGGCATACCGGAGTGTATTCCAAACTTTCTAGCTTCATAATTGCAGGTGCTCACTACTCCTCTACCTTTTCCTCCTTTAGGATCGGCTCCAACAACCACAGGTTTGCCCCGGAACTCTGGATGCTCCCTTTCTTCAACTGCCGCAAAAAATTGATCCATGTCAACATGAAAGATTATTCTACGTCCACCAACCTTACTCGTTTTCGCGACACCCCTTTTTTTCTCTCTTATTCTCCAAGCGCTCTAAAAGGAAAGAAGACCACGAATGCGCTTTTGGATG
>CAYFWY010000025.1:0-2412 GCA_964346895.1 uncultured Candidatus Bathyarchaeia archaeon | reverse complement strand
TCTTATTCTCCAAGCGCTCTAAAAGGAAAGAAGACCACGAATGCGCTTTTGGATGCTCCATTCGGATTCCAGCGCTTCAACCATTTCCACGAGTTTACCTGCTGGATCTTTTGCTTCAAAGATCGCTCTTGAAGACCCTGTACCCTCTACTCCTAGCCTAACAAGCTCTTCAATATCTCTTCCTGATGAAACACCTGCTCCACAGATTACGATTGTCTTCGGATTGATTTTCTTCACCTTCTTTATTGATTGTGACACGAATTCCTTATCTTTTCCCACCGATTCCAGGGTTCCGATGCGGTCTGGAGGTTCCACTATTATCACTTCTGCTCCCAGAGTGGCGATGGCTTCTGCCTCTTCTGGACTGCTTGAAGCCACCATAGAGATCAAACCAACTTCTTGCGCCCTTTTCATCGTTTTAGATATAACGTCTAAGGGGAGATTGTATTCTGCATGATTCAGCAGCACACCTACTGCGCCGGCTTCTTTAACTGCTTCTGGAAGGATGCGTCCCGTTCCACGTCCTGGGGTTAAACTGTCAAGGTGAGGACTGAATACGGGCAACTCAGTTTTCTTTGCTATAAGAAAGATATCAACGATCTGTGGGATTGCGCAAAGATATACGCTGCTCTCTTGGGCAATCTTTTCCATCTTCTTCGCTATTTTCAACGCTTCTCTTCCCCAGACATACGACTTGAAGTTAACAATGAATATGGGAACGGGGAGAACCGCTGTAGACATTTTGGTTCATCACCATTTTCATTCGATTTTTCAGGTCAGTGCCTCATCAATTACCTAGCTATGCTCCGATTGCTTCAAAGATAACTCGACGGGTTCTAGGACCATCCAATTCTAAAAGGAAGATGTTCTGCCAGGTTCCTCTGACGAGGCTTCCATTTCTTATGGGAAATGTTTTAGAGTGCCCTAGGAAAACGGAGGTTAGATGGGCATCCGCGTTGTCGTCAATTCGGTCATGACGCCACCCCGCACCCTTGGGAAATTCTTCTCGAACTTTCCTTAGAATATCTTCCGTCAATCCCGACTCACGTTCGTTTACGATTATCGCAGTGGTTGAGTGAAGGGAGTTGACTAGACAGATGCCAGATTCCATCTTGCATTCCCTCACAAAACTTGAAACCTGTTCTGTGATATCAACCAAACTTAAGCGCTCCCTCGTTGACAAAGTGATTTCCTCAAAATGGATCTTCAAAACAGCACCTCAAATCTAATTAGCAACAAAACCAGTATTAAAGTTCCGTGTGCTCTGAGCGGGTGATCATAGCAAAGGAAAAATTTAGGGCGTAAGAGTCTCAAGCATGCATGTATAAGCATGAACCAAATGGTGAAGTAGAAAAGTGGGCCAAGGTGGCTTTAATGAAAGTTCTTTTTTTATGTTCAGGCAATGCTTTTCGGAGTCCCGTTGCAGAAGCCTTGTTGAAGATGCATAACCCAGAGATCGAGGTTGACTCGGCTGGAACAAATCCTATTGTTCCAGATGGAATTGCAGGGTCTGCTGTAAGATTCTTGGCGAAAGTGGGTGCGGAACAGTATCTTAAACGTTTTCCTGAAGGGATGGATGGCAAGCAACTTGAGAAATATGACCTAATCGTGGCCATGAAAGCAAGGCACAGGGATGCTGTTTTAGACAAGTGTCCGGAGTGCGCAGATAAGATAGTTGTGTGGGATGTTGAAGATCCATATTTCTTGCCTCGTGGACGCGCCGAGGATATTTTCAATCAGATCAGAGAAAAAGTTGTGAGACTTGCTGACCAGTTATGAAGGCGAGATAGTGCAGGTTTAGGCCGGCACAATCTGTATGGATACTTCTCTGACTTCACCGTTTTTCATCTGATAGGCAGCTAAGGCGCCATTGGTTGAAGAATAGATTACCCAGACGACGTCTCCCCAAAGTTTCATGAATTTATGGTCGATTAACGAAGGTGTTGCTGGTGCTGGGTGAGAATGGAACAAGCCAAGAAAACCTAATCCTTCCTGCTCTGCTTCTGTAATGGCTTTAACAACAGTTTCAGGGTGTATCTCAAATCTTGTAGCGGACTGCAATTTGTTTGGTACCACTATAACCTTTTGCACAACAACCTGTTTTTGGGTTGATTCACCGAAAAGCATGGCGCAAGCTTCGATCGGATGTGTTTTTCGAGCTTCTTCTTTCAGCAAATCAACATGGCGGGATTCCAGTAGCAAAATCAATAACACAAGCCTCCCCTTATGGCTTTCTAATTTATGATTCCAATGACGGAACTAAAAGGTATTGCCTTACATATTATCACGAGTATGCGACTTAACATATCTTTTCAGATTGAATAAAAAAGTGCGCGTATATATCTAAAAGATCTCATCTGTTTCTATGAGGTTCCTATAACACTTACGGGACCAGCGATCAGCTTCTCAGGT
>CAYFWY010000024.1:0-16741 GCA_964346895.1 uncultured Candidatus Bathyarchaeia archaeon | reverse complement strand
TTTCTCTGGTGTTGTACTCTCTGAGATATTTCAGGTGATCTTCATCGTATGGATAGCTTTCTGTAGGCGGATACGGGAATGCACTCATATCGTAGAAAGGTAGGGGATCCACTGCAAAATCCACAGCGGGATTCCCCTCTTCTTTGAACCAGAGACAGACATACAGAAAGATGTCTCTTTCCATATTTTCTGGAGGAGGCGCGAGATTAGCGGGGAACTTGAAAGTGACATCGTCTCCTTGAATTCCGATAACAAATTTATCATCTGCTTCGAGTACTAACGGAGTTACGGCGCCATACCTTGTGAAGTTTCCTGTAGCAGTCGGGTGGGTGTAAACTGCTCCGTTAAGAGTAGCTTCAGCTGGGTCAATTCTCTGAATGATCACGTCTTTTTGGGAGGTTATGTCCACTCCAATATAATCGAAGGTTACATCCCAGAAATTGTTTATTCTAAGGGAGTAATCATTTGTGAGGAAAAGGCCGGTCAGGTCGACAACAATAGTTCTGGGTGTTACAGCTATCATTGGGAACTGTCTACTTTCTGGGACACGTACCCAATTCCCATTTTCATCTTTGACTTCCATGTAAGGGGGTGGAATAGGTTGGGTACCATTTGGCACAGGCTGCGCCCAAAACTGGTCATACCATTCGCCTTGGTCTTCATCAGGACCGTAAGAAAGTACTCCGTTGACTATGAGCTTGATTTCCTTTGCTTTAGATAAATCACCCAAGTTTAGTTCTAATCTGTTCCATTCAATATTGTCCCATGATGGACTATAAATTCCATTATGCGCACTTGTGTAAATTTCATCCAGTTTTGAGATTTGAGGTAGGAGATCTTCACCCTTTTCATTTACAGCTGAAATCGGCGTCAACGGATTTTTGCTTACGGTATAAATCTTACCCATAAAATTCGGGTCAAAGTATTCTTCGCCTTCAGTTGAATAGACATCCACATCTGATGGGTGATCAACAACCACCAACCAAGCCGAATCTAGATAAAAGAGTTCATACCATATTTCGATCATTTTTAAATCGTAATAGCCATTCCTTGGTTGTAATTGACTTTTGTCTAATTTGATGTAATCCCATTGGTAATTCTTCCAAAATACAGGAGACCCATCTCCTTCTAGATAATTGAGATATCCTAGGTAGCCTGAGGTTGAGACCTCTGCAAAATAGACATAATCTGTTCCATTCCAAATAAACAACGAAGGACAGGATGCGATTCCACTAACTAGAATATACCTTACAATAAGTATCATACGATCTTGTAGGTCTATTGTTTTCGTCGGATTTGTATCTCCATCTCCCCAGTACTCGAATTTGAATACAGCCGTGTCAGTTTCGCGATCGGTAGGAACCGTAAGGGTGTGAGTTCCCACATCCACGAGTTCAGAGAATGTGGTCTCCACGGTTACTCCATCCAAGGTAAAAGGCAAAACACCGGAGCCAGGTTGTGCGATAACGGTGAGTGTGTGTTTACCTGTAGGAACGATTTTGAAGGTTCCCGATAAACCTCCCACGATTATAGAGTGGGTTCCTTCGCTGCTCTCGGTGATGTTGGCTTCTACAGTTGTGGTTTCTCCTGCTGAAAGCTGTATTGTTTTGGTTTCCCTAATCACCTCGTCAACTCTAAAATTTAGTGAAAAACTGTATGTTTCGTCTCCAGTGTTACTCACCTCAACCGAGATTGTAATGTTTTCATTGGGCCAGTTTTCATACGAACTGATGCTTAGATTGGATACTTTGAATACGTCAGGTGGAGGCGCAGAAACTATCACGAATGAGCCATTCAAACCGCCCATTTTAACATAAAAGTTTCCCTCACTATTTTCGGTGACTGTGAACTCCACTATCCTAGACTCATTCCCTAAAAGCTGAACCGTCTTGCTCTCCCTAGCCACATCATTGATTGTGAGGCTCATCGAATAATTGCCTTCCACCTCTCCCACATTAGTCACGTTTGCTGAGATTGTTATAGGCTGACCTATGCCTGCTTCAGCCGGGTTAACAATCAGATTGGTTACTTGGAACTCTGCCTTTTTAAGTGGTGAATGGAGCGTTACAACATAATAATTATACCCTCCAATTACAACAGCTACAATAATCATAGCTACAATTGTCAAGTCGACAATTTTGGTTGATCGCAACTTGGATGCACTCATACTATCCCGCCACATCGCTTCGATTCTCTATTGGCGTAACTTGATCCTTTCGCCTGCGCCCCCTAAGGCGCCTGAAAAAGCCACCAATACGAGAGATTTTGGGCTTGTCAAGTAAATCAATCTTTACCGCATCGTAGTCACAGGCTACATAACATTCCAAACATTTAGTGCATCTGTTATATGATCCATTATCAACCAGATTGATGTCCACAGGACACACTTTTTCGCATTTTCTATCATCCATTGTGCGGCAGAAAAGGCACATATCCAATCGACCATCTTCACAATTTTCAGGGCATCCCTTCATAACGCATTTCTTTTCTTCCACTCTCAGTTTTATGAATGGACTTAATGTGCCTGCCGCTCTTAAGAGCGAGCCCATAGGGCAAAGTTTCTTGCACCAAAATCTCCTTTCCCTTAGGCTTACGAGGACCGCTATTATCGGTATTGGCAACAGCTCAAGTATGAAGGGTAAAAATCTTCCTGTAATGGATGATATGGATCTAAGATGAACAAAGCCTCTGGTCGCTATTCCTACTGGGCAAACAACACAGAACACTGGGAACCTAAGAACAGCGGCACCAAGAAATGCTGAAGCTAATGCTCCGTTTGCCAAAACCCCATATCTTTCGGGCATTACTTTGTTTACTGGGCATGACGGACATACCGAATTTTTCTCTTGTTCATTACGCTTATTTTTCCTACGCTGTAGAGCTCTCTTTTTCCTTTTAGCCTCAATTCTTGGAAGGAATTTCTCGACACTTTTATCAAAGCTATCTATCAATGTGCCGATGGGGCAAGCCCAACTACAGAAAGCGTTTCCCAACAGAACTATTGGAAGAAGGAAGAGAAGCAGGGCAACGATAGTCATGATTTCAACTTCGCCAGTTAGCAGAAACTGCGCTGAGCCGAGTGGGCAGAAAATCCATGTGCCTGGATTCGTGTTGCCAAAGCCACCTAGCCATATGTTGCAGACTGACTGGGTAACGGGTACAACAATAGAAGTTCTAGTTAGAGTTGATCCTCCCAAAAAGATGCTGTGTACTGACACCTGAGGGGCTCCTGCTACGTAGGCAACTGGCACTATAAAGAGAAGCAGAAATACAGCCTTACTCGTCCATCTTAAGTGGCGCAGGTTCATTCTCCAGTGTCTCGTGTTTGGCGTCATGTCCCTCACTTCGTGTCATCAGGGTTATTTATCAGGTTTTTTGATGTGACCGTTGACGAAAGCTTTCTTTTACTGCCATAATATCGATGTGACATTTAACGATTTTGTTTTTTATCAGATTAGCGTGCATGCGTCTACTATGACTATCTTTATGCGCGCGCGCATAGGAATGCGTTCAGCGCGCGCATAAAGTATAAAAAACCATAATGAAAAGAGAGGTTTAGGAGTCTATTCCTGAATCACATTTATGATTCTCGGTGCTTCTGCTATCACTTGGTCTACTTCTTCAATTGTCAGTTTCTTTTCTCTCAGTGCTTCAACTTGGTTTATGAAGGCAATTGACATAACTAATGCTGCGTCACCGTATTCATCATCAAGCACGCTAATTGCATACTCCAGCTTAAAAGTCAAACTATCTTGTGCGCGCGTGGTTTCTCCGTTTTTTGTTTAATTCTAAGTGAAAACTACTAAAATTAGAAGAGCTATCCCGATCATTCCTGACGCTAATTGATGATCCGACTTGAGGGCAAAGGGGTGGTCTTGAGTTATCTCAGCAATAATGAATGCAATGCCTGTGCCTGCAAGAAATAGGAATGCTTCATTGAATTTGAGCAGTGTTTTCATGAAAATCAATAGCGCCAGACCCCAATGGTAATGTTCAAACACTTCTATTTTCTCCTCGTACTTGCTGATTCCTGTCTTCCACCACAGAAAATCTAATGCGACACCTACCAAGACGCCTAGGAAAAACCAACAGAAAGAAGGCGCCAATTCCAGCCTATTAAAAAAAAGTTTCATTGCAAAGTGCATTTTGTAAGTAACAAAATAAAAATTTGAGGTCCCTACGGCAGATAGCGCGATCATAATTGAGCAAGAATCATGTGATCTGAAACCTTGTTTCCCAAGAGCAACCTGAAGTGTTCACAATCCCCTTCCCTTTGCAACTTTTCAACTTTACCCTGCGCAATCACGACTTCACCTCTCTTGGCCTGTTCACAAAATCTTCCTCGAAAAGAAACGATTTCCTTAATCGGCTCAACATGAGGCCCTTCAAGAATCTTCACGTTTCCAATTTTGTAACAACATGGAGTGAAAATTGCCTCCGAATCGTCCACAACCTGCGCTTTAATTTTTGCGTAGCCAACTGGCTTGTAGATGATTGTTCCATACTCTTCCTCAACTTCATTCCAATCTTTCACGAAACGAACGAAAAAGTCTTTTCCCATGAACTTACCCTGGAAAGCCTTCCGAGAATCTGTTCGAACAAAATCTTCGAATGAAGTAACCGTATCTTTCGAACGGAAATCGAACAATTTTCTTAGCTCTTCTATGCTGTAGGGCCTAATCTGACTTTTTCTATCTTTCAGCATTTGCTTCAGCGTTGAATAGACCTCACGACAGTTTTCCGATCCATAAACTAGTGGGTCTACATCAGAAGTTTGCATATGTAGCCTCACCAAGATGGAACCCGAAATGCCTAGCTTGCTCCAAGGAACTTCTGCGTTCTCCTTTAGAAGTTCCATAAACCGCAACGCTATTCTCTCCACTTCATCTAACTCATCTTCAAAGCGGAGGTCTCGCAAAAAACTAGTGGGTTGGTAATGTTTTTTCACAGCCTCGACAGGAACTTCGCAAAGACGCTCGTTGAAGACTCGGTCGTACACTAAATATTTTGGAAAGGCTTGTTCAAGCAAAGCGTAACGTTCAGAGAGAGCGTAAACCTTTCTAAATCTCACTCCATCTCTTTCCCGGTCACCATGTAGGTCGGGAAAATAACGGAGAAAAGCTACAACTTTATTCACAGGATGAACCAAGCCTTTAACGTCGAATATGCTCCCCTCAACGGTTTCAACAAAGTCGCCCTCTCTAGCCTTCATAGCCTTCACAAACAAACTTTTTCGAACATCAACAGAACTATTTCTTGGATACTTATTATTATTCTTTAAAAGCATAACACTGGTTAAGACAAACATCAAGTAGCCTGCAGACTAGTTAGATTGTCACCAGAACTTATCAAAGGAACATGCAGAGGATTAACTTATGCCTTGCAATATAAAATCGAGTAGCCCGGCTTTTTTCAGACTGTAGTATAGGGGAACTGCTATAATGGATGTTAAAAGGACGACCACAAATCTTTCTACAGGATAAACAAAGAGGATAGAACTCCAAATTTCTGGTGTAAGTACTGGATTGAAGTACCATATTGCTAGGCCGCTTCCGAACATGTGATCAGTTAATGTGCCAACAAAAGCGGCCAAAGGTACTCCTAAACTCAATTTTTTCATATCTAATGGTTGAGAGGACCAAATCGCCATTCGCGTCGAGAAAACAAAGGCTATAATCATCGCAGCTATGTGTAAAAATGGAAAGAAAAGGACTTCGCGACCAAACGGGTGGGAATAGAAAAGGAGGATTGAGGCGAGAATTATTGTTCCAGGAATGTAACCTTTTTTTATCATCATGAAACCCGCCCCTAAAGCGCCTAGGGTTGGAGGCAAAACCGACAGAGCGCCGAAGATTGCTCCTGGAGGGTTTATGAATATGCCGATTAAGGAGCCAATTAGTACGGCAAGGCCTCCAAGTATGGGTCCGACAATTATTCCAATTAGTGAAGCGCCTATGACTCCCAACGTAATTTGACCCCCCGGAACACCAACTGGAATTGTGTAGGGGAGTGAGCTTAGGACTGCTTGTAAAGAGGCGAAAATGGCTACCAATGCTATTCCTTTGGACGAAAGAATGGGTTTAGACATCCTGTTCACCCATAGGTAATCGAGTGTAATTTTTTACACTCGGTATATAAATTTATCTGTCCCATTCTCTCTTTTTAAGAGAATAACATTTTTGTTAATGTTCATTAGTTAAAATGAAATTTTAACAATCAAATTTATCTAAGATGCATGCGAAACAAGCATACACCTTGGGATTTTCTGTTGTTGCGCGCGAGAGCATTGAGTGATCCTTCTTTTTGGGCGCGCTAAGAGTTGATGACTTCAGCAGTATTCGGTCGCGCACTCCTGTTCTTATACCTGCTCTAAAGAGCTCTTTTTGTCTCTCCATGGGTGCGCATAATATATTATGAAGATCATCTTCCTCGCGTATTTATGAGCACGACACCTGAGAGAGAAAGAAATCCCCCGACTATGGAAAGGGCGAGGGGCATCTCCCCAAGCCAGAGCCAAGCTATTATGATGGCTAAGACGGGCGAAAGGTAAAGGAAGCTTGTCGCAATCGAGGCGGGAGCTCGTGAGAGAGCGTAGGTCCAGGTCACGTAAGCCAGCGCTGCTGGAAAGACTCCAAGGTAGATCACAGCTAACGTCGCATCGAGTGGCGCAACTTGAATTGAATGGGCTAAGCCTGGAAGGAAAGCCAGCATGAAGAACGTCCCTGACCAAATTGTATAAGAGGTTAATTGTAACGGGTTGTACTTTTTTAGATAGGGCTTTTGGAAAACAAAGTATAGACTTGTGGAGAATGCAGCCAATAAGATCAAGAAAGCTCCCTGATCGAATCGGACTCCCTCCCCTTCGCCCAAGGCAACTAGTGCTACCCCCAAAAAGCTTACCGCGATGCCCAACCAACCCCAAACTTTAAGCCGTTCACCCAAGAAGACGTTGGCCAAAAAAGCAGTGAAGACCGGGCCCGATGCGATCAAGAGGCTTGCCGCCCCCGCTGTCACGCTAACCTCTCCGTAGGTTAACGCCACATGGTAAACAGTAATGCCGAGAAATCCCAGCAGCAGAATGGCTGGAAGATCCCGCACCTCAGGCATACGCATTCGGGTCAAAGCGGCATACCCCGCCAACACCGCAGAGGCAACCAAAAACCGAAAGAGCGGCAATTGACCAGGGGCATAGGCTTCAAGGCCAGCCCGAATTCCAGCAAAAGCAGAGGCCCAAAATATGAGGGTCACCCCAAGAGCAACCAGTGTGCGGGCGTCCAATTGTTTTTTCATCTTTCTTGTCGTAGCGATTCTTATTGCCAATCCGCTCCATACGCTTTCTAGTCTCACCAGCCCCTTTTTTGCTACTTGATGCAAATAAACGGAACTTCATTCATAAGACACTTTCAGCGAATACATCAATAATTAATATTGCGCCTTCATCAAACCTATATTCTTCGTACAAATATGGGTATGCTCTCATCAAAACAACGATGTGAAGAACGGTGCTAGAAAGCTTAAAGAATCTGTTTTCGGGTCAACGTCAAAAAAAGCAGTCGGACTATGAGCCTTCGACCTCGAAGAACCCAAAACCCTCTTTAAAGTGTCGTCACTATTTCGGATACCTGAGAAACCTTTCGAGCGATGAAACCATCCCAGAAGAATGTCTAATCTGTCCAAAATTGTTAGAATGTAAAAATATGTTCACTTCAACCTAATACACGCGGACTCGCTTAGCAGAAGGCAGCGCTGAAACCACCTTTACGCGAGTCATTCTATCTACTCTACCGGCACCCGTGTTGTCTACTCTTGAATGTCTTCAATGCCTTTTTCGGTGATTTTGAATCGTATACTGTTTTCTGGAAGATATGGAGAGTCAATAACCTTTGCTAGTCTTGTTCCTTTGCTTCCTCTTCTAAGATAAACCCGATGAGTGCAAGCATGAGCCATAACGTGTCCCCCTGCTGGTTTGTTTGGGTCTCCAAAAAATTGGGCAGGATTTGCTTGAACTTGGTTTGTAACTATTACAGGCAAGTTAAAGGCTTCTGTCAGCCTAAGTAACTTGTGGAGTTGACTGTTGAGGGTTTGTTGTCGTTCGGAAAGGGTTTCTCTGCCTATGTATTCACCTCTGAAGTGGCCGATCATGGAGTCCACTATGACAAGTTTTATGTCGTTTTCAGGACAAAACTTGAAGAGATGGTCTGTCAGCAGACATTGGTGACTGCTGTTATAAGCTCGGGCGAGAAAAATTTTTTCCAAGGTTTTGTGAGGATCCAATCCTATTGCGTTGGCTATTTCAAATATGCGTTCTGGTATGAAAGTCCCTTCAGTGTCGATGTACACCACGTTTCCATCTAATCCTCCCTTTTCTAATGGAAGCTGGGCCATAACCGATAACATCAAACAGATTTGGGTTTTGCCTACACCGTATTCACCTATGAATTCGGTCATAGCTTGAGTTTCTATCCCTCCACCCAAAAGCTCGTCTAGACTCTTGGAACCTGTGGAACACTTGAGCATGTTTTGTCTTTTTTTCCACAGTTCCTCGGCTGTAATAAAATCGACGCAAGCAATTTTTCTGGCTGCATTTACGATGTTAAGAACCGTGTTGAATCCTATTCCAGTCTTTTTCGCTATCTCTTGCGGTGGAGTCACGGCAACTGCTTCTATCGTGGTTAGTCCTGCAGATCGAAGTTTGCTGGTCATGGCAGGCCCAACGCCGTCAAGACTTGTCAAATCGTCATTCGTCATCTCAAATTCACCGTTCAGATGTTGAATAATTAATGAGTTGCGTTTGATAGTTCGTTCTTTCATGTGTTAGTTTTAAGATCTGCGGTCCAACGTATGGCAAAAGAGATGAGGGAGGTAAGTGAAAGTAACTTATTTTTAAGGCTTACAACTTATTGTTGTTTCCATGGAGCTGAACAAGAAGTACGTCGAGAATCCTTTGATCTGGTCTTCAACAATGGAGGCTAGACTCTACCAGCAATCAATCGCAGAAAAAGCCTCTCAGAAAAACACAATGGTAATATTGCCAACCGCTCTTGGCAAAACCGCTATATCTGCTTTGGTTGCAGCACACTTTCTCTGCAACTACAGGGACATGAAGATTCTGGTTATGGCTCCAACCAGACCCTTGGTTCTCCAACACAAGGACACCTTTAGCAAGTTTCTGAGAATCAAAGCCAAAGACATGATTATCCTCACTGGCAAGGTGCCTCCTAGCCATAGAAGGTTTCTTTGGGAGGGCTATGCCAAGATTTTCTTTGCCACCCCTCAAGTTGTAAAAAACGATCTGGAAAGCGGAATACTCTCCCTCGAAAACTTCAGTTTTGTCGTTTTTGACGAGTGCCATCGAGCTCGAAAAAACTATGCTTACACCCTCGTGGCAGAAAAGTATGTGGAACAAGCTCGTTGGCCCCTCATCATGGCAACAACCGCAAGTCCAGGATCTAACCAGAAGAACGTCCATCAAACGTGTAGCGACCTTTACATAGAACAAATAGAGTTTCGAACAGAAGATGACCCAGATGTAGCACCCTACATTCATCGAGTTGATGTGGAATGGAGACAAGTTGACCTGCATGAAGAGTACAAGCAAATGGGGGAGATTTTAAGAAAGATTCTTTGGGAGAGATTTAGAAGGCTTCAGTCCCGAGGTGTAGTTAAGAAAAATTTGATGTATATAACTCGTAGGGACCTTTTGGAGGCTGGAGAAAACCTTAGAAAGCGGTTGGAGGAGGCCTCTGAAAGGGAGAAAGGCTTTCTTTATAGCGCTATTGTACTTCAAGCTGCCTCCCTCACAATTTTTCACGCCTTGGAACTCCTCGAAACCCAAGGAATTCACTCTTTAGGCCAGTTTCTCGAAAGAGTGGAAAAGAATTGCAAACTCAAGAAAAGTTACAGAAACGTCATTAATGATCCAAGCTACCATATTCTAAGAAACTATCTCATAAAAAATGGCGGTTTGAACCATCCAAAAGTTCTTGCACTACAGGAAGAGGTTAGGAGACATATTGGAAACAACCCTAGAGGGCGCATTCTGGTTTTTACGCAATATAGAGATACAGCAACCCACCTCGTCAACGAGCTTAAAACCATAAAACGTGTGAATGTAAAACGTTTTGTGGGACAAGCCAACAAAGAAAATGACCCAGGTCTCAACCAAGACGAGCAAGCCCAAATATTACATGATTTTAGGGAAGGCAAACTGAATATTTTAGTGGCCACCAGTATAGCTGAAGAAGGCTTGGATATTCCCGATGTGGATCTTGTTATCTTTTACGAGCCAATTCCCAGCGAAATACGCTACATTCAACGCAAAGGAAGAACTGGAAGAAAAAGTACTGGAAAAACTGTGATATTAGCAGCCAAAGACACCCACGACATCGCTTACCTCTACGCCAGCAAACGAAGAGTAGAAAAGATGAAAAATATCGCAGCGAATCTTAACAAACAGCTAGAATCTCTTCCGAGACGAGGAAGGAAACCTGAATTCAAGCCTATGCCAAAATCAGAGATCGCTGAAGAGAAAACTTTCGTGCCATCTCAAGAAATTGCAGAAACGACTGAAGTTGGAGAAGAAATTAAAGCCTTTGCCAGGCAAGTTAATCATGCAGCAAAGATGTTGTGGACGAAGACCATGGAAGCTGGAGCAAATGGGCTTCTCATAGAAGATCTCTTAGAGGAATTGGCATTAGAAGGCTATTCTCCCAACATCGTCAGGGCTGCCATAAACCATCTCGAAAAGTTTGGTCAAATCCATAAATTAAGTTGGGATCGTATCGCCTCAACAGCAAGCATCTCCACCCAAAAGGAAACTGATGACAAGGATGTGTACGAGGTGGAAATTGAAAAGATCTTGCCCGGAAAAGCTGTATGTATAATCAACAAAAGGTGGAGAGCAAAGCTCGTTCCAGAGGAATATGAAGGCCCGCCTAACCTAATAAAGAAGAACATGCGATTCAAAGCGAGAGGCATCCTCTACCGCGAAGGAAAAACCCTCTGCATACAAGTGCGAAGAGTTACCGAAATTTTATAGGGCAAAATTTTAGATTCGAATCCCTTCTTTTTGTAGGTCCATGAAGCTTTGGTGTTGACCCTAGAGAAGCGCTTGTAGAGTTCTTAATAACTCTTTAAAAGAACAGTTGCGAAGCACATCCTATGTTGCTCTAAGAAATTAATACGTAAAAGGTGACCTATTATCCAATAAAGTAAAGTGTTTCCTTCGCAAATTTTACGCACGCAACCGTTATGGGCAACATCAGCCGAAATTGACTGACTCGCCCATAATGCTGCTCCACATAGTTAGCGGTTGCTTGTGCATCTCTTCTTTGTGCTCTTCCAAACTTTCCTTCGTATTGAAAGTCTGTCCACAGCACTTGTATTCTGGCTTATGCATTCCTACTCACCGATTATGGTTTAGCATTATATCGGTTAACAGTTTAGTCTCAATATAAAGGATAGGTTGAGGAATTAGTTACAAATTATGTTACTTATCAACATGTCGTTTAAACATGTTTTCCGGAAATCAAATATCCGTTACACAAAATGTAACTTTTATCCACATAAAGAAACCAAAAAGTAGTTTTGCGAGCATAAAATTGCCGCAGCGGTTCTTATCACCACTATGTGAAAGAAAGATGAAATCCTAAGATCAACTTGGTTTTTAAACTTTATTTTTGTTTTATGTTTCTGTCTTTCTTTCAATTAACGAGCAACATCACTCAACTTATGGCTAGCAATAGAGCGCGTGGTAAACCGTTCAAGCTGGTACGCTTGGCGGTACGCCAGACCTAAAGACCCAGACAACCCACATGAGACCAATGAAACCACCCGCTACAACTAAGGAGAGCAATATTATTACGATGTTCTGGAACAAGTCGAAGTCTGCTGACCAAAACAAAGTATGTAGCAGCATAAAGATAGCCCAGCAGATCACTGCAACGAGTGTTACTACAGTTGGAATGAACGGGTTTGCTTTTTTATTAGTCATAAAAACGCATTTTGTCGTTTAGCCATATATCTCTTTTCGTGCACGCAGCGGAATTTGCGCGGGCGCAGGTTGGAGAAGAAGGAAGCAAAGGAATGATTCTCTTTCTGTATTTTCTGCATTAAAAGAAATGAAGTATGCGTTCGCCTTTAAACTTTTTTTTAAAAAATTTTTTCGTATATTTTGTTATCCAATAAAGTCAGTTATGCTCCGTTGTTTCGGCTTTTCTGGTACCTCTTTTCTTTTTTCCTTTCCTTCATCGAAGATCACGAGTTGACCATAAACCCCATCATATCCTGGAGTAACCTTTGTTTTCTCTTCTCTAACTCGAACTATGGCTTCCGCGATTTTTGGATCAACGATTTGGGAGATTTGTTCTCTTGTTGCGTCGATGAGCACAGTGTATTCGTCGCCGAACATCGAGATTAGAGGATTGTGGATGCTCCAAACTTTTTGAGCGCCGGGATAGTTAACTTCCAAAACAGCGGTAATTA
This sequence comes from uncultured Candidatus Bathyarchaeia archaeon, assembly GCA_964346895.1. Lineage (GTDB taxonomy): Archaea > Thermoproteota > Bathyarchaeia > Bathyarchaeales > Bathyarchaeaceae > CAYFWY01. The sequence goes on along the minus strand of CAYFWY010000024.1, from coordinate 4,258 downwards.
TTTCTGAGAGGGGCAACAGATGCATGTAGCCTATTGCCCCTTCGGGTTTGAAGCCTTCAGGGCGATCTGCAAGTTCCTCCACACGTTGCTCCACGCCCTTCGTCAGTTTCCGGTGACAAACTGGACAGTGGTTTCCAAATTTTACAGCTTCCTGAGGGGGAAGGGAGACATTACAGTTTCTATGGCCTGTCCAGTGATACTTACCATAGGCAGGATTGGTTTCGATAGTAAATTTGAAGCGCTTCGGGTCCTTCCTGCGAATGGCATCAACCACCTCTCGATAGGTTAGCCGTTCCAGCTCAAACACGTTGGCTTCTCTTCCGACTCTCCAGGGCCAACTGCTGTGGCTGTCGCTGTTTGAAACCAAGGCAAACTTGTCGAGGGCACTTAGTCTCCAGTTCATAGGCGGATCCGAGGAGAGGCCAGTCTCTAAGGCTGAAATATGTTTCGTCATATCTTGATAGCAATCTTCTACTCGGTCAAAACCGCTGAAGGCGCCGAAAACACTGAACCAGGGGGTCCAAACGTGAGCGGGTATAACGACATTTTCATCCGAAACTTGCATTATCTCCTCCACAAGTTGTGGTGCGGTCATATTCAAAGTTGGTCTACCATCAGCGCTGAGGTCTCCGTAACGCTTCAATTTGTCATTAACTTGAACTGCAGTTTCGAGGCTTGGAGTCAAGATGACGTGATGGATTTTCTTAACACTGCCCTCAACCGTGAATATTGTGCTAGCTTCAGCGGTTATCATGTAATGCACTGGAGAGTCTGGATGTTTGGTTGATCCGTAGAGGTTAGTGCCTGAAATTTCAACTAGTTCTTCAGTCAGTTCTTTAAACCATTTGGGGTTAGTGAAATCTCCGGTGCCAATTAGATTCAAACCCTTGACTCGGGCAAAACGGGTGATTTCATTTATATTCATTTTCTGGCTTGTAGCCCGGCTAAATCTGCTGTGAATGTGGAGGTCAGCTATAACCCTCAATCTTTTCTCACTCTCTCTGCGCCAACATACTTCTCAAATACTTTCTCCCAATCAATTCTAAGAATAGCCACTATGACGATGACCAAAAGAGCAGTTGTGATCACGACTCCCAGCAATCCGCCTTCACCGAATACAATTTCAATTACTTCAATAGACCAACGGCCACTATAAGCTAAGATGAAACACATCAACATTTTACCTAAGAAGGATGGAATGAAGGCTTTAAGAAACCGGTATCTCATGATTCCCAGCGGAATGAAAAGAAGGTCATCAGGCAATGGAGTTAAAGCGAACAAGAAAATTGCAGCAAAGCCATAACGATGGAAAACCTTCATCATATAATCCATCTTTCTTCGCCTTTCTTTACTCAGCACCACTCGGCCATAATAGCCCAAGACGTATCCAGAGAATTCGCCGAGAGCGGAACCTAAACCACCACTGACAGCGACAAAAAAAGGATTTAAAATGCTTCCTAGTAAATAGATGACGAGGGTGTAAGGTATCGGAATGATCACGGACAAGGCGCCAACAAGGCTAATTAGAAAAACTCCAGGATAGCTAAATTGAAGCGCAAATTGTTCCATCCACTCCAGTAGCACCAAACAAACCTCTCTCCGAGGATTGTCTTTTGTATGCTTAAGCGTTACTATCTTGCTTTAACTCTTTTCAAAGAGAAAAGCAACAAATTCGAGTTGAAAGATACCGAATGTACTTTGGAAAGTCTATCGTTAATTTTAAATTTAACCAGTGAAAACGTTTTGTTTCAGCCTGTTTAACGAGGCGTTATAATTGAGTTCTCAAGAACCAATCTGGATTGTTAGGGACTACTTAAAGTGCAGTGGATGCAGAAAATGCGAAGTCGCCTGCTCCCTTTTCCATGAAAACCGCATTTGGCCGGAAGCCTCAAGAATACGAGTATTCATGTTCGTCCCCGGAGCAGAATTTCCACATTTCTGCACTCAATGCGATGACTACCCATGCGTTAAATCCTGTCCCGTAACTGCCTTATCCGTGAACAAAGATACAAGTGCAGTTACAGTTGACAAAGACAAATGTACCGCTTGCGGCATCTGCATTGACGCTTGCCCAGGTAACGTTCCACATATCCATCCAACTGAGAAGCACGCGTTAATATGTGACCTCTGCGGAGGAGCCCCTCAATGCGCAAAGGTGTGCCGCGAAGGAGGATGGGATGCGCTCAGGGTTGTAACCAAATCGTTTGAGAAAAATATGGGACGCGACCGCATTTACAAGGTATACGCGCGCAAACCTGAAGAAGTAACGCGAGATTTGGTTGCTAGCATGTATGGAGAAGCGGGAGAAGAGCTGATCTAAATGCGGGGATACGCAGGAAAATTCCTAGAAGTTGACCTCTCAACAGAAAAGATAAAGGAACTAAAATTCAGTGAAAAAATCCTAAGGCAATACATCGGCGGCAGAGGCTTAGCTACAAAGATACTATGGGATAGATTAGGCCGATGGTGGGAGACCATTGATCCCCTTGGCCCCGAAAACCTTCTTCTCGTCCTAACTGGACCCCTAACCGGTTTTTATCCAGGAAGCAGAATCTGCATATCCGGAAAGTCGCCCCAAAGCAACGGTGTAGTCGGTTCAACAGTTGCCGGAGAATTTCCAGTAGAGCTAAAATGCGCAGGCTACGACGGCTTAATTATCAAAGGGAAGGCTGCCAAACCAAGCTACCTTTTCATCACAGACTCTAAAGCTGAAATCAGAGACGCAAGTAAAATCTGGGGCAAAAACGGAAAGCAAACATTAGCTATTCTTACCAAAGAGGCAAGGAAAGCACTCAGAGAAAGATTTCCCCTCTACGGTGCATGGAAAGAGCCAGCTGTACTATACATAGGAACAGCTGGAGAGAACAAAGTCAGAATCGCGGCTGTTATGGCGAAATGGACACATGCAGCAGGTTACGGTGGCTACGGAGCGGTAATGGGCTCAAAGAATCTTAAGGCGTTGGTAGCTAAAGGTACAGGACCTCTACCGGAGGTCGAGGACATGGAAAAAGTGAAGACGCTGATAGCTGAAGTTTCAGCTAGGTGTTACATAAACGATTCACGTCGAAGGTGGGGAACCAGCGCTTCTGGCTACGAGGCAGGTGCAGTAACCAGTTCTGAACCCATTAGAAACTGGCAGGAGGAGTGGCATGACCAAAAAAGTTTTGGAGTGGACAAATTCGAGAATAGGGTCTGGATAAAAAGATACTGGGGGGACTTTGGCTGCCCAACAACATGCCTGAAAGTGGCGATGGTGAAAGCAGGGCCCTTTGAAGGTGCAATAGGAGACAACCCGGACTATGAACTACAAGCTTACCTGGGAACAAACTTGAATATTTTCACTCCAGAAGAAAATGTCTACCTAGCTTCTTTGATCGATGATTTGGGACTCTGCGGCATACAATGCGGAGATGTGTTGGGGTTCGCTGGAGAACTCTACCAGAGAGGCATCTTGACCAAGGAAGACTTGGATGGCATAGAATTGGGTTGGGGAGACGCAGAGGCTTTTGCTGCGTTAGCCAAGAATTTGGCTGTGAGAAGAGGCTTTGGAAACGTGTTAGCTGAGGGTTCCTATAGAGCTGCCCTCAAAATAGAGGAAATGAAGAAGAAAGATGTAATGCAATATGTGGTCCATGAGAAGGGAATGGCTCTGGGAGCCCACGGAGTTAGAAGCGGAAAAGATTATACCATAGACATATCCTACGCTTGCTCTGTTCAAGCTGGGGACCACACTTCAGTAGCCTACCTTCCAATCTCTCACGCCGACGGAGAATTGGCAGCGACCCTCCATGATTCAGGCGTTTACTGCTTGTTCAACACCTTCAATGTGCCTAGAAGCCTCAAATGGGCTTTCTTTAAAGCGGTCACAGGATGGAAAATTGGACCTAAGGAATGGTATGGGACCATGGCGCGCAGGATACTTCACATACAGAGAGCCTTGCTGCTTCTAGGTGGACCAGACCTCATATGGAATCCAAAAATACATGACGAAAATCCCCCTAGGTTCTACGAGCCACTACCGTCTGGACCCTACGCTGGAAAAAAGGTTGACAGAACTAAGTTTGAAGACTCAAAAAGAGAATACTACGAGGAAATAGGTTGGGACGAAAATGGGGTACCTAAATCAGAAGTGCTAAAAAAGCTGGGACTAACAGAGGTAGACAGAATATTAAAGGAAAAGAGAAAATAAACTGTTACGCTCAGAACACCTATTCTCTTCGACTCCCAAAGCTTAACAGAATATTCGCATCTTCACTCT